>JBDRBC010000560.1:0-8050 GCA_043823125.1 bacterium | reverse complement strand
GATGTCGGTCTGGATTCTGCTTGAAGAGAGTGTTTCACCGGCCGCAGTACACCACGGGGATCAAGCCACCACCCCACTCAGCAAGCACCGTTCGATGGCCGCCAGCAGTTCGTCGGGGCGGACCGGCTTGGCGACGTAACGGTCCATGCCCGCGGCCAGGAATCCCTCCCGGTCGCCGGTCATTGCGTGGGCGGTGAGCGCCACGATGGGCACCACATGATTCAACACGGCCGAGGTGGGATCCCTGATGATCATGGTGGCCTCCAGACCGTCCATCTCCGGCATGTTCACGTCCATCAGCACCAGATCGTAATCGATCATCTCCAGGGCGTGGATTGCTTCCTGCCCGTTGCCAACCGTGTCGGCTTTGAGTCCGAATTTGGTGAGGAGCTGCACCACGAGTTTCTGGTTCACATGGTTGTCCTCGGCCACCAAGATACGTATCCGCTGTTTCAGCTCCGCTGGCAGATGGGAGGTGATGGTCTTGCTTGATTGCGGAACGGCCTTCACCCGGGATGACTTCCCACCGAGTGCAGTGACGACACTGTTGAACAGGTAGGACGGTTTGATCGGTTTGGTCAGACAGGCGCTAAATCCGGCATCCCGCATCTCGTACCGGTCGGCGGGCGCGCCGTTGGAGGACAGCAGGATCATGGCGGTGCCCGTGAGCGAGATCTCGGCCTTGACATTTCGGGCCAGCGCCATCCCGTCCATTCCCGGCATCATCAGATCCGTGATGAGCAGGTGGAACGGTTCACCAGTCGCTTCCGCCGCCAGCAGCTTGCCCAGCGCCTGGCCGGGATCGTTCAGGGTCTCGAACCGACAGCCCCAGGACTCGAGATATTGCGCCAGGATGGCCAGGTTGGTGTCGTTATCATCGACGGCCAGGATCCGTTTCTCTTGTAGATCGGCCGACGGGTCATCCAGCAGGGACTGTACCGCTCCGGCGACTTCCAGGGGGATGGCGAAGGAAAACGTCGAACCGCTGTTCTCCTCGCTCTTCACCCCGATGACGCCCCCCATCTTGGCCACGAGCATCTTGGAGATGGCCAGTCCCAGACCGGTACCGCCGTGCTTGCGGGTGGTGGAAGCGTCGGCCTGGGAAAAACTCTGGAAAATCCGGTGGAGCCGTTCACGGGGAATGCCGATACCGGTATCGCTCACCTCGAACCGTATGGTCGTGGCGGATTCGTGCACCTCCCCGGGAGTCACTCGGAGCACGATCTCGCCCCTGCTGGTGAACTTGAGCGCGTTGCCCACCAGGTTCACCAGGATCTGACGCAACCGGGTCGGATCGCCCAGCACCCAGACCGGTGTCAATGGATCCACGAACACCACGAACTCGAGCCCCTTGGCGTGGATCGGCGCGGCGAGCATGTCGGCCACTTCCTCCACCAGCTCCCGCAGCTCGAACTCGATGATCTCCAGTTCCAGCTTGCCCGCCTCGATCTTCGAGAAGTCGAGGATATCGTTGATGATCGTCAGCAACGATTCACCGCTCTGGCGCACCACCTCCGCATACTCCACCTGATACTGCCCCAGCTCGGTGTCGAGCAGCAGACCGGTCATGCCGATGATGGCATTCATGGGGGTCCGGATCTCGTGGCTCATGTTGGCCAGGAACATGCTCTTGGCGCGATTGGCCCCCTCGGCGGCGTCGCGGGCCTCGGCCAGCTCCACCGTCCGTTCCGCCACCCGTCTCTCCAGATCGGCATGGGCCTGACGGAGTGCTTCTTCCGCCTTGATCTTGCTGGTGATGTCCCGGTAGATCCCGTAATGGGCCACGTGTTTGCCGTCGATCACGATGGGCGCCGCCAGTATGGAGACATCCACCAGGGAGCCGTCTTTACGCTGGCGCCGCGTCTCCAGAAAAACGGTGTCGCCGCCCTTGTCCAGCTGTCGGGTCATACCGACCGCTTCGGGTTCATGGCTGTCCGGCGCCACCAATTCGTCTATGGAGTGACCGATGGCCTCCTCGGCCGTATAGCCGAACAGGCGGGTGAATTCATGGTTGATCTTGAGGAGCTTGTGATCGGGACCACTCATGGCGATGGCTTCCGGCGCGGTCTCGAACAGGCAGTCCAGGTATACCTTCTCCACCGAGGGCGAATCACACCGATTCGTCCCCTCGTGCAGCTCGGCTTCGAGTGTCCGGATTCGATCTTGCAACTCGTCGTACGTCGGTCGCAACACGGGTATACATCTCCACCACTGAGACAACTCTCGTCCCCAGCACTTCGTACAGACTATCGGCTCTGGGCCAGGGTGGTGAAGGATATTCCCCCACTGCCGAGGACAGGTTACTGACACTGTCACCCTTTCTGTGCTAGCGTTTCCGTAGGTCGTGGAGGATTAGACAGGACGAGGAGGAGTCGTGAACATATCCGGCCGACACATCCTGGTTGTGGATGACGAGCGGAACATCCGCAAGCTGCTGGCGGGGGTTCTGGAGGACGAGGGCTACACGGTCACCACGGCCGGCGACACCGACGCCGCCGAGCAGGTGCTGCTGGGCGGCGATGTGGACCTCCTGCTGCTGGACGTGCGACTCCCCGGCGCGGATGGTTTGACGTTTCTGAAGCAGCTCCAGCAGACCGGTTCCCCGGTGCCGGTGCTCATGATGAGCGGCCACGGCACCATCGACACGGCTGTCGCCGCCACCCGCCTCGGCGCTCTGGATTTCATCGAAAAGCCGATCCAGGCCGAACGACTCCTGCTTTCCGTCGCCAACGGCCTGCGACTGCGGCAACTCCAGCACGAGAACGTGACCCTGCGCCGTTCCCTCTCCGGCGACAGCGAGATCCTGGGTGAGAGCGCTGCCATACAGCGAGTACGTGAAGAGATCGCCCGCGCAGCCCCCACGGAGGCAAGGGTCCTGATCACCGGCGAGAACGGCACCGGCAAGGAACTCGCCGCCGCCGCCCTGCATACCGGCAGCGACCGCACCGAACGACCGTTCATCAAGGTGAACTGCGCGGCCATCCCGTCCGAGCTGCTCGAGAGCGAACTGTTCGGGCACGAACGCGGCGCCTTCACCGGTGCGGTGAACTCGCGGCGGGGCAAGTTCGAACTGGCCCAGCACGGCACTTTGCTGCTGGACGAAATCGGCGACATGAATCCCACCACCCAGGCCAAGTTGTTACGCCTGCTCGAGGAGGGTGAGCTGACCCGGGTGGGCGGCGAACGTTCGTTGCGCCTGGATGTGCGGATCTTCGCCTCCACCAATCAGGATCTGGACCGACTCATGCGTGAGGGGGGCTTTCGTCAGGATCTCTATCACCGCCTCAAGGTGATCCCGATCCACCTGCCACCGCTGCGAGAACGTCCCGGCGACGTGGCATTGCTGGCGCGGCATTTTTACGCGTCGTTCGGCCGCGCCATGGGGCGTCCCGGAGTACAGCTCACACCCGAGGCGGTGAAGCGGCTGGAGGCCTACCCCTGGCCCGGCAACGTACGTGAACTGCGCAACCTGATGGAACGGGCCGTCATCATGGCCGACCACGAGGACCTCGATGCCGCCGCCATCTCGCGGCTGGTGTCCCCCAGTGGCGCCGGGTCGGACTCCGCTGAACTGTTCGCCGACATCCCGACCCTAACGGGCAAACTCGAAGCCTTCGAGCAGGAATTGATCCGTACCGCGCTGCACCGGGCCAACGGCAACATCGCCCAGGCGGCACGTCAACTCGGCCTCGATCGTGCGAATCTGTACCGCAAGATCCAGCGCCTGGGATTGCGCTCGGATCTGCCTGGGGCATCCGGACAAGCCGGACCATCCGGACAAACCGGTTCACCCGACCTTCCGGAATCGACGTGAACGTCCTGCTCAGCGGGTGTGATCCCGACAACCGATGTTGTCAGCGGCACACGGGACAATCGAAGCACTGGCCCGAACAGCTCTGTGGCCACAGCCATAAAGTACTTGGTTTTACAGTGAGTTATCAGATCGTCGACACCATCCTCCAGAGCGTTACCTCCGGCACGGCCATTGCCGAGGGGAAGCCAAAGGGCCAAGACGGGAAATACGGCTCCAACGCTTCGACCCACGGGGGTTCTCACATGATTCGACGATTCTTCGCCACCCGACGCGCCGCCTGCATCGCCTACACCTGCGTGCTGGTCCTGTTCGTCATCGTGCTCTGCCTGATCTCTGCCCGAGCCGTCGGCGCCACGGAAGCGGGACATTCGCGGCTAGCCAGCGGGACGGCATCGCGCCAGCTGGAGACCCTCGCCGTGGCGGACTGGGACAGTGACGCCGACTACCGCTGGAACTCGGACCGTGATCGCTGGGATAGGGATTTCCCCCGTATTCACTATTCCGGCAGCCGGGCTCGGGTCACCTTCTCGTACCGTGACGACGATTTTCGCGCAGTGGATATCCAGGGCAGTTTCACCGACTGGGAGCCGGTCCCCATGGAGCTGGATCGGGACCTGGGCGTCTGGTTCATCGAGCTGAAGATGGCGCGCGGCAGTCACGAATACCAGTTCCGGGTCCACGATCTGGGTGAGCGGTGGACCGCCATCGATCCGGCCAATCCCGACGCCGAGCGGAACCGGCGGCACGGCTGGGTCTCCGTGTTACAGATAGACAAGAAGGAACGCAAGAAGTCGCGCCGGCGCAGTCAGCATCGCATTATCCGTTACGAGTTCGATCTCGACCTCGGCGACGAGGACGTGGGCGCTTCGTACCAGCGGGTGGACGGTTTTTCACTGTGGGGACGTGTCGAAAGCATCTCACGAGAGCCGTTCGCCCCTGGTGCTGCCCTGAAGTTCGGTTACGGCTTCGGCAGCAAGAAGTGGAGCCTGGCCGGAGATCTGTCCCAGCCGCTGCTTCCTGGCGGGCAGATCCTGCTGACCGTACACGGCGAATCGGGAACCGCGTACAGCGACCAGACCAACGTGGACGATCTCGAGAACAGTCTCGCCGTCGCCTTCTTCAGACAAGATTTTCGTGACTACTTCTGGCGCGAGTCGTTCGGCGCCAGCCTGGTGGGGAACGTGCCGCACTGGCTGCGGCTGGAGGCCGGCTGGCGCACTACCGACTACAGTTCCCTCGCGGCCCGGAACATCTGGTCCACCGCAAAGGGCGAGTTCCTGCCCAATCCCGCCATCGACAAGGGGATACAGCAGAGCCTGTTCGCTCGCCTGACCCTCCGGAGTCGCTACCACCGTTTCGATGTGGATTACGAGACGTGCGGTCCGGATATCAGCGGCGGCGATTTCGAGTTCTCCCAGGTGACCGCCACCTACGTGGGCTGTCTCCCCATGGGGTGGTCGCGCCGTATCGACTACCGACTCAAATTCGGCACGGCCTTGACGGGCTGGTTGCCGCGCCAGCACCGATATTTGGTGGGCGGGCTCGGCACGGTGCGCGGATACCCGTATCAATCCCTGCTCGTCCCGGCCGTCGATTCCCTGTACGACCCCGAGGATCCGTCCAGTTTCGGTGGTCAGCGTCTGTTCCTGGCCAACTTCGAATACAAGCTCGGCATGGATGACGACTGGGACGTGGTGCTCTTCTTCGACAGCGGCATGGCCTGGGAAAACCGGGATGCCAGTCTCGATCCCGCGGAATGGCTCAACAGTGCGGGAGTGGGATTGATGACCGACCGTGAGGGGCCAAGTATCGAATTCATCAAGGTGCTGGACGACAGCAACAACGACACCATCGTCCAGCTTCGTGTCAACCGGACCTTCTGAGGCGTGAATGAGCGGATAAATCGAGTGAAACGATGAGCGGAAACGCGATGCTGTTTCGTCTGCCGACGATCTGCTGCTGGCTGATCGGCTGTCTGTTGTGCCCGGGAATACTCGGCGCCGCGGACAGCGCAACACCAACCGTCGTTCTCGGGGAACCGTACCTGGCGGAGGAGACGGTCTATCTGGACGTCTCCTTCTCCGGGTTCCTGACCGGACGGATCGTGGATGCCCTGCAGTCGGGCCTGCCGGCAACGCTGGTCATCGAGTGGCGCGTCCAGCGAGAACGGGACGGGTGGTGGGACAAGGAAGCTTCCACCGGCGCCACCTTCTATCGCGTGTACTTCGATGTTCTCCAGCAACACTTCGACGCCTTCAACCACAACGGTCGACCGTTGACCTCGGCCGAGGAGTTGCTGGATGTGGAGGCGGCCATCGCCCGGCAGTGTCGTCTCGAGCTGGGCAAGGGCAACGAGTTCCACACCGGCCGATGGTATTACATCGAGGTATTCGTGCGGATCGATCCCCTCGACGAGGACGAGATCGTCAATCTGGAGGAATGGTTACGTGGGGAATCACAACGTGACCACAACGGAAACATCCTGGCAACGTTGTCCCGGCAGGCCGAAAGCTGGGTCAAGGAACTGGTGGGTCCAGGCAAACGGACAGCCTGGGCGCGTACCGAGAGTTTCCGGCGCCGACAGTTGCAAAAGCATAGTGAAAACGAGGAGTAATAATGGAAAATTTGTGCAACTCGTTACGGAATTCGGCGTAGAAGCACGGTCGATGGATTTACGACCCCACCCGATCGATCCCCCGCGGCAATGTCACATAATTGAACCCGCACAATGTGTGATAATGGTGACATGTGAGGGATCTGATAATATGGCCGAGCTGACCGAAAAGGATCACCACTCCGCGCGTAGCCCTTGAGTCGCACCGAGGCCCGCCGAATTGGTACTCCGCTGATTCCTTCAGGTACTCGACAGCTCGGCCATAGATCTTTCGATACCAGATGAAAAGCCCATGGTGATCTCCAGATCTAGACCTTCATACCGCAAACGAGTTTACCGGTAAACAGGTGGGAAATCCAGCGGATTCTGTCTTGCCGACCAATTAATCACTCCGGGAAAAACAGGGTGATCGTTCCCCTCCGCCGGGAACGGCCCTTGCAATTCATGTCCCGGAATTCCGCAAGGGGAATCTGGCCTTGATCCATGTAAGCAGTGTCATAACTCTAAGTTAGTACCGAGGGAGTGTCATGAAGTTGCAAGACACGGAGCAAGTCACGTGTACAGATAGTATCCAGTCTTTCCAGCTGGCGGAGGATTACCTGTCAGCCGGTAAGGACGAGGCAGCGCAGCCGCTTTACCGGGAAGCCGTGGCCGTTCCGGAGGTCGCCCCCCTGGCCCATTTCCGTCTGGCCGAGATCGCCAACCGAGCCGGACAGCTCGACGAGGCGTTTCGGCATCACCAGCAGGCGTTCGAACTCGATTCCAGCCTGGCGCAACGCATCACTCCCCAGGATCATCAGCACCATTACTATGACTTCCAGGATGTGGATCAAACCATACAAGAGAAGTGTCCCCTCTGCCGGCAACGAGGGCAGAGGAAATGGGTCTACAACCTGGTGACCAACGTGGATTACAATCCGAACTATCACCCGGTAAGAACCTGGTATTACTGTCGGGACTGCGATCACATCTACGCCGGCAATTATCCCGCCGACCTGACCACCGCCCTGGACAATTTCAGCGACGGGCAGTATGACCGGCCCAATCCACTGCTTTTACCGCAACTCGCCGAGATAATGATTCGCCTCCAGGCGCGAGCACCAGGTGACATATTACTGGATGTCGGCCTCGGCGCTGGCGAGCTGTCCGCCGTAGCCCTGGAGTACGGTTTCAATGTCGTCGGACTGGACGTCAGGGCCGAATACGCCCAGCAAGCCGCGTCGCGCCTCGACATCGAGGTGGCAGTGGATGATTACCTGCAGTTCGATCCCGTGCGGTGTTTCGACGTCATCTGCATGGGTGACGTTCTGGAACACATGCCCGATCCGGTGACTGCAATCCGCAAGACCCACACCCTGCTCAACGAAGGTGGCGTCTTCTGGATCTCGACTCCCAACTTCGCCAGTGCTTACTCGCTCATTACTGGTGACCGGGATCCCATGCGGCGTGTTTGCGAGCATCTGAACTACTTCTCGCGGCGGTCTTTGACTCAGGTGTTGACCATTTATGGCTTCGAGGTGGTTGATTACCGGACTTCGGCTCACTATAACGGGTCTATGGAGATTACTGCGGTTCGGAAGTAGGGCCGGTGCGCAGACGCACACACCCCCCTCAGCAAAACG
>JBDRBC010000559.1:0-22558 GCA_043823125.1 bacterium | reverse complement strand
ACCACCGCGGCGCGCACGAGGTACTCTCCGCGAGAGAACCAGGCGAGGTTGGAATCCGACGTGCCGGTACCGATTCCGCCCAGGACACCGCCCGTGGCTTTCTTGTCCGCGCCGCCGACTTGCCCGCCACCGCTGAACACCCCGGCGATCTTCTTGATGATGGCGGTGGCCAGAAGCTGGGCGGCCATACGCTTCAGGTCAGCGATGATCGACAGGGCCAAGTTCCGGAAGGCGTCGCCGAGGGACTTCGCGCCGGTGATTCCGGTGTCGAAGAACTCGGTCAGGGCGTCGCGACCACTATCGAGCGCCGTCTTGCCGAAGGCGGCGAACGAAACGCGGGCGCCCTCGACGGCGAATCCGAGGTCGCGGATGGCCTCGGAGAAGCCCCTGGCCTGGGCGATTCGCTCGGGATCGCCGGTGGCCCAGGCGGCCTGCTCGAGCGCGGCGGCCAGGTTCTGCAAGGCGGCCAGGCGCTCGGCTTCGATGGCCAGGATCTGCTGCTCGCCCTCGACCTGGGACAGCAGACCAGCCGAGACACGGGCTTCGATCTCTGACCGAGCTGCGTCTAGGTCGGCCAGCGTGGCTTCGGCCTGGCGTTTGATCTCGTCGAAGTTGGCTCCGGATCCCATCGACTGGCGCAGCCGGGCCAGGGTCGCCTCGCGCTCGGCGTCGGACGCTCCCTGCTTCTTGAGTAGCAGATCGACCCTGCGGATTTCCTCGTCGATCCCCAAGAGAGCAGCCTCGTGGCGGCGGCCCTGGGCCTCGAGCAAGGTCTTCTCCAGGGCGAGCCGCTCCTGGGCGAGCTTCTGGACCGCCTCGCGCTCCTCGTACAGCAGCGCAGCGATGCGCTCTTCCTGTGTCGCGCGAGCTTTGGCCAGTTCGGCGTCGATCTTCCCCTGTTCCTGCAGACGACGGCTCGGATCGACTTCGCTGTCGAGCAAGGCGCGTTTCTGCTCCAGGACCGCGATCTCCTTGGCGTATTCCTCCTCGGCCGCGCGGCGGCGGTCCTCGTAGTAGGAGCGGACGTCCTTGAGGCCCTGCTCGAACGCCCGCTTCTCGGCCGCGTTGCGCAAGGCTCCCATCGATCGGACGAGCGCCAGTTCGCGATCGAGGGTCATCTGCAGGGCCTGGGCGCGCTTGGCGGCCAAAGCGGCCGGGTCCTCGGAGTAATCCTCCGCAGGGGCTTCCTCTCGCGCGGTGGGTTCGGTCGGGGTGGTGATGGTCAGCTCGAACCGGGCCTTCAGGCGGTCGAACAGTTCGTTCTGCTCGGCGCTGATCGCTTCGCCCGCGGTCTTGAGATAGGCCTTGGCCTCGTCGAGATTGCCGTGCAGCAATGCCCAGACCGCTCGCACGCTCGAATCGATCCGCATCATCACGAACGAGAGCGCGGTACCCACCACATCGAACGCGGACGAGACGACCGCAACGATGAACTTCAGCACGAGCCCGATACCCTGCCCGAACTTCTCCCAAGCCTCGGTGGTCTGCTTCAGGTCGCCGCTCATGATCTGAAGCGCCTGGGATAGTTGCGGGACCAGACCGGCGGCCAGGCGCGTTCCGAGGCCTTCGCTCTGAGCCTTCAGGAGTTCGAAGTCGTCGTTCATCTGTCGGGCCGACTCGGCCAATCGGGTATCGATCAGGACACCCAGTTCACGGGCGCGCTCGATGACGCGGCCGAGGCCTTCGTCCGCGAGCGCGTTCATCGTGGGGATGAGGTTCGCGCCTGCCCGCCCGAAGATGTCCATGGCGGTCTTGGTCTTCTGGATCGGCGAGGGCAGGGCGGTGATCCGCTGGGCCAGGAGTTCGAATATCTGGACCGAGTCCTTGCCCTTGAAATCCTTCAGCGTCAGGTCCAGGTCGCGCAGGGTGGCCACTGCCTTGGGATTCCCTTCGGCTACATCGCCGATGAACTTGTTCTGCTTGGCCAGGGCCGCGCCCATTTCCCCGAGGCTCGAGGCGGATGTGCGGGCCAGCAAATGCAGGGCGGACAGGTTCTCGGTCGAGGCGCCGACCTTCTGGCCCAGCTTCTGGATCTGGTCGGCGGCGTTCACCGACGACTGGATCCACTGCTGGAACTGGCGAACCCCGAGAGCGACTCCGAGGCCGCCAAGGAGTGATGAAGTCGAGCCCAGGACGCGATTCAGGCCCGAGAACCCGCGCGCCTGCTTGGCCGAGGCCTTCTGGCTTTCGGCCTGGACCTTCTTGAGGGATGCCACGACCTCGGCGACGCCCTCGGCAGATAGTCGGACTCGCACATCAGGGGTGGCCATCGGTTGACCTGCCTCTCAGGATATCGGGCACGGCCGGCGGCCGCGGTCGCGATCCCTTGGCGCTGTGCGGTGCCAGGACGCACCAGCAGAGGAATCGATGGCGATAGTCCTGCAGCGCCTGCTCGCGCATCAGCCGGCGGTAGGATGCGAGGGCGACTCGGAGCGGCCAGCGGACGATCCGCTCGGCTTGGTCGTGGTCGCCCGCGGCGAGCTCTCCGACGAGTTCGGTCCAGGGGCCGTACCGGCCGGGGGTACCTGGTTGTTTTCGGGGTTCGGGATCGCCTCGGTGGAGGATGTCGTCGAAGTCCACAAAGAGACGATCCCGCTCTCGAAAAAAGAGACCAGCAGCGACAGGACCAGACTTCGCACCTCCGCCTTGTCCCTGGGGTCACGCAGTTGGCCGAGGAAGTGGGCGGTCTCTTCGCCCATCTGCCGGGTCCAGGCCTCCCCGGAGTCCCGGTCCCGAGGTGCGAGGTCCTCCGGGACCAGGAGGCACCCGAGTAGGTCGAGGATCACGCCGCTTTCGATCGTGACCTCGAGCAGCCGTCGAGCGAAGGCCTCGGGGCTCTCGCCGGGCTCCATGACCACCTCGTCGATGCGGGCCCGCTTGATCAGGGACAGGAACCGGAAGTCCTGCTCCACGGTGGACTCGCGCAGCGGCAGAAACGTGCGGCCGCCAATCGTATGCTTCTCGCTCATCATGCGATCCTGATCAGCCGGTAGTGCGGCTCGTTCGGGTGGTTGGAGGCGTCGGATTCGATGTCGCCGGTCAGCGTGAAGCTCGAGTACTCGTCCGAGATGAACCCGATCGCCCCGTCTGCGCGGACCGACGCGCGCCAGATCTCGCACTCGTACTTGGGGCCGCGGGCGGGATCACCGATGAACCGCAGGTACCCCTTGATCGAAGTCTGGTTCATGCCGCAGATCGTCGGCAGGGCGATCGTCCCGTAGGTGAAGTCGACCTCGATGTCCGTACCGTCAGTGATGTCACCGCCCTCGACGATGTAGATGCGGCCTGTCACCGCATCGACCTTGTAGTCGTCGTCCTCGACATAGGTCGGGGTGCCGCCGGTTCCCGTGACGGCCACGAGGCTCACCTGGCGCATCGACAGCGGGTAGTAGCGGCCCTGCAGGATGTCTGCGATCGCCTCGGCGGTCACGGTCGACCCGGTCTGCGACAACGTCGCCGTGTCGCCGAACAGGGCCATGGCGAGGTTCTCCTTGGAGAACTCGTCGCCCACGATGCGGATCGCGAGCGTCGTGCGCAGCACGTCTGAGGCAATCAGGTCGGCCGACTTGACAGCGCTCGAGTACTTCTTGATGTCTTCGCTGGTGGGGGTGATCTCGAACGTGGGGCAGTTGCCCAGGAACAGTTCACCGGTGCGCACGCCGCTCGAATCGAAGCGGTCGAAGTAGATCTTGCCCCTGCCGAGCAGGATGTTATTGCCGTTGACGACCTCGGGCATGGTTTCCTCCCTATCAGGTCAGGCTTTCCGCGTCATCGGCGCGGGTCTGGTACTCGATCCGGAACGTCTGCGAGGCCCGGCAGAATGAGGTCTCGGCCTGCTCGTATTCGAACTTCGTGCCGATCTCATCGGCGGGGTGGTTCGCCAGGCCGCCGAAAGTGCCGGCTCCAGCGAATGCCTTGGTCGCCCAGGCGAGGATCGGGTCTGCGGCCTTGTCGGGCTCGTCACCTGAGCCGGCTTTGGTCAGGACCTCGACGCTGAGCAGTAGCGAGCGCCGAACGATGGGTCCACGGCTGGTCGCTCCTGTCTTGGAGTCCCGCATCGCCTCGACCGTATCGACCCCTTGGTACACTGTCAGTGCTGGTAGCTGGTCCGCACCAGGCGAATCCAGGCGAGTCCGCACCGGGGCAGGAACGCCGGTAGGTGCGCCGGTAGCCAGTGCTGCCACGGCAGCCGAGACGATCTGCTCCCGGATCGCGCTCATGGCTTCCTCAACGCGACGCGGGTCATGGCCCCGTCCCCGTAGGGCAGGACCTTTAGGACGGTGTAGGCGGCTCCGCCTACGGTGATGGCCGCACCCGACACAAGGCCGGGCAGTGCGCCGCTCTGGACGTGCACGGTCTCATCTGCCGCTACGACGGCCGGCATCTCACCGCCGAGGATCTCGACAGCCTCCCGGTCGAGCAGTCCAGTCACCGTGGTTGCGCCAAGGGTGACCTCGACGCCGCCACCGGCTTCAGCCAGATCAACCAGGATCGCGGTGATGTCGGATTCGCCGAGGAACATCGGTCAGCTCACCTTCTTGATGCCCACGAACTCCACGCCGAAGTCGAACGACGGGGTGGTGCCG
This sequence comes from bacterium, assembly GCA_043823125.1. Lineage (GTDB taxonomy): Bacteria > Krumholzibacteriota > Krumholzibacteriia > LZORAL124-64-63 > LZORAL124-64-63 > JBDRBC01. Next base: position 17,972 of record JBDRBC010000559.1, on the reverse strand, counting down.
GCGATCGTCCCGATCACCCGCAGATACCGCTTCAGGTCGGACGCGTTCAGCTTCATGACCTTGACGCCGGCCGTCTCGGCGACGCTGGTGATCTGGGAGAAGGCCCCGCTGGTCACATCGGCGTAGGTCGAGTCGTCGTCCGAGTGCTGGAGCTTCACGTCGAGGGTCGGCGTGGTTCCGGTACCGGCCGAGGTGTTCAGCAGGACCAGGGCCACACCCTCGAAGTCGAGCAGGTCGATGCCAGTGCCGGTCAGGGTGGTGGTGCGCCGGGCGGCCGGGGCGAGTTCACCGCTCACGGCCTGGGCCAGGGCGTTCAACAGGTGGGTCATCGGGTTACCTCCCGCCGGCGCGTGGCCGGCTTTTGCGCTCTTGGGGCGTCACTGTGTCGGGGTCTCGGCTTTCAGGGGCCGGGTCCTGGTGGCTAACGGCAGCGGGCCCGGAGGCCTTGATGGCCTCCGGACCCACCTCGGGCGCAGAAGGGATGACGCGGGCATAGCCCATCCGGACCTTCTTGCGGGCGTCGGCAATCGACAGATCCTTCGGAGCCACCAGAACCTGGCCCGGGAAGACGTCGTTGCCTTCGCCACCCAGGCAGTGTCCTGTTGTGACCTCGATCGTGAGCTTGCCCTGCTCCGTCATGCGATCCATCCCTCTGTGCCTGGCTACGACAGCGTCGCGCCGGTTCCCTTGACGAACGACTCGCCGCGGCGGACCGCGGTATCGCCCATCGAATAGCTGGTGATCAGGATCTGGCCGCGGGCGGCCTTGGTGACCACGTCGACCACGATCTCCAGGTCGTTGCCCCACATGCCCACGAGCAGATCGTTCCAGTTGCCGAAGACCAGGCCGTGCTCGTTGCTGCCGGCCCCCAGCGTCTTGGAGATCTGGTTCGTGGTGCGGGCGGGGTAGCCGCCGAGCTCACCCTCGCGGTAGGTGCCGGCCCACAGGAAGACCGGGTAGCCGCTGACCAGGGGAGTGCGCTTGAGCACCCCGGCCATCAGCGGCGTGGTCATCCAGGACAGGGCCCCGAGGTCGGCGTTCTTGTCCGCGACCAGGGCGGGCATCGTGGTGATGTCCTCAAGGTCGGGGACGCCGCCCACGGGATGGGACTGCACGTCGGCTGCCCCGTAGATGCCCACCGGCTGCTTGTCCGTGCCCTTGCCGTGCAGAGCGCCGAGGTCAATGGCCAGGCCGTGGCCGGTGGCGAGGTCGCTCCTGATGTCGGCTTCGACATCGATGGAGGACATCACCAGCAGCTGCCGCGGGATCTGGACCTGACCGATCAGCGTCTTGGGCGAGAGCGACACGTAGCCGTACGCGGGCTCGGACTGCGGGGCGTCACTGGGCGGGTTCTCTTCCATCCAGGTCACGATCGGGGCACCGGTCTTCTTGTTGAAGTAGACCACCCCCTGCAGACCCGGATAGAGCTTGGCGCCAGCGACCAGCACCAGCGCGCGGTTGCGCAGCAGGTCGATCATGTCGGGCATGACCTGCTGGCCGACCAGGGTGGATCCGCCGGTCGGCTGGGCCGTGCCCAGCACACGCTGCTGGTCGTCGTCGTGCAGACGCCAGGGGACGAGCACGCCGCCGTGATCCGCACCGGTGCGGTGCTTCGTGAGTTCCTCGTGGACCTCGGCCTCGAGCCCGTCGTACCGGGCGCGCTTGCCGTCCATCAGCTCGGCCTGCATGCGGATCGCGCGGTGGATGGAGTAGCGCTTTTTGTCCCGGGCCGGCATCGCAGCCAGGGATTCGGCCGAGGGCTGACCTGGGCCGTGGGTGCGGACCGCCTTGAGGATCTCGCGCGAGACCTGATCGGGGCTCAGGCCTTGCCGGATCCATCCAGCCGCCTTTTCGGTGACCCCGTGAACCTGGGCCATGTCCATGATCTCGGCCGCCTCAGCACCGCGATCGCGGGTTTCGACCACCTTGGGTGCCGGCGCAGCCGCCGCCGACCCGACCGGGGCCTCGGTGCCCGGCGCGGGCGTGACAGCCGCGGTGGGCGGGGTTCCTGCTTCGACACTCATGGTTCGTTCTCCTTCGGTGGCGGGCTCTTCGATCGTGAACTCGACCAGATCGACGTCGGCTGCGGCGCGCGTGCGGCCGAAACCGACCTTGTGGTCAGCGGGGATGGGTTCGGTGGAGACTTCGTAGGGCATCCAACGGCAGCGGTAGGTGGCAACGCCGGTCTTCTTGTCCTTGGCCACCATCTCCATTGACAGGACCTGGTAGCCAACCGACACGGTCTTGATGTGCCCCTCGCGGAGCATGGTTTCCTGCTCCTGGCCCAGGGGGATCGACGAGAAGCACGCCTGTCCGCGCAGGCGCCCTTTCTTCTCGTCGAGCTCGATATCGTTCACCGAGCCGAAGTGCAGGAGCCGTTGGTGTGACTTGATCAGCGGCAGGCCGTTCTTTGCCCTGGTGAGGTCAACGTCGCCGTTCGCGTGAGAGAGGACTTCGTCATACTCCTCCCAGGTGTCCCAGGAGAAGCGGCGGACGGGCACCTCGCTGGAGAACGAGACGGGGTAGAGGCGGAGCTGGCCGTCCTGTTCACCGGCGCGGGTCTCGACCTCGACTTCGAAGTCCCGGTATTGGACCCGCGGCACCTTGACCGTGCGCGTCTTGATGGCAGTTGGTGTGCTCATGCACCCAGTAGTGATGCATCCGCGAAAGCCGGACCAATCTAAATGTCATTTAGATTGGTGGGGTTACGCGGGCGGTGGCACCGTGGGCGCATGGCACAAGAACTTGCAAACCTCCCCGATCAGTTCGCCGCCGGCACGACCGTCTGCTACCGCAGGCGGCTGACCGATTTTCCGGCTTCTGCTGGATGGACGCTGCGGCTCCATCTGGCGGGCGCGAGCGTGCTGGCGAAGACCGCGGCCGTAGACGGAGACGACTTCGTCATCACCATCGCCGCGGACGATACGGCCGGCGGGTTCGCTCCCGGGCTCTACAAATGGGTCGAGCGCGTCTCGAACGCCGGAGGCGAGGTTTACGAGGTGGCCACCGGCGCGGTCACCGTGCTGCCGAATCTGGCCGAAGCCACCGAGGGCAGCGAGCAGGAGTGGATCGAGCGGGCGATCACCGCGCTCAGGGCCCACATCGAGGGCCGTCTGCCGGCAGGGATGGAGAGCTATCAAATTGCCGGTCGCGTGGTCGCCAAGATACCGATCAAAGAGGCGGTCGGCCTACTGACCAACCTTGAATCCCGTCTTGCCGGTCTCAAGAACCCTGGTTTCGTCACCCGGCCAGTCCTTGTGTCGTTCACCCGACCCGGGTTCGAACGATGAAGCGCCCGCTCCACCAACGTCTGGGCCGTGCCTTCCACCTCGCCTGGCGGGAGATCCGCGGCCAGCGCGGGGTCTTCGACGGGGCCGGCGTCCACCGCCTGCTCATGGACTGGATCGCCCAGGCCCGCTCGGCGGACGACGAAATCCGGGGCGACCTCAGGCTTCTGCGTGCCCGGGCCCGTGAGCTCGGCCGCAACAACAGCTACGTCAAACGCTACTTCCGGCTGCTGGTGAACAACGTGATCGGGCCCATGGGGATCAAGCTCCAGGCCCAGGTCTGGGCCGGGGACCAGCCCGATACCAATGCCAACACCGCGATTGAAGAGGCCTGGAACGCCTGGGCCAGTTCTCCGGTCACCGTCGACGGCAAGCTGACCCTGCGTCGCTTCGAGAAGCTGATCCTCAAGACCACGGCTTGCGACGGCGAGACCTTCATCCGCTTGTGGCGAGGGTTCGAGGGCAACCCGCACGGCCTGGCCGTGCAGGCGATCGATGCCGACCTGATGGACGAGACCTTCAACCGGCCTCGCCGCGGCACCCAGAACGAGATCCGCATGGGGGTCGAGATCGACGCCATCGGGCGGCCGGTCGGCTACTGGATCTGGGATGGGGTGGGCACCGACCTGATGCGGGAGCGCTACTTCATCCCCGCGAGTGAGATGCTCCACCTCTACGATCCCGAGCGCGTGAACCAGACCCGAGGGGTGACCTGGGTCCATTCGGTCATGGTCCCCGCGCACATGCTGAACGCTTACGAGGAAAGCGAGGCAGTAGCCGCACGGATCGGAGCCTCGAAGATGGGGCTGTTCGAGAAACGCAGCGACTCGCTGGCTGGGGACCTCGCCAGTGATTCCAAGCCGGCGACGATGGAGGCCAACCCGGGCACGTTCGAGATCGTCCCTGACGGCTACGAGTTCAAGGCCTGGGAGCCGGATCATCCTACTGCGCAGTTCCCCGCGTTCATCAAGCAGATGCTCCGGAAGATCGCTTCGGGGTTCAGCGTCTTCTACAACGTGCTGGCAAACGATGCCGAGGGCGTCAGCTACTCCACCATGCGGAGCTTCGCGCTTGTCGAGCGCGACGACTGGCGCTCCATCCAACAGGACTTCATCGACATGTGGCGGCGGCCGCTCTATGCAGCCTGGCTCGGTATGTCGCTTCTGACCGGCACCCTGAAGCTCGACTCCCGCGACCCCTCCCGCTACATGGCGGTCCGGCACCGCCCCCGTGGTTGGCAGTGGATCGACCCCGAGAAGGAGGCCAAGGCCGCCGTGCTCTCGATCCAGAACGGACTTGGCACGCGCACCGGATTCCTGGCTGAGAAGGGTGAGGACATCGAGGACGTCTTCGCGGAATTGGCCAGAGAACAGGCGCTGGCCAAGGAATACGGACTGTCCATCTCCGGGGAGACTCCGGTAACCACGGACCAAGCCGCGAACGACCAGACGGAGCCCAAGGACACCGAGGATACCGAGGACGACACCGAAAAGATCCAGGCAGACAGCGAGGACGAGGAGTCTTCGCAGGCGGCCGCAAACTGAGCAGAAAGGACAACGACGATGAGCGCTCTTTCGGACTACCTCGAGGCCAAGTACCTCGACCTCACCTACAACGGCGTGGCGTTCACGCCGCCAGCGGCCGTCTACATCGCGCTCTACACCGCAGATCCCACCGATGCGGACACCGGGACGGAAGTTTCGGGGAGCGGATATGCACGCGCCCAGGTCAACCCCAACGGTGGCGGCGCACCCGAGTTCAACCTCGCGATCACCGATGGTACGGGGAAGATGGTCACCAACGCTGGCGACATCGAGTTCCCTGCGGCGACGGCTGCTTGGGGAACCGTGACCCACTTCGGGGTCAAGGACGCGGCCACCGGCGGCAACCTCCTTCATCACGGAGCCCTGGATCAGGCGCAGACGGTCAATTCCGGTGGCATCTTCAGGATCGCGGCCGGGGACCTGAAGCTTCGCATGGAATAGTCGGTTTCGAGGAAGGCCAGGCCTATGTTCACGTCGGTCGTGTTCGACTTTGTCGACAGCAAGAGCGGGAAGATCACATACAACCCGCCCTCGAGCTATGTCGCGGCCACCGGCTGGGCCAACTGCCAGACCGGCAAGAACACTCAGACCGGTGAAATTCAGCGCGCGTACTTCAGCTTCGACACGTCCAACCTGCCGGACCATGCGCAGATCGAGAAGGTCGAGTTCCTGATCCACGTGCCCAAGTTGCCAGACATTGATCCCATTCACTACCGGCTGGGCTTCTCCATTGGCACGTTTATCGGGGCGTTGCTGGATGGAAACGTGGATGAGTGGAACGGCGGCACCTACATGGTGACCCTCTATTCCCGACCAACAAGCGGAACCTGGCTCAACCTCGCTCAGGGCGGAAATCACCCGGAAGGGCTCGTAAATCGGAACGGTGATACGGATATCAGAGTCTGGGATTACAGCGTCGGGGATTTAGATCACTGGTTTTGGATGACGTCGTTCAACACTTCCCGCGACAAGTGCAAGCTGCGGATCACCTATAGCCTGCCCTCGGCCACGGCCACCGGCCGCGGGACGGCCGCGGCAACGGCTGGCGTCATCCTGCCCGCGGCAGGGATCGCCACAGGGACCGGCTCGGTCCAGGCGACTGCGATAGTGATCAGTGCGGGCTCAGCGGAGGCCACCGGGCGAGGGACGATCGCGGTATCGGCGGGCGTGGTCCTATTTTCGGTCGCGTTCGCTACCGGAATCGGATCGGCTCAGGCGGCCGCGGCGGTGGTCATCACTGGTGCGGCGGCAGCTACCGGCCATGGCTCGGCGGAGCTGGTGGCCGCGATTCTGGCATCTGGGGTAGCTGTCTCCACCGGACGGGGCGGTGCCACGTGCGCCCTGGTGGGCATGTATTTCGAGCCGCCGGCCAGGCACCTGGGAACCCGGGCCGTGCGTGCGGTCCATGTTGAGGCTCGTTCGGTGGCCTGGGTCCACGCGGGCACTAGGAAAGCACGGAGGCTGAGCTGATGTCCGACCTTGCCGTTGCCATCACGGAGTTCGTAGTCGGGGATGATCTGGAGATCCGCCGGACGGTGACGGATCTCCTGGCGCCGATCGAAGTCGCCTGGCTGACCGTCAAACACCACCCGGCCCAGCCGGATGAAGAAGCCAGGCTGCAGAAGCGGATCACGACGGCCGACGTCCCTGGTTCCGGGCAGGTGGTAGAAGCCGGTGGCCCGGACACGGACGGGGACCTGCGCTTCGATCTCACCCAGACGGACACCACGCTTCTGGGCACCAAACGCTTCGTCCACGACATCCAGATCCGGCTGACCACCGGCAAGGTCTACACCATCGAGAAGGGCACGATCCATCTGGTGGCCGACGTCACCAAGACCACGGCATGAGGCCGAAGGAGAACCTTGTTGAACGAAACCCTCGAGATCGCCCGCAGCTTCGGTCTTGGCGGCCTTGGGCTCATGGCGACGGTGCTGTCGGTGAAGCTGGCGGTCCAGGCTGTTGACCTCGCTCGAAACCAGATCTGGCGGCGCAACGGCAGCAACGGGACGAAGGTCGCCTTCGACGAACTCAAGGTCGTCTGCCCTATGGCCCCGGGACGCCACTCCCTGGACGATGTGCACGAGGTCCTCGTCCAGATCCAGTCGGGCATGGAGCGGCTCAACGAGACCCAGAAGGTGATCGAGTCGGACATGAAGGACCGCAGCCAGCGGCTGTGCGACATCCTCGGGGCGCTGCGCCTGGAATTGGCCCGAAGGGAGGCCTGAGGTGACCAGCAGAGAACTCTTCGACCAGGCGATTGAGGTCGTTCTGGCTCATGAGGGGGAGACGTTCACAGACAACCCCCTGGATCGAGGTGGACCGACCAAGTTCGGGATCGCCCAGCGCTGGAACCCGGACATCAACGTCCGTGATCTGACCCGCGACCAGGCGATCGAGATCTACTGGGACCGCTACTGGCATGGGCACCGGTACGAATTTCTGCCCGCAGCGATCGCCATCAAGGTCTTCGACCTGGCAGTCAATCTTGGGCATCAGCCGGCGGTGACGTGTCTACAGCGCGCCCTTCACGCTTGCGGCCTGCGGGTGGCGATCGACGGGCGTCTCGGGTCCGAGACCTGCGGAGCCGCGAGGCAGGCCGACCAGACAGCGCTGATGGCGTCGCTGCGATCCGAAGCGGCAGGCGAGTACAGGCTCCGGGTCGCTCGGAGCGCGGACCAGGTTGTGTTCCAAGGTGGCTGGTTGAACCGGGCTTACGCCTGAGAGGAGATGCGATGGTAGGGGAGATTCTGGGCATTCTGGGGAAAGTCGCCGGCTCCGTTGCGGACCGCATCTTCCCTGATCCTGAGCACGAGCTTAAACGGATCGAGCTTCAGCAGGCCCTTCAGGCAGCCGTTCTCGAACGTACCTCCGAGATCGAAAGAGCGGCCGCCGAGGTTGTGAAGGCTGAGGCGCAGGGCCAGAGCTGGCTCCAACGGACTTGGCGGCCGATCACGATGTTGGTCTTCGTCGGGCTGATCGTGGCCCGGTGGCTGGGGTGGTCGGCCCCGAACCTGGGCGAGGCCGAGGTCTTGAAGCTGTGGGACATCGTCGAGATCGGCCTGGGCGGCTATGTCATCGGGCGGTCGGCGGAGAAGGTGTTACCGGGGATCGTCCAGTCGCTGAAAAACAATTGATCGATAAGGAGTTACCCAGGCGGAGCCAGCCTGGATGTAGGTAGCTGCCAGTCGCGGCATTCTCTTGACCTCCTATTCCAGATGACTTAGCATCTGCAAGTGTCGCCCCCTAATAAACACATCCTCTGTCCGCGAGGGAATTGATGGTTGCTAGAAGACGCGACTTCCGAGCGTTGGTGAAGTCGATCCGCGCGCAGTTGGAATTTAGTCAAGAGGACCTCGCTAGGGCGCTTGGTGTTAGTTTGGCCACGGTTAATCGTTGGGAGAATGGCCAAGTGAAACCGTCAAAATTGGCAAAAGCGCAGCTCGACACGTTCTGTTCGAAGATGGTCGAGCAGGGAAGACTGCAGCTGCCCAACGATATTCAATAATGCTCAACATGGGGCGATCGCGTAGCACGGTTGGTGTGCAACTGCAGAAAGAAGGGTCTGGCTGGGAATGAACGAAGCCGATACCTGCCGCCGGTACGTTGTCCCTAAGCTTCAGGACGCGGGCTGGGACGATGAACCACACCGCATCAACGAGCAGGTGACCTTCACCGACGGCCGAATCATTGTGTCCGGTCGCCAGGGTCGACGGCGGCCTGGAAAGCGCGCGGACTATATTCTTCGCTACCGGGCAGATATGCCCATCGCCGTAGTCGAGGCCAAAGCTTCCTATGTAACACCAGGGCAAGGAGTTCAGCAGGCGAAAGACTATGCGGAAATCCTAAGTTTGAAGTTCGCCTATGCAACTAATGGCCAAGGGATAATCGAGTACGACTATACAACCGGACAAGAGCGGGAAATCGAGACGTTCCCGACACCGGAAGAACTCTGGGGGCGACTTCTGCGCTCGGAATCGCTCGGGACACAAGAAGCCGAGCGACTGCTGGCTCCTGTTTATCATCTCAGCGGCAAGTCGCCGCGCTACTATCAGGAAATTGCGATCAATCGCACCGTCCAGGCGGTGTCTCAAGGCCGCAAACGCATTCTACTGACGATGGCTACCGGCACCGGCAAGACGGTGGTGGCGTTTCAGATCTGTTGGAAGCTTTGGTCGTCGCGATGGAACGGCACCGGCGGCTATCGACGCCCCCGAATACTATATCTCGCCGATCGCAACATCCTTGTCGACGACCCAATGGCGAAGATCTTCGCACCCTTCGGAGATGCACGCTGGAAAATCGAGGGAGGCGTAGCAAACAAGAGCCGCGAGATGTATTTCGCCATCTATCAGGCCATTGCCCGTGACGAACGGCGTCCGGGTCTGTATCGCGAATACGCGCCCGATTTCTTTGATTTGATCATCGTGGACGAATGCCATCGGGGCAGCGCTAAGGACGATAGCAACTGGCGAGCGATTCTCGAATATTTCGAGCCAGCGTTTCAGGTCGGGATGACGGCAACTCCCCGTCGCCAAGACAATGCCGACACCTACCGCTATTTCGGAGATCCCATATACCAATACAGCCTGCGCCAGGGCATCGATGACGGATTCCTTGCTCCTTATCGTGTTCATCGGATAATCACCACTTGGGATGCGGCTGGCTGGCGTCCGAGTCGGGGCGAACTCGACCGCTTTGGCCGCGAAATCCCCGATGACGAATACCAGACCAACGATTTCGAGCGGGTTGTATCCCTGAAGGCTCGGAGCGAAGCCGTGGCGGCCCACCTGTCTGAATTCCTGAGAAAGACCGACCGTTACGGAAAGACGATCGTTTTCTGTGTCGACCAGGAACACGCCGACGATATGCGCCGGGCGATCAACAACCTGAACACTGACCTGACCAGTCAGAATTCGGACTATGTCTGTCGGGTCACGTCCGACGAAGGTGGCATCGGCAGGGGGCACCTGAGCAACTTCCAGGACGTCGAACGCCGTACTCCCGTCATTCTCACCACGTCCCAGATGCTCACAACCGGCATTGATGCGCCGACGGTTCAGAATGTCGTGTTGGTGCGGGTCATCAACTCCATGACCGAGTTCAAGCAGATCATCGGACGTGGAACACGAGTCCGAGACGATTACGGCAAGTATTTCTTTAGTATCCTCGACTACACGGGCTCGGCTACACGCCTTTTCGCGGACCCCGATTTCGACGGCGATCCCTCGATTGAAACAGAACAGCACATCGACGATGAAGGTCAGCCGACGGAAGCCGAAACGGTCGTCACCCCAGAAGAAGAACCCGAAGCCGATGATGAGGTTATTGTTGATCCTCTGTCTCCGGACGACGGGTCGGCCGAGCGGCGCAAGTTCTACTTCGATGGCGGCCTGGTCGAAATCGCAGCTCATCTGGTCTATGAACTCGACGCCGATGGCAGCCAATTGCGTGTGGTTCGCTTTACGGACTACGCTGCTGAAAAGGTGCGGACACTATATCGCAATGCTGCGCAATTGCGTGATGACTGGGCCGACCCCGATCACCGACGGAAGATCATCGAAAAGTTGAGTGAGCGAGGCATAGACTTCGACGAGCTTGCCACTGTCGCCGATCAGCCGGACGCCGATCCACTCGACCTGATCTGCCATCTCGCGTTCAACGCTCCGCTCCGCACACGGCGCGAGCGTGCGCAGCGACTGCGATCCGCGAAACCGGACTTCTTTGCCCAGTACGGTCAGGAAGCCCGCGAAGTCCTCAGCGAATTGCTGGACAAATACACAGAGCACGGGACTGCGCAGTTCGTCATTCCTGACGTACTCGAAGTCCCGCCGATCAGTGAACATGGGAATATCCTGCAAATCGCTCGGTACTTCGGTGGCGAGGATCGGCTCATGGAAGCCGTGCGGCAACTTCAAACACTTCTCTACGCGGCATAAGGATAGACAATGGCGAAACGAAGTAAAATAAACACTGAACCAAAGACCACGGCGGAACGCCTCGGCAGCGTCATCAAATCTTGCCGGAAAATCATGCGCAAGGACAAGGGACTATCTGGGGATCTCGACCGCCTGCCCCTGCTCACATGGGTCATGTTCCTCAAGTTCCTCGACGATATGGAGCAGATCGAGGAATCACGAGCAAAGATACGCCGGGCGAAGTTCCGTCCTACAGTCGACGCGCCCTACCGCTGGCGCGACTGGGCCGCCCTGGAGAACGGCATCACCGGTCCTGAACTGATCGCCTTCATCACCCAGGAGGAGGCCATCCGCCCTGATGGAGTCAAAGGTGCCGGGCTGTTTGCTTATCTGCGCAACCTTCACAACGGTTCCGGCAGCCGCAAGCAGGTGGTCGCTACTGTCTTTAGCGGCCAAACCTGCCGCATGCAGTCGGGCTATCTGCTACGCGACGTGATTAATCAGATCAGCGCCATCCACTTTGAATCGCAGGACGAGCTCTTCACCCTCGGCCACCTCTACGAATCCATGCTACGGGAGATGCGCGACTCCGCAGGCGACTCGGGCGAGTTCTACACGCCCCGGCCAGTAGTGCGTTTTATGGTTGACGCCGTCGATCCCCGCCTCGGGGAAGTCGTGCTCGATCCCGCCTGCGGCACGGGAGGTTTCCTTGTTGAAGCTTTCAACCACCTGGGTAAACAAGTCGGGACGGTGGAGGACCGCAAGCGCTTGCAGGAGCAAACCATCATCGGCGGCGAAGCCAAGCCGCTTCCGTTTCTACTCTGCCAAATGAATCTGTTACTCCACGGCCTTGAAGCGCCGCAGATAGACCCCGAAAACAGCTTGCGGTTCCCGCTCAATGAAATTGGCGACCGCGACCGTGTGGACGTGATCCTCACGAATCCTCCTTTCGGCGGAGAAGAAGAGCGCGGCATTCTCAGCAACTTTGCAGAGGACAAGCAGACCACCGAAACGGCCCTGCTATTTCTGCAACTCATAATGCGCAAACTCCGGCGTGCGCCCAAACCTGGCCGCGCAGCCGTGGTCGTACCCAATGGCACGCTCTTCGGCGATGGCGTCTGCGGCCGCGTCAAGGAAGAACTGCTAACGACTTTCAACCTCCACACAGTCGTGCGATTGCCACAGGGGGTTTTCGAACCCTACACTCCCATCCCCACGAATCTTCTTTTCTTCGACCGCTCCGATCCGACCGATGTCATTTGGTACTATGAACTTCCCCTGCCCGGGGGGCGCAAGAAATACACGAAGACCAGCCCTCTGCAGTTTGAGGAGTTCGCCGATCTTCTTAAATGGTTTCGCTCAGAGCCCCGCCGCCAAAACGCGCACGCCTGGAAGGTTAAGGCTGTAGACGTGTTGGGGAACGGTTGCAACCTCGACATTAAGAATCCGCGCGGCGTCGAGGCTCTCGACCACCTAGCGCCCGAACAGATCGTCGCTGGCATTGCTGAAAAGAATCGGCGTGTCTGGAAGATATTGGGGGAGATTAAGGCCATTCTTGCTGAGCCAGTAGCCACAGAAGGGAAAGCCCAATGACGGCGAATGGATGGCAAGCAATTCCCTTGGGTAAGGTACTCAAACAGGTCAGCAGAGATGAGACTGTAAATCCAACTCAGGAATATCGGTTGTTGGGTGCCCGCTGGTACGCCAAAGGCCTTTTTATTAAAGACGTTAAGGATGGCAGTGCGATCCGCGCTTCGCGTCTATACCGAGTGGAAAAGGGGGATTTCGTCTACAACCGTCTTTTCGCCTGGAAGGGGTCTTTTGCCATAGCGACACAGGATGATCATGGCTGTCATGTCTCCAATGAGTTTCCTTGTTTCCAAATTCAGGATACGATTCTCAACCCCGATTTCCTCAGATACTACATGAGCAGTTCTGCCACTTGGGACAACGCCTTTGAACTCAGTTCCGGTGGTACTCCAGTAAGCCGAAATCGGCTGAAGGCGGCCCAGTTGCTCTCCATGCCGATTCCCCTTCCGGACCGCGTGGAGCAAGACCGGATCGTAGCGAAACTGGACTCGCTGTCCGTCCGCATTGATGAAGCACGCGAATGCCACCGCCAGATCGAACAAGAGGCCATGGTCATGCTCCGCAGTGCCTTTTCTCGAGTCGTCGCTGGAGCTACAATGCAGAAAATGGACAAAGTAGCTCCACTTGTGCGCCGGCCGACGAAAATCCGAGTGGGCGAGGAGTATCCAGAGCTAGGCATCCGCTCTTTCGGGAAGGGGACGTTTCATAAGCCCGCACTTGATTTCGCAGGCGTCGGAAACAAGAGGCTGTTTGGTATTGAGCCCGGAGACCTTCTTTTCAGTAACGTCTTCGCCTGGGAGGGGGGCATCGCGGTGGCCCAACCAGGTGATGGAGGGCGCTTCGGCTCCCACCGTTTCATCACATGTGCGTCCAGAGAAGGCGTCGCGACGTCGGAGTTTCTATGCTTCTACTTCCTAACTGAAGAGGGGCTTAGGAAGATTGGAGCGGCCTCTCCGGGGGGAGCGGGAAGGAACAGGACTTTAGGGTTGAGAAAGCTCGCAGAAATAGAGGTTCCGATTCCGGATTATGGAAAGCAGATTTGGTTCAACCGACTCCAAGCAGAGGTGCGTGAAGTGTTGGCGCTACAGCAAGAGGCGGCTGTCGAACTCGACGCCATGCTCCCGTCTGTTGTCGACCGGGCACTCAACGGGGAGCTCTAACAGTCGTGTCAATAGCCCCTGGTACTGAAGTTTATAATGCGGATGTTGCGCCTGTGACGGCGCGTGGCGTGTCTTATACCGATGCAGAACTAGACGTCGCACTGAGGGACTCCGTTTCTGCAATCATTCGGGATGAAGCGGGACTTAGGAACATAGCCACGATATTGACTAGCGTTGTCACTACAGGCTTTTCGGAGCGCAGTGTCAGGCGTGTTCTAGACGACAGAACGATTCCTGAGAACTGGCGAGTAGGCGAGGCTCTCGCGGAGGCGTTTCTTGTTGAACATTGGGCATGCGAATTCCCGTGGCCTTCGGGGCGCGATCTGAGAAATCCGAGCGCCAGTCCTGCTGGTACGGATCTCGTGGGTTTTCAGAAAGCGGATGAAACGGCAACACCGCGTCGATTCGCGTTCGGGGAAGTGAAGACTTCTAATGAGGGGAAATGGCCTCCGAAAGTAGTTACGGGACGGCACGGCTTAGTAAAGCAACTGGAGAGTCTGCGGGACTCAACTGAAGTCAAGGATGCGCTGGTGCGATACCTCTGCCATCACGCGAACGGAACCGATTGGCTTCCCCACTTTGAGAGTGCGGCGACACGATATTTGGCCAACCCAGAGGATGTATCACTATATGGTATGCTTCTTAGAGATGTGGAGCCCAGGCGGGAGGACTTGGCAAGTAGAGCTGCAGGCCTAGCAGCGCGGTGCCCGGCCGGCACCAATATCGAACTGCGCGCAATGTACCTGCCGAACAATTCGATCGACGGACTTGCTCGCCGAGTTGCAAATACGCAGGAGGGGGGGCATGGCCAGAACTGATATGGTCCTAACCGAAGATGCCCTCAGTCGTGTCGACCAGCACTGGGCGATTATGGCTATTGGCGCGCGCAAGGTTGAACGGGCGATGGAAGTTGCCAAGGTTAGGGTTATGCGCGCTGCCGTTGGGCATCAGATGGCGATAGCATTTGATGAGACTTCCGATGATCACGGGCTGATTGAGCACGTCGCCATGGCATATGAGATCGCAGCCATTGAGGGATTGAGCGAGGTTCTTCATCCCTCAGGGGACGACCAACGGATTCAGCTGCGGCTGCAAACGCAGGCGGGGTCCTTTCGAGCATACGCCTTGCGGCGAACGTTGCCGATTCCGTTAGACTCGGAAGAACGGATGTTCCACGTTCTTCACATAGCAGCCCTCGCGTATTGCGGTGACCAATGGACAGATCTCCGACGCTGGCTCAAGGACCACGAGCGGGCGGTTCGAGCGCCGTCTGTCGCGAACGCGAGTTGGGACAATAGGATTGTCAGGCGGCTATACGATTGTTGGTTGCGCCTTTTGCGCAAGCAGGGGTGGGATGATCTCGACGGAGTTCGTGAAATTATTGCTGGCCTTCGCAATGATCAGGCGCAGTACGAGAGTGGAGTGCTTGCCGGATCTAACACTTTGGAGACTCAAGCCACGGCACTTCGCTTGATCGCTCTCTACCACTGGGCGAAGGCGACAGAGTTTCTTGCGATCTACATGTTGCAAGGCCAGCCCGTAGGAATTGAATCCGAATTGGACAAGCATTTCGAAGCGGGGCAGAAGGCTGCTGTGTCCGGACAGGATCCCGCTCTTGAAGTGATCCTCCGCTGGTTGCATGCGGCTTCACGGCGAATGGTTGCTGGTTCGCTGTGGAAGGTTGCACAGGCCGTAAATTCCCGTGTCACGCATTTTGTCAGAAGTGTTACAAAGTCACGATCCATGTTTGAGCTTCTGCCGCCGCAGAGGGCGGCCCTTCAGGAACAAGGGCTTCTGGATCAAGCTAGCCGCGCGGTTGTTATTGACTTGCCAACGTCCGGTGGAAAAACTGCGCTGGCACAGTTTCGTATGCTCCAGGCGCTGAACCAGTTTGAGAGGGATAAAGGTTGGGTCGCGTATGTAGCGCCGACACGTGCGCTAGTTTCGCAGATTACCCGTCGCCTCCGTGAAGACTTCGGCCCGCTAGAGATTCGCGTGGAACAATTGACCGGCGCAATTGAGATTGATGCATTCGAAGATGCGATGCTCTCAGCTCAAGATGAGGATATACCGTTTCATGTTCTTGTCGCAACCCCCGAAAAGTTACAGTTGGTGATTCGGAACAAGAAGGTCTCGCGGCCCCTGGCGTTAGTGATTTTGGACGAGGCACATAGCATTGAGGACGAAGAGCGAGGCCTTAGAATCGAACTTCTGCTCGCAACCATTAAGCGTGATTGTGATAGAGCCAACTTCTTGTTGTTGATGCCAAATGTTCCCAATGCAGGGGATCTTGCGAGATGGTTGGGCGCTGACGCTGGTAGGACTATTAGCATCGGGTCGTCACCTTGGCAACCCAACGAGCGGGCAATCGGGTTGTTCTCCTCCGTGCCGGACGATTCTGTGCGTGGCGGATGGAGATTACAATTCGAAACTCTCGCCACGACGCCCAAGACGATTCATCTTCGAGGACAACACAATGTTGGCGCTTTGAAGCCGCTAGATATTCCATTCTCCAAGGCGAAGGGATTGGCAGTTCAGGCTGGCGCAATGGCGAAGGTGTTTTCGGAGCGTGGCACGAGTATCGCCGTTGCGCAGAAAATTAATGATGTATGGTCAGTCGCTCGGACTGTACGGGACAGTCTCGATCCTTGGGAAAATGTTCCGCCTGAAGTCGAGCTTGTGCAGCGGTTTCTTCAAACGGAGATCAGCCCAGAGTTCGAACTGATCGATATGCTGAACCGTGGCGTTGGAGTCCACCATACTGGACTTTCGGACGAAACACGGACCCTGATGGAGTGGCTTGCGGAAATTGGTGTCCTGCGAGTGCTTTGTACAACGACGACCCTTATCCACGGCATCAACTTCCCCGTAGCCGCCATATTCCTTGCTACGAGGAAATATCCATACGGCAAGGAAATGACGGCTCGAACGTTCTGGAACATGGCGGGCCGAGCTGGCCGCGTAGACCAAGAAAGTGTGGGTATTGTTGGGCTTGCCGCAGGTAATGATGCCGCCAGTAATCGGCAGTTCGTCAGCCAGGCGACCGGAGCATTGATTTCGAGACTCGTGGAACTGCTTGATGAAATAGAACAGGCGGGGGCCCTTGGGCGCCTATCCCGGGTTATTCAGACGGAACAGTGGTCGGATTTTCGCTGCTACGTGGCCCACCTGTGGAACGAGAAGAGAAATCTCGATGCGGTTCTAGCGGAAACGGAGCAGATTCTGCGGAACACTTACGGTTACGGTGCATTGCGGGAGCGCGCGGGAAGTAGCGGGAATGCTAAAGCGGAAGCCCTTCTGAGCGCTACATCGGATTATGCGCGCCAGCTAGCAGCCAATCCGGGGCCCGCCGCACTGGCGGACGCAACCGGGTTTGCTCCGGAGGGGGTCGCTGCTGCACTCGTCGGTTTGAATCTATTGGAAAGGCAATTGACGCCTAGCGACTGGGAACCAGCTAGTGTATTCGGTGACTCTGCAACGTCGTTATTGCCTCATTTGATAGGTATCATGATGCGAATTCCGGAGATTAAGATTGCAGATATTGGTTCTGAAGGTATGAGTCATCAACACGTTGCTAACATCACCCGGGCCTGGGTTGAGGGACGTACGATTCAGGATATCGCAACGGAGTTCTTCCGTGAAAAAACTGGGACCGATGCGATTACGAGCGCGTGCAAGGCGATCTACAAGACTTTGACAAACAATGGCCCTTGGGGCCTTTCAGCGTTATGCAAGATCAGCGGAATCGATTTCGACCAAATGTCACCCGAAGAAAAACGGAGAATCAACAGCCTACCCGCGATGGTTTACCATGGTGTCAAGACTGAGGCTGCAGTACTAATGCGTATGAACAGTGTTCCGCGAAGCATTGCTGAGTCGATGGGCGCGGAATTCGAAAGTAGAACTGGAACTTCGGCCGGCACACAGACTATCGGCGTTGCTCGGAATTTTCTACGCTCTCTCGGCGACAGAGACTGGGCTAGATTGGCCCCTACTGGTGCCACGATGTCGGGAAAGGACTACAAGGACGTCTGGGGCAGGCTCTCGGGAGAAGGGCCGAGTGCAGCCATTGGGAGATAGCCCACCCCACCGGATTCGCTCTATTTGGGATCTTGGTTGGTTAGGGCGCGCGCTTCGCCAGGCCAAAGCTCGACCTTCGCGGTCTGGCATCTTGAATTGCAGGAATAGGTTACGGAATACTGGCAATGCGGGCCGACATGCAATATCTTGAACCAGATCTCCGGAGAGTTCGATGAGGGTAACGACCGGGGAGCCAATTGTTCCAGTCCTCGCACCCTTGCGGGTTTGGTAAGCCGTACCAGATCTCAATCGTGCGACGGTCATGGACCAGGACCTTCTTCACCAGACGGCGGAGAAGGTCCTTCTTTTTGGGGTTCGGCCCCTCGGCCATGACCCGGTCGAACTGATCGACGAGGGTCGCCATCATCTCCCGGTCGCTCGCGGGCAGTTCCA
>JBDRBC010000558.1:0-4359 GCA_043823125.1 bacterium | reverse complement strand
TAATCCATGGAGAGCACAGAGGTGCGCATCGCCGGCTTCGGCGGCCAGGGCGTGGTCCTGGCCGGCGTGCTCCTGGGCCGGGCCGCACTCGCCGATGGCCTGCACGCCGTGCAGAACCAGTCGTACGGCGCCGAGGCGCGGGGCGGCGCCGCCCGTTCGGAGGTGATCATCTCCGCCGCGCCGATCGTCTACCCCGAGGTCACCGCTCCCCGCATCATGACCGCCATGTCGCAGGCCGCCGTCGACCGCTACCTGGCCGACCTGCGGCCCGACGGCACGCTGATCGTCGACACCGAGCTGGTGACGCGCCTGCCGCAGGATGCGCCGTACCGCATCCTGCGCGGCCCCTTCACCCAGGTGGCCGGTGAAGAACTCGGCCGGGCCATCGTCGCCAACATGGTGATGCTCGGTTTCCTGGCTGCCGCCACCGGCGTGGTCGGCCGAGACAACCTGCGCCAGACCGTGCGCCAGGGGGTGCCGCCAGGGACCGAGGGACTCAACCTCAAAGCCCTGGAACGCGGCATGGAACTGGCCGAAGAGGAACTGGCACGCCGCTGATAAAGTCAGACATGCCAAATCAAAAATCCCAGTGAGGAGAAGAGAAGGATGGACAGAGGCAAACTCGGCATCCTGGTGGGCGGAGGTCCCGCTCCCGGGATCAATGGCGTCATCGGCGCCGCCACCATCAAAGCGATCAACAGCGGCCTGGAAGTAATCGGCATCTACGACGGCTTCAAGTGGCTGTGCAAAGGCGACAGTTCCCACGTCACCCCCCTGCGCATCGAGGATGTCAGCCGCATCCACCTGCAGGGCGGCTCCATCCTGCGCACCGCCCGCGACAATCCGACCCGGGATGAGAAGCTGATGGCCAACACCGTCAAGGCGCTCGGTGAACTGGGGCTGGACTACCTGGTCACCATCGGCGGCGATGATACCGCCACCTCCGCCAACGGCGTCGACGCCGCCACAGACGATTCCCTGCGGGTGGCCCACGTGCCCAAGACCATCGACAACGACCTGCCCCTGCCCGACAACATGCCCACCTTCGGGTTCCAGACCGCCCGCCACGTGGGCGCCGGCCTGGTGCAGAACCTGATGGAAGACGCCCGCACCACCAACCGCTGGTACGTGGTGGTAGCCATGGGCCGCAAGGCCGGCCACCTGGCCCTGGGCATCGGCCGCGCGGCCGGCGCCACCATGTCGCTCATCGCCGAGGAGTTCCCCAAAGGCGCGAAGCTGAGCCTGGATCAGGTCTGCAACATCCTGGAGGGCGCCATTATCAAGCGCCGCGCCATGGGACGCAGCGACGGCGTCGCCGTGATCGCCGAGGGGATCGGCGAGAAGATCGACCCCGAGGAACTCAAGGATCTGCCCGGCGTCGAAGTGAGCTACGACGATCACAAAAATCTGAAGCTGAGCGACATCCCCCTGGCCCGCATCCTCGCCAAACAGGTCGAGAAGCGCTTCGCCGCGCGCGGCGACAAGACAACCCTGGTCGCCGTCGACCTGGGCTACGAACTCCGCTGCGCCCAGCCCATCCCCTTCGACTGCGAGTACGTGCGCGACCTGGGCTGGGGCGCCGTCTCCTATCTGCTGGGCGACCAGTACGAAGGCAGTGCCCTGGTCTGTCTGAAAAAAGGCGTCATCGGCCCCCTGCACTTGGAGGAACTGATCGATCCCGAGACCCGGCACGCCAGGGTGCGCCTGGTCGACGTGAAGAGCGAATCCTTCCGGATCGCCAGGGACTACATGATCCGCCTCAATCCCGCCGATCTGAAAGACGCCGCGCAGGTCGAAAAACTGGCCAGGGCCGGCAAGATGAGTCCCGCGGAGTTCCGCCAGAAATTCGCTGATTTGACCTGATTTGCCTCCACCATCGACACAACACAAGGAGGACACCGATGTCCGAAGTCCAGAGGTACCGCACCATCCTGATGTTCGGCGCGCCCGGGTCGGGCAAAGGCACCCAGGGCAAGGTGCTGGGCGCCCTGCCCGGCTTCTTCCATCTCTCCTGCGGCGATGTCTTCCGCTCCCTCAATCCCAAGAGCGAGCTGGGTCGCATCTTCCTGCAGTACTCCACCAAGGGCAAGCTGGTGCCCGACAACTTCACCATCCGGCTCTGGCGCGAGCACATCATCCGCCAGGTGAACGCCCACCAGTTCACCCCGGACGAAGAGATCCTCATTCTCGACGGCATCCCGCGCAACGCCCAGCAGGCCGAGCTGATGCAGGACTACATCGACGTCGCCCGGCTGATCTACCTGGACGTGGTCGACGAAGAGCAGATGATCGTCCGCCTGCACCGCAGGGCCCTGCACGAGAATCGCCTGGACGACGCCAACGAAGACGTGATCCGCCAGCGCTTCCGCGAATACGAGGCCGAGAGCACGCCGGTTCTCGAGTTCTACCCGCAGGAGCGAATCTACAAAGTCGATGCTGGCCAGTCTCCCCTCGCAGTCCTCAGGGATGTCATCACCGGGATCATCGAACTGACGTAAAACAGCGGCCCACCCATACAGGAAAGGGCGCCTCCCTTCGGAGAGCGCCCTTTTTCTTGGCGAAACGCTTATTCGAGCCGGGCCGTCCCGGACCGCCAGACCAGCGGACCTTCCTACGGTTTGGCGACCTGCTGATCCTACTTGGGCCCGGCCGCCAGGATCTCTTCGCTGGCGCCCGCTTCGAACTGTTTGAAATTCTTCTTGAAAAAGGCAGCCAGCTGCGCCGCCTTCCGGTCGTAATCCTCCGGGTGGGACCAGGACTGGCGGGGCAGCATCACCCGGTCGGGCACCCCCGGGCAGCTCAGCGGCACCTCGAATCCGAAAAACGGATCGATCACCGTCTCCGCATTATCCAGGACCCCGTCGAGGATGGCGTCGACGATCGACCGGGTGAACTTGATCGGGAACCGCTTTCCCACGCCGTAGCTGCCGCCCGACCAGCCGGTGTTCACCAGCCAGACCCGGGATCCGTGCTGGCGGATCTTCTCGGCCAGCAACTCGGCGTACTTGCTCGGGTGCCAGACCATGAAGGCCGCCCCGAAGCAGGCCGAAAAAGTGGCTTCCGGCTCGGTGATTCCCATCTCCGTGCCGGCGACCTTGGCCGTGTACCCACTGATGAAGTGGTACATCGCCTGCGCCGGAGTGAGTTTGCTCACCGGCGGCAGCACGCCGAAGGCGTCGCAGGTCAGGAAGAGAATGTGGTTCGGATGACTGCCCACGCAAGGGATCTTGACGTTGGGGATGTATTCGATCGGATAGGCGGCGCGCGTGTTCTCGGTGATCGAACTGTTGGCGTAGTCGACCACGTGGCTGTAGTCGTCGTGCACCACGTTCTCGAGCACCGTGCCAAAGCGGATGGCGTTGTAGATCTCGGGCTCGTTCTCCGCCGACAGATCGATGCACTTGGCGTAGCAGCCCCCCTCGATGTTGAAGATCCCGTTGGCTCCCCAGCAGTGCTCGTCGTCGCCGATCAGGTGCCGCCGCGAGTCGGCCGACAGCGTGGTCTTGCCGGTCCCCGACAGCCCGAAGAACAGGGCCGTGTCCTCCCGGTCCCCCATGTTGGCCGAGCAGTGCATGGAGAGTATTCCCCGCTTGGGCATCAGGTAGTTCATCACCGTGAAGACCCCCTTCTTCATCTCCCCGGCGTACTCGGTGCCCAGGATGACCAGCTCCCGGTGCTCGAAACTCAGATCGACGCTGGTCGTCGAATTCATCTCCGAGGTGAACCGGTTGGCCGGAAAGCGGCCGGCGTTGTAGATGACGAAGTCCGGGTCGCCGAAGGTCTCCAGTTCCTCGCGCGTCGGCCGTATCAGCACGTTGTGCATGAACATCGCGTGATACGCCCGTTCGCAGATGACCCGCACCTTGATGCGGTAATCCGGATCCCAGCCGGCGAAACCGTCGACCACGTACAGCTGCTTGCGGGTGTTCAGATAGTCGATCGCCCGCTGCCGGTTGATCAGGAAGGTGTGCTCCTGCAGCTTGATGTTGACCTGGCCCCACCAGATGTCTTCAGTGGTGTACGGGTGCTCGACGATCCGCTTGTCCTTGGGACTGCGTCCGGTCTTCTCGCCCGAGGAGACGATCAGCGCGCCGCTGTTGGCCACGGCCGAGGTCGGCTCATCGATCAGTTCCTCCTGATAGAGACGGGCGGGTGGGACATTGCGCAAGACAGTGTCGACGTGGAGGTGGTGCTTTCTGAGGTCGAAAACTCGATTCATGGATAGGCGCTCTCTTCCTTGTCATGGATGGGAATATCTCGACGCAGTCGGCCTCTTCCCACCGAGAATTGCCTGCCCGATACACAGATCCCGGCTGTACCATTCTTCTGGCGCACCACCCGGCACGGCGAAATGTTAGG
>JBDRBC010000557.1:0-5937 GCA_043823125.1 bacterium | reverse complement strand
GGTGTTGGTCCACTGCTCGCTGACTTCCTCGGTCCAGAAGCCCTTGCGGCGAACGCGGGCATTGCCCCAGGCGAAGTTCTCGGTGTGCCACTGCTCGTCGTGGGTTGCCATCTCCTGCGGGGAGCCGAGGCCGGTCATGATGGGCATCACGTGCTTGAGCGGGTTCTTTTCCCGGTGCTTGATGAACGCCAGCGACTCGTTACAGAGTTCGATGAACTCCGCCGGCTTCGCGATGTTGATATCCTTGGAGCCGAGAACGGCCACCGCCTTGAGGTTCTTGTCGCCCATCACGGCGCCCATCCCGAGACGGCTGGCGCTGGACCGGCCCTGCTCGATGGAAGCAAAGAAGACCCGGTTCTCGCCAGCCAGACCGATGGAAGAGACCGCAGCGTCCGGTTGCTCCAGCTCCTGGCGAATGACCTCGGCGCTCTCGAGGGTGCCCAGACCCAGAAGATGTTTCGCGTCCCGCAGCTCGACCTTGTCGTCGTGGATCCACAGATAGACCGGCTCGGGGGATTTGCCGGAGAAGATCACCTTGTCGTACCCGGCGCGTTTCAGCTCGGGGCCGAAGAATCCGCCCATCATCGAAAATGCGAACAGCCGGGTCTGCGGCGAGATGGACGAGACGATGGTGCGATTGCAGCCTGGAGCAGGCGTCCCCACCAGCAGACCGGTGCCGAATATGAGCAGGTTTTCGGGATCGAAGTGCCCGACCTCCGGGGGAACCCGATCCCAGAACAGCTTGGCGTTGGTGCCCAGCCCCCCGAGATGCAGCTTGGTGAGCTGCGGGTCCGTGGCCACCCGCTCGATGTTTCCCCGGGTCAGATCGACTTCCAGATTGAATCCTGTCTCGGCGTATCTCATTGGTTTCCCCCGGAATTATCGTTGGCGGCGGGAGGTCGTCTGTGGGTGGTCTCGAGTGGCATCACCGGTTCCCGTTCGAACGTCCGTTCGAAAATGCTCGTTTGCAAATTATTCCAATTCTGATGACCTGTCAAGAGCGAACAAGCTGAAGAAAGGGAGGATCTGGAAACTGATTCATTCCAAACAAGTTGGGGCGATCAGCCGGCGAACGGCCCGAGCACCCAGAGCGCCAGGCAGGCTGCCACCGTCGCCCCCAGTACCGTTCGCGGATGGCCCACTGCCTGTCGCGCCAGCTGGCGGCCGAGCCAGAGACCCAACGGCACCACCACCAAGGCGGTGACTGCGCCCCGAGTTCCCGAGGACAGCAGGTACTCGCCGAGGCGCTCGAATCCGCCCCCGGCCCAGTGCTTGAACTCGACGATCCAGATCATGGAGGTGGCGAAGAGAAAACAGCTCAGATAGGCGCTGGTCGCTCCCGTGAAAGCCGCGCGGAGGAATGGCTTGCGCTCCTCTCGCCACAGGAGTGTGGCCATGAGGTCGAAAGCGATGCCCAGCAGGGCGATACCCGCCAGATGACAGAGGAACGGTGCGGTGTTGACCGATTTGAAGAGCACGGCGATAGCGGTCATGGCGGTGGAGGTTCCGAGACGGTTCAGCACGGTCCGGCCGATGGCGAGCAGGAGCAGGGCCACGGCCACGAGCACTACCGTCTCGCCACCGATCAACTCGCTCAGCCCCCAGGCGGAGGCGAGCAGGGCCAGGCAGACCAAACGCCAGCGGGTCATCTTCACCGAACGCTTCAGTTCATCGGATTCAGGTAGGGGCTGATGATGGTCCAACTTTGTCTCCTCGTGAATCGTGACTCCAGGCTCGAAGCCGGGATCGTACCATTGATCACGGTTTCAGTCGAGCCTACTGCGAAGCTGTCAAGCAAAAGCAGCGATTTACCTGGCGCCATGTCAGCCCTTGGTCTCCGCCGCCTGGATCCGCCCCCGCCCCCAGATCAGGAAGTAACGAACACTCGACGAAGCGTGACTGGAGATCACGGAGCAGAACGCGATGATGGCGACGACCCACACCCCCGCCTCGCCGAATGTCGGCAGCAAGGCGAGCAGGCCCAGCTTAGCGGCCGTCACCAGACCCCGCAGCTGCAGCAGGAACCCGCCGCTCTCGTACAGGTCCAGGCAGACCATCAGCAGTCCGGAGAGCATGGCGGCCAGGAACCAGGGCCCGCGAGTCGCGGGCTCGACCTGGAAGACAAGGGCGCCGAGATAGATCCCGGACAGGACGACGTGGGTCGAGCGGGCGATCATCTTGATCCAGCGCTGCCCGGAGTATCGTCGCGGCTCCGGGGGGATCAGGAGACGGAATATGCGCCCGCTGGGGATGTGCTGTGGTTGTTTCAACTGGGCTTGCCTCCCTTGGTCCCGAATCAGCGTTCTGCGGACAGCATCCTATCTGCGACTTTTAGGTTTGAAAACGAAAAAGAATCCGGATCCGGGTACTATCGAGCTTACTGAAAACATCCGTCGCGACGAGAATCCCAAGCTCTTGACACGGACGAAACCCACATGTATTCATCAAAGTGTTGCACGTGTATGGTCGCGCTGATCAGGCAGTCGCGGGGAGTACGGATGAAGACCACAGAACATTACCTGAAAGCCGAATTATACGATCTCATCCAGAGAGATCCATCCGTTTTCGATTTTCTCCAGCAGGGGACCCTGGACGGGATCTGGTACTGGGATATCGATTCTCCGGAAAACGAGTGGATGAGTCCGGGATTCTGGACCACACTCGGCTATGATCCCGCCGAGATGCAGCACCTCGCATCGGAATGGCAAGACCGCATCCATCCGGAGGACCTTGCAGTCGCTCTCGAGAATTTTTCTCGTCATTGCGAGAATCCATCCCATCCTTACGACCAGATCGTCCGGTATCGCCACAAGAATGGCGCCACGGTGTGGGTCAGGTGTCGCGGGGTGGCCATCCGCGATGAAACCGGAAAACCGGTCCGCATGCTGGGCGCTCACACCGACCTGACCCCTCAGAAAAACGCCGAAGACAGTCTGAAGGAGAGCGAGCGGTTTCTCGAAGCGATGTTCGATGCAATCCAGGACGGCGTCAGCGTTCTCGATCGCGATCTGACCATTGTGCGCATCAACGAGACCATGAAAGGCTGGTTTCCCGATCAGCAGAACATCGTGGGGCGGAAGTGCTATGACGTTATTCACGGCAGGAACGAACCGTGCGAGACATGCCCTGCCGTCCGCGCCATGAAAACCGGCAAGCTGGAAGTCGACGAGGTCCCCTTCACACAGGAGGACGGCACGCCTGGTGTGAGGGAACTGTTTGCCAATCCCATGATCGACGACTCCGGCCAGATCACCGCTGTCGTCGAATTTGTTCGTGATATTTCCAAGCGAAAGAAATCAGAAGCCTTTTTGCAAGACAGAGAACAACTGTACCGGTCCTTGTTCGAGAACAATCGCTCGGTCATGCTGCTCATCGAGCCCGACACCGGCGCACTGTTCGACGCCAACCCGAGCGCGTGCTCATTCTATGGATATCCCCGGGCCGAACTGACCGGCATGAAGATCACGGATATCAACATCCTCTCGCCGGAAGAAGTGCACAAGGAAATGGCAAGGGCCCGGACGGAAGCGCGAACCCACTTCAACTTCCGTCATCGTCTGGCGGACGGGTCCGTGCGCGACGTGGAAGTGTATAGCGGCCCCATCAATGTGGGTGGCCGGGATCTGCTGTGTTCCGTCATCCATGACATTTCGGAACGGAAGATCGCCGAGCGGGAACGCGAGCAACTCATCGGCGATCTGCAGCAGGCCATGTCGGAGGTCAAGACGCTGCGGGGATTCATTCCCATCTGTTCGTCCTGCAAGAAAATCCGCGACGACAAAGGGTACTGGAATCAGATCGAAGCCTATTTATTGGATCACTCGGAGGCCAAGTTCAGTCACGGCATCTGTCCGGACTGCATGAAGGAGCTGTATCCGGATCTGCACGAGAGATCCTGAGCCTGTGTGCCTCCTGCAAAACGGTCCATGATCAACTGGCTTTCCGGGTGGGACAGGAAAACGAAATCAGTCCCTGACAGCACAACTCCTTTTTTGACATGCTCCACCCCGGCTCTCACCTTTCGGCTGGAATTCCAGTAACTCCTTCGCGCCCCACTCCTGGAGAAGAACTCATGACCAAGCGATCGATGCTGTTGGTGGCCATTCTCGGCCTCGTCCTACTCGACGGCCTGGCGGCTATGGTCTGCGTCGGCGGTATCGACCGAGGCGCTCAGGGATTGGGTGTCGTGATCGCGGTTGTGGTGGTTCTGGTTACCGGACTGGTTGCGGGCCGGATCCTGGCCTTGACCGGGCATCGGAATCGGCCCTATGAAGATTCCGAGAAGTTCGATTCGCCTCTATAAAGGGATACCCATGGCCCTCATCAGCCTCCAGGACGTGAACCTCCGCTTCGGCGGACCGCCGGTTCTGCAGGACGTGAACCTGCAGCTCGAAGCCGGCGAGCGGGTGTGCGTCGTGGGGCGCAACGGCGAGGGCAAGTCGACCCTGCTGCGGCTGCTGGCCGGGACCCAGGAGCCCGATGAGGGTCGGGTTATTCGCCGCAAGGACCTCGTGACCGCGCGCCTGGACCAGGAGATCCCGGCAGGCGTGTCGGGCACGGCGGCCGAGGTAGTGGCCGGCGGTCTCGGCACGCACACGGGCGCGGATGACGATCGCTGGCGGGACGATCGCAACGTCCAGATGGTCCTCATGCGCCTCGGGGTGGACGGCGAGCGCCCCTTCGCCGAACTCAGCGGTGGCATGAAACGCCGCACGTTGCTGGCGCGGGCCCTCGTGGGTGAGCCCGATCTTCTACTGCTGGATGAGCCGACCAACCACCTCGATATCGACGCCATCCTCTGGCTCGAGGAGTTCCTGCTCGGTGCCGACCTCACGCTGGTCTTCGTCTCGCACGATCGGACCCTGGTCCGCCGGCTCGCCACCCGCATCCTCGACCTGGACCGCGGCCGGCTCACGAGCTGGCCCGGCGACTTCGACACCTACGAGCGTCGGCGCGACGAGGCGCTGGCCGATGAGGCCGCTCAGCAGGCGAAGTTCGACCGCAAGCTCGCCCAGGAAGAGGTCTGGATCCGGAAGGGCATCAAGGCGCGCCGCACCCGCAACGAGGGCCGCGCGCGGACCCTGGCAGCGATGCGCCGCGAGCGGCAGACCCGGCGCGATACCCTGGGCGACGTGAAGCTCCGGCTCCACGAATCCGCGGCCTCGGGCAAGCTCGTGGCGCGGGCCCGGGGCGTGGCTTTCAGCTACGATGATGCGCCGCTGATCCACGATTTCACCGCCACCATCCTGCGCGGCGACCGCATCGGTATCGTCGGGCCCAACGGTTGCGGCAAGACGACCCTGATCAAGCTCCTGCTCGGCGAGCTGGAACCCGACGCCGGCACCATCGTGCGCGGGGCTCGTCTGGAGGTGGCCTACTTCGACCAGAATCGCGACCAGCTCGATCCGGACGCCTCCGTCGCCCACAACGTGGCCGACGGGCAGGACAGTCTCACCATCGGCGACGCGCGCAAGCACGTCATCGGTTACCTGGGGGACTTCCTCTTCTCGCCGGACCGCGCGCGGTCGCCCGTCTCCATGCTCTCGGGCGGCGAGCGCAACCGCCTGCTGCTGGCCAGACTCTTCCTCAGACCGGCCAACACCCTCGTGCTGGACGAGCCCACCAACGATCTGGACGTCGAGACCCTCGAGCTCCTGGAGGAGCGCGTCGGTGAGTTCGCGGGCACGGTGCTGCTGGTGAGCCACGACAGGGCGTTCCTCGACAACGTCGTCACCAGCACCCTGGCCTTCGACGGCGACGGCATCGTCAAGGAGTACACCGGCGGTTACGCCGAGTGGTTCGCCCAGCGACCGTCCGCCCCGGAGAAGGCGGCGACGAAAGGCAAGCGGGCCCGACCGCCAGCGACCGGGGACGCGCCCCGCAAGCTCACCTACAAGGAGACAGCCGAACTGGCCGGTCTGCCCAAACGCATCGAGG
>JBDRBC010000556.1:0-3724 GCA_043823125.1 bacterium | reverse complement strand
GGTGGGTTGCAGCCGGTGATCGTCCCGGGAAGCAGCCCGGCCGCGTGAACGGACGGGCTGCTCCCGAGGGGATTACTTCGCCAGCATGACCTTGTGGCTGTCGGTCTGCCCCTGGGCATTCAGACGCACGAAATACACGCCAGCGGCGGTCGCGGAACCGTTGTTGTCCCGACCGTCCCAGACGATGTTGTGCTGACCGGCGCCCACGACGTCATCCACCAGATCCCGGACCAGTCGGCCCCGAACATCGTACACCCGGACTGTCAGTTGACCGTCCCGGGGTGCGTCGTACCAGATGGTGGTCAGCGGATTGAACGGATTGGGGGCCACGGCCGCGATGCCGTACCGTTGCGGAAGCGAGTTATCCGTCACCGGGGAAAGATCCGCGCTGTACAGCCGATCCGAGTAGCCGCCGACGTACCCATCGGCATCCACGGCCACGATGAGGTAGTAGCACGGATACGGTGGTGTGTCTTCCCACGACGCCGCCGGGTGGGCCAGCGTGGCCACCACCTTCCCGGGCGCGGGTAGAAAGACCGAGAATGAATCGCGATAGATCACATACTGCGCCACATCCGGTTCACCGTTGGCCGTCCAGGTGAGGCGGAAGTCTCCTTCGGTGAGATCCTCGATTTCCGCGTCCGCCACGGCAGCCGGCGCCACGGTCCGCCCCACCGGACCACCGAGAAGACCGAGATCAGATTTCGATCCGTCAGGATCCAGACATTCGGGATCGCCGGCATCGAGACACGGTGTGTGCAAGGCCAGGCCGTAGTCACCATTGGCGGCATCCATGAACAGTGGGTCCACCGAGATATCGTGCGCGCCGGGTGCGCCGGAGCCGTAGTCATTGCCGCTGTTGTTCCAGACGTCGTTGTAATCGGCCGTCATGGTGCCACCCACGCAGGAGAAGCCATCCCCGACATTGCTGACAACGATGTTGTTGCGCACGGTGAAAGCGCTCGAACTCGTCACGAAGAGGCCGGCGCCGGTTGTCGGGGCCACGTTCTCCGCGATCACACAGTTCTCCAGAACAGTGCCGGCGGGGTCGAGCAGGAACAGGCCGCCGCCGATGCCGGAGGAACTGTTGGCCACAACACAGAGATTCCGGATGGTGACCGCGCCTCCTTGGGCGTAGATCCCGCCCCCGTGCCCCGCGGCGCTGTTCCCGTTGATCAGGCTGTTCTCCAGGGTGAGGTTGCCGTTGTCAACGTACAGACCGCCACCGTCCAGAAAAGCGCGGTTAGCGGACAGATGCAGATCCACGGCGCTGAAAACGCCGTCGAAGACCGCCGCCGCGCCACCGTACCCGCACCCCCCGTTGCCGGTGAAGGTATCGCCGTCACTGGAGACACTCCCGCCGCTGATGTAAAGCGCTGCTCCGAGGTAACTCTGCGAACTGCTGTCGATACAGGCGTTGTTCAGGAAGGTGTTGCCGCTCAGGGTCACGGACACCGTCTCGTAGACGGTGATCGCGCCGCCGCAGGTTGCGACATTGTTGGTGAACTGGCAGTCGATGATACTGGGACTGCCGCCGTAGATCAGGATGGCGCCGCCGAAGCCGAAGTCGTTGTCGGGCGCGGCGCGGTTGTTTTCGAATATGCAGTTGCTGATGCGCGGCCCGGCACCGTTGCAGTAAATGGCGCCACCGTGGCGACCGGACAACGGTTCGCTGTAATTGCCGCCAATGCAGTCATGAAACACCATGCCGTCCACACCTGAGCCCGACGGCACGTCGCCGAAGAAACGGAGAGCGGTGGTGGTGCCGCGCATCCGGGTGACATAGGTGGTCGGATCACGGGTGGTGAAATTCGTGTTCCACCCGCCCTGCAACATGATGGTCGAGGAGATGGTCACGGTCTCAAAATAGTCGTCCATCGCAACGTTGATGGTATCGACACCGGTGCAAGCAGCCACGGCATCGGTGATGGAATGGGCGGCGGTAGCTGGCGATTCGTACGGCGGCGTGTTGCTGCCGCTATCGGAAACGTAACGCACCTTGTGTCCGAGGATGGTCAACTCGTCGGAGAAGCCGAAACCGTCGTCGGTGCCGCTGTGCGGGAAGATCAACAGCTTGCCACTGGTGGTGGCGGTATTGGGCACGTCCCAGACGAACTCGCCATCGTTGGGGGTATTCGAGGCGACGAGGGTCTCGAAGCAGTCGTCGTCCACGCTGAAGTAAATGTCCACCGAACTCACCGCCGGACCGCTCGTGTACCAGGTGATGGTGGTGGAAGTTTCGCCCTCCAGCGGCACGGCCCCCAGCGGACTGGTGATGGACACGGTGACCGGCGGCGGTGTGTAGGTGGCCTGGGTGACGCCGACGCCGACGCTGCCCGCGCCGTACTGCACGTAGCCGTAACCCGACATGCCCCAGTCCGTCCCCCAGGAGTTCTTGATGATCCACGCCCCGTTGCCACCGCAGAGACGGTCGTCCCAGCCCATGATCACCACGAGGTGGTTGGTACCGAACCCGGGCGCATCGTAGCAGCCGCTCCCGTAATCGTCGAAGGCGCTGCTGGCGTCGATGCCGGTGCAGACCGGGCCGTCAAGCAGCGCAGTCTTGATTTGGGTGACATTGTTGGAGATGGAGTGCCAGCTATCGGTGAAGGCGAACGGGAGGTAGCTCGACTGGGTGCATGGGATTTGGTCCGCGTGGGCGGGATCGTACGGCATGCAGTGTTCCTGGATGCCACCGTAAGTCGACGTGACGTAGTATACTGCACCGGCCCAGCCCCCGTCACACCCGGATCCGTACGGGTTGCAGGAGATGATCTGCTGTTCCGAGAGGTTCAGCTCGATACCGTAGTAGATCTTGACCAGAGATTCGATCTGACCGATGCCGGCGAACGCCCAGCAGGAACCGCACTGGGCCTGGTTCTTCACGGGCGTCTGGCCCTCGCCCTCCCAGCTGAAATAGCTCGGCAGGTCCTTGGCCACCGGGAAGATCTTCAGGTTCGCCGCGAGCATCTCGTCCCAGTTATCGGGCGGTGTCCAGTGGTGCAGATTCGCCTGCATTTCGGGGGTGATGCTGTTCCGGAAGTGGTCGTTGACCTCGAAACTCCAGCCGTTGGCCTCGACCATAGCCCGCGAGGCGGCGGTCTCGGGATGTTCGGCCACAGCCGCGCTGGTGAATAACAAGCCGGTCAGAAGCAGCACGGCTCCCGTCAGTAAGGAACGGAAACCACGGCGAATTCCCCGGATAATCGCAGGACGGTGCAAAGCTTGGTGCGCTGGTGAACTCAACATGTAAACCCTTTCGCAGACGGATACATCCGCATATCCGTGTTGCCGGTTTGATGTCACCCTGAAGAACTGGAGGACGTTCCTCCGAGCTCAATTATACCAAAATTGCCGAATTACCACAATTTAAACAATATCCATGCCACCAGATCGATCCGGGCCCAATGGCGCCAGAACGGCAAATACAGCCCCGAAAAAGACTACTAAATTAGTTGGTGATGGGCCCGAATTCCACGGCCCAATCGTGATATGCTGCTCCCCCTGGCCGGCTGACCAACCTGGCGCTGGCGGCTAGTAAATGCCCAAGGGATCCACATCGATGATCACATCCAGTCCCCGTTCCTTTTCTCGCATTGCCCGAGCGCACTCCGCCAACCAGCTCTTGGTTCGTTGGGTCAGGTCGCCCTTGATGAGGATCTGAAAACGGTATCGGTCCTGCAGACGGGGGAATACGGCCGGAGCCGGACCCAGGATTTCGCAT
>JBDRBC010000555.1:0-4939 GCA_043823125.1 bacterium | reverse complement strand
GGCCATGGCGTAGGCGCTCATCTCCTCGCCGCGACTGCGGGCGTGCACTTTCAGCCTGGGCAGATGGCCGCTGAGGGCGGCGCCCCGGGTTTCGCGGAGATAGGATACGTCCCAGGAATGGATGACGATCCGCAGCCGCGGCGCCACCTGCCGTAGCAGCGGAATGAACTGCCCGGCCACGTTGTAGAAGGAGATGAAGGCCGTATCGAATCCGTTCCGTTCGACGATGTGTCGCAGCTTCTCCTGCACCACTTCCAGCCCCCCAGGCGAAGTGGGCGTACAGATGCGGGAACAGCTCCTCCACTTCACACCCCAGGTCCACGAGGGCCTGGCCGTGCTGTTGCCGTTCGTCCGCGTCCTCGATCCGGTTCAGTCCCGCCACGGTCACCGCGTGACCGGCCTGCCGCAGCAGCCGGATCTGCTGGAACACCTGATAATCGCCCGAGCACAGGTCGGGCTTGGGCCAGTTGGGATGCAAGATCAGGACATTCTGCCTCATAACCTGCCTCGTTCTTTCTGGTAATCAGCAAACATGGCGATGATCTCTCTCGCGCGGTGGTCATAGGTGTGACCGGCCATGATTCGCTCCCTGGCGTGCCGGGTGATGGCTTCCCGTTCGGACGGATTCTCCAGGTAGTGCGCCAGTTTGTCCCGCAGATCGCCGTAGCCGTCGGTGAAGACGGCACTGTCGCCGAACATCGCTTCGATGGCCGGCACCCGGTCGGAGACCAGCAGCGCCCCGCAGGAAAGCACCTCGAAGACCCGGTTGTTGACCATGTTGGCGGCGGCTTGACTCTGGGCGTTGAACCCGATGGCGATGTCCACCGAGGAGTAGAGCTTGCCGATATCCGGGATGGGCAGCTTGCCCTGCCAGTGTTTCCGCAGCAGATCCGGGCTGCGCTCCCACATCTCGCCC
This sequence comes from bacterium, assembly GCA_043823125.1. Taxonomy (GTDB): domain Bacteria; phylum Krumholzibacteriota; class Krumholzibacteriia; order LZORAL124-64-63; family LZORAL124-64-63; genus JBDRBC01. The sequence continues at coordinate 4,023 of JBDRBC010000555.1, read as the reverse complement.
CAGAGTGAGAGGTCGAATTCCGTGGCCGGCACGATGTAACGATCGAACACCGACTGACCCTTGGTGCCCGGGTTGTAGGAGCCGAGGTAGGTGACCTGGCTGCGGTACTCGGGATAGGCGGCCTGAGGCCGGTGCACCCTCGGATTGGCGGCCAGGTGGAGGAGACTGGCAGGCTTGAACTCGCCCAGTCGCTGCACCGCCTCGCTGCTGTTGGCGGCGTACAGGTCGGCGTCCAGCCGGAGCGCGTCTTCCCAGGTGTGGAACCGCCCGGCCGGCATGAACTCGTGGGTGTAGTTGACGATGAAGAACAGGCTCACGGCCGACTGGTATTGCAGCGGATACCGCCAGGCCGTCCAGGAGAGCAGCAGGTCCGGTTTGAAGTGATCGAGTTCACGGGCCGTGGCGTAGCTGAAGATCTTGGCCGCGTTCACGTCGGGTCGCCATTCGAACGCCTCGCGCAGGTCCTCGCCGTTCATGGCCTCGCCCCACATGCAGCCGGGGTGGTGGTACGGCACCAGGATGGCGACCTTGATCGGCTCGGGCAGGATGGGGGTTCGCACCGGCGCCAGCGGATCGTCACTGGGCAGGGGCAGTCTGTCCTGCCACTTGGCCAGGAACTTCCGCCGCGCCGCTTCCTGCAGTTCCACCCGCCGCTGTTCGGAGCCGGTGACCACCCGGGCGGTGATGCTCTCGTGGTGTACGACCCAGGCCTTCGGTTCCACCACGATGCGGTATCCGTTCTGCCGGAGACCGAGACAGAGATCCACGTCCTCGTAATACGCCGGCGCGTACCGCGGATCGAATCCGCCCACCTGACCGAAGGCGTCCTTGCGCACGAGCAGGGCGCAAGCCGAGGCGTAATCCACTGTCAGGGCCGGCTCGTAGGAGTGGGCGCTCTGGATGGTCTCACGACCGCGGTTGGTGCAGCTGCCGTCGCTGTTCAGCACGGCGCCGGTTTCGAGCAGGACGCCGTCCCGGTTCACCAGCCGGGCGCCGACGGCGCCCACCTCGGGATCGTTGTCGGCCACGGCCAGCAGCGACTCCAGCCAGCCCACCTGGGGCTCGGTGTCGTTGTTGCAGAAGACGAGGTATTCGCCCCGCGCTTTGGCGGCGGCCTGATTGTTGGCCGGACCGAAACCGCGATTGTCCTCGTTGCGGATGACCCGCAGATCGGGCTGGGCTTCGGCCCAGTCGGCACTGCCGTCCTGGGAGCCGTTGTCCACCAGGATGATCTCGGCCAGGCCGGGTTCCAGCGTGCGTCGCAAGGCGGTGAGACAACGTCGTGTATACGCGAGCTGATCCCGGCACAGGACGATGATGCTCACTCGTGGTGGTCCGGCCGGCGTGGTCTCGCTGCTCACCAACCCGAGGGCTCGTGCCTGGTGCTGGAGTTGGGCTATCGCCCCGGCGTCGTTGGCGTCCGCAGTCAACCGCTGGCTACAAGCGCGCACGTCCCGGTCGATGCCGGCGTAGTCGATGGTTTCCTGGGTCTTCATGTCACCCTCGTTTCGGTGCTGCCCGGGGTGGCCGCCACCGGTTCCCGGGATTCCTGGGTCACCGGCGATGGTCTGTCCGGAGGTGCGGGGACCGATGCGGCTGATTCCGGGTTCAGGGCGACCTCGATCTCATGCCGGAGCTGCAAGGCCTGGGGCTGTTCCGGTTCCAGACGCAGAGCGGCTGCCACCGGTGGTTTCGCCATCTCGGGATCGTCCTGGCGCAAATAATACATGGCGAGATTGAGATGGGAGGTCAGTTCTCCCGGCCAGATCTCGGCCGCCTTCATGAATGCCTGCAAGGCCCAGATGGAGTCGCCCTGCTGGAGTTTCTCGACGCCGGTCCGGTTGAGCAGGGCGCAGAGGTCCCGGGATCGTCCATCGAGATACTGCCTGGTGCCCGGGAGCTGGTTCAGCTGCTGCAGGTTGGCCAGATCTCGACGGAACTCGTCTCCCTCGGCAACGATCTGTCGGTCGAGTAACTGGTCGGCGAACCGGTAGAACTCGTAATCCAGGCGGTTTGCATCACGGATGGCAGCCCTGGCCTCGGCAGTCAGCGGCTCGCGGTCGTTTCGTCTACGGTCGATGTTGGTGGGCAGGTAGAGGGGCGGCTGCCAGCCGAGGATCCGTTTCATGAGCACGATGGACTCGTCGAAACGTTCCACCAGTCCGGTCACGGCGAAGTATCGCTCCAGATGACGTCGGGCCAGTTCCAGATGGTCCGGCGTGCACTGACCCACCGGCAGTTCACTCAGACCGGCCACATACCGGAGCTGGCCGTTGTCCAGTTCCGGCGCCAGGCCGGCGGTGGCGAAGTCCGCCACGCTCAGGTTGTCGCCGGTGACCTGTTCGTGCAGGTAGTGCTCGGGGCTGCGCAAGATGTGGTAGTACTGCGAGACGATACGCTCCACCGGGTCACGCAACATGGTGATGTACCTGGATTCGGTGGGCAGCAGCTCATGCAGACCGAAGAACTGATGCCCTTCCAGCAGCCGCACCTGCCGATGCAGCTTCGGAGACAAACGCATGAAATCGCGTTCGGACACCCGCCACCCTTCGAGGGTGAAGATCTGGCGCGCGTCGTACTGCCGCTCGACGATTCGCCGCAGGGTGGAACCGGCGGTTTTGGGGATGTGCAAGAACACCAACCCGGGGGTATCGCCGTCGTTTGCGGGGACGGGGTCGTTGGTCTTCGTGTCCTCCGGTGCGGCGGTGGGGCGGGTCGTGACGGGGGACGCCAGGTTCGTTGCTGCGGTGGATCGGTCGAGCTGTCCGGCCTCGTCCAGCAAGACCTCGTGGAGCCACTGGACCTCTGGCCACAGCTCCAACGGATTACATCGTTGTTGTTTCCAGTGCCGGTTGTGGCGTTGCTGCGGATCTACGGCGGCACACGCCGCGGTTATGCGGGTGGTGACATCCGACCAGTCGAGCCAGGTCAGTAACCGTTGCAGTTCCGCCTCGGGAGCCTGGAAATAGCTGTCGTAGTGGGTGACCAGCCGCTCCGCCGGTGTGGTGGCGGCCAGCAGCGATCGGTAGTAGGTGAGCCAGAGGTGCTGGCCCAGGGCGGGGGAGCAGCTGCTCCGTCGTTGTAGTGAACGGACCACCTCCAGCGGATGGCGCACGCAGGCGATCACCTTGAGATCGGGGTAGAGCCCTCGCCAGAACGGCAGGGTCAGACTATTGCGGGGATCTTTCCAGCCCCACGGTTCCCGACAACCGATGGCGGCCACCAACCGCCGTGCTCGGATCCGAAAATGGGCGGGGAGCTGCCTGTATTCGAGACCACCGGCGGGTAGCGCCGGCGGCAAATCCCAGCCCCCGTTCAAGGCCGCCAGGATCTCGTTGTTCAACCGCACGATCTCCACATGTTCGAAGAAGCCGTCGGGATTATCCTGCTGCGGTGGCATGAGCTGATTATCCGGGCCGAGGTGCAGGCCGCACTGCTGAAGCAGCCGCGCCACGAGAGAAGTTCCTGATCGGTGCATACCCGCGATGCAGACTGGAGTTTTGGCCATATTCGATTCTCCGCGATTCTGGTGATTAAGTGATCGTCACGAATCTTCAAGCAATTCTGCCGCCATGCTTTGCTGGCAGCAGAAGGAGCGGCAGCAACGGTCGCATTGGGCAAGAGATGTGTTGATTAATCAAGTCTTGCGGTGATATCCCACTACTCCACCCCGGAGAGCAGTTCTGGCCGTCCACCATTTCCCTCGATTCCCGCAATCCTGGATGGCGGCGGGTGGTGGATGCTGGGCAGTCTTGGTCGATGCCTGGGCAGGTGGGCGGAGGGGGGATGGGCGTGGGGTGGCTGATGCATTCCGGATCTGTCCGGAATCCGGCAAGAATTACCGCTCTGGGTGGTTGGCTGCACTCCCTATTGGCTGTTCGCGGGGCCGGGAGTTAAGTTGCAGGGACGCGGCTTTGTCGACGGTGGATACCGTCGGTGCGACCGCTGGTCGGGGGGACAGGTTCGACTCCGCGACCGGCTAGCGGCAGCGGGTGACAACCTCGGATCCGGATACGATTTCAG
>JBDRBC010000554.1:0-2776 GCA_043823125.1 bacterium | reverse complement strand
CGTAGCATCGACCAGTTGCTGGACGAGCGAGGGCGCGACGGCGCCTACGTCTCCCTCGGCGACCTGCTGGAACGGGTGCCGGCCCTGTCCGAACCCGAACTGGAGAGCCTGATCCGGTGCGGCGCCTGCGACGGTTTCGAGCTGACCCGGCCGGAGCTGCTGTGGCGCCACGCCCTGCTGCGCAAGGAGCAGCGGGGCAGCGGCGGCGGCGGGCGCAACGGACGGAAGGAGCAGAACATGTGTATCATGAGCCAGGGGAACACCCGCAACAACGGAAACAACAATCGTTTCGCGGACCGAACCGGCGCCAGCCATCGCGGCGAGACCTCGCAACCGGCGCTGGTGCCGGTCCGCGCCGCCGGCATCGGTGGCGCTCGTGCTTCCGGTCGGGCGTCCGGTCAGGCGTCCGGCCGGGCTGGCGCGCCACAACTCGCCACTCAATCTTCCAGTCAGTCCCCCTGTCAGACCACCACCCTGTTTCCGGTGGGGCGAGCCGGATCGGCCGTCTCGCTGGTACCGGCCATCCCTGACTATCCCGAGGCGGAGAAGCTGCGTCAGGAGATGGAGATCCTGCACCTGACCGCCACCCGTCACCCCATGGGCCGGCTGCGAGAGTTCTTGCAACGGCGCGGCGTGGTGCCGGGCGCCGACCTGTCGGGCTGGACCGGCCGGCGGATCCAGGTGGCCGGCATGCTGATCACCACCAAGACGGCGCAGGTACGCAAGAGCGGCGAGCTGATGAAGTTCCTCAGTCTCGAGGACGAGACCGCCCTCTACGAAGTCACGCTGTTCCCGCGGGTGTACGCCCGGTACGGCTCGCTGCTTTTCACCAAGGGGCCGTATCTGGTCACCGGCCGGGTGGAGGACGATCACGGCTCCATCACGGTGACGGCGGACAAGCTGGAGATCATCTGAGGCCGGATTCTGGCGGGTCGATGGCAAGTCGATTGCATGTTGTCATGCATTTCGGTATAATGGCGAGTGGAAGGGGGACGCCCATCCTCTTCCTCATCCTTCCCTGAACTGTCCCCCTCCAGGTAATGATCATTTCGGGTGGAGTACCGACCTGGACTAGCCTGTCTCCCCGGTAAAGGCCGGCTGTCTCTTCGACGCGGAATCATCCGGAGGCTTCCCAGGCTGGCCAGCGGACCATCATCACGATCAATTTCTCGAAAACGTATAAGGGGGGAACACGATGTCTCGTACATCTCTCTGGGGGTGGGCGATCTGCCTGCTGCTGGTCGCCGAGGTCACGATACCCCGGGCAGCGATGAAGGAAACTCACGACCACCGTCTGCTGGTACGAGCCGATGCGAAGTACCGGAACATCGTGATCGGGACCACATCCTCTCTCGTGCAGGCCAAGCAGGACACCGTGTATCTGCTCGGAGGGCCCCACCGGGACGATGGAGATTTCCAGAACAGCTCTGGAGCGCCGTCTCTTGATGGCTGGACGGGGCACGACCTGACCCAGCGGACCGAGTCCCACTGGCAACGCGAGATCTACAACGACAACACGACGCCGTGTCTGGACCCGTACACGTTCCCTAACCATGCCTGGTGGTGCGGCGCCTGGACCTACCCCTCGTGCGGCGGCGGCGATCCCGAGGGTGGATACGGCAATGACTGGCTGGAGTACCTGGACTGGTGGGGTGAGGTGACGCCACCCTTCGATCCGTATCTCCCGCTGGACGTGACGGTGGAGGCACAACTCAGCCACGACACCGAGCCGGGTTACGATTTCCTGTCCCTGCAGTTTGAAGACTATACGGGAATACAGGACTTCGGCACCCCCGGGCTGTACAGCGGCAAGGCCGTCTGCATCCCGGTCAACGAGATCCAGGCTGATCTGACTCCCATTGACCGCCCCGGCTTCCCGGGTAAGTGGATGCACCTGCGCTGGCGCTTCTTTTCCGACGGTTCGGGATCCGACGAGGATTGCGTGTGGCCCGGCGAGGGCGCCGTCCAGCTGGACGAGATCAGGGTCTCCTTCCAGCAGGGAGGGACCGGCCCCTATCAGATCGGCCCGACCGAAACGTGCGAGCCATACAATCCCCCCATCTGGGACGTTGACTTCCCCCCGAACGTCGGCGACTTCTCCCAGATCTGGCCCCTGCTTGACGATATCGATCCCTGCACCCGTAACGTGTCGCCACAACTCGCCTTCATCGACGATGGCATCGTTGTGCCCGGCACCGGCGGCTACCTGGGCAACACCTGGATCTACGGCCCGAACGGCTGGGTCGTCAACCCCGAGGGCGGCATGGCCGGCCCCGACTTCCACCTCCACAACGAACTGTGGTCGCCGGTGATCGAATGGCCCGTCGGCGCCTACGACGGCGCCCAGCTCTGCTTCGACGTGTACCGGCACGAGAACCTGGGGCCCGGATCAGCGGGGATCATGTATACCTGGCGCGTGCGGTCCACGGCAAGCGGCGATCCCCAGGACATCGACGACGCGTTCTGGCGGGATCACCAGTTCGGGTACTTCGGTGGCCCCGGCTACCTCCGCCACCATGAAGTCGTGAGTGATCTCCTGCAGCCGGACAGAACCCACGTCCAGGTGGCCCTCGGAGTCCGGGAGCTGGGCTGGGCCTGGGGATTGGAAGGCATCGACGCCTCACCGGCACCATACTTCGACAACGTGGCGGTGGCGGCTTTCATGGTCACCGGACCGACGCTTTCCGCACGGGAGGTCGATCTCGCCCAGGATTCCTATCCGGAGATCGGGACCATCGATTACGGCAACCTCGCAGCCAATCACGTGCGGTTCGAC
>JBDRBC010000553.1:0-4415 GCA_043823125.1 bacterium | reverse complement strand
CGGCGATCCCCTGGAGCGGGTCAGCAAGATCGCCCCGTTCGGATCCCGCCCGTCCCACCTTTCCCCGGGGCGGATCCGCGAGGCGGCTGCCCGGAAGCGGGCCGAGGAGCAAGGTATCGAATACGTGCCGCCGGCGCAGCCAGAGCACGGGCACGACCATGGACAAAACCACGGACAAGCAGAGGGCGCCACCCACGATCACGAGGATTGTGATCACGATCACGGTGAGGAAGAAACCGGTCAGACCCACGATCACGACGATGACGACGGCCACAGCCACGACCACGACGATGGCTAGACAGTGGTTACGAATCCGGCTGGTTCTCCGCCCAGCGAGCCAGCCGGATTTCGTGTCCACCCAACGGTGCCAGATCCCTGAACCAGCCAACCCACGAGAGTCGAGTATCCCCATGAGCAACGGCAATCCCCTCCGGGTCCGCTTCGCGCCCAGCCCCACCGGTTTTTTGCACGTGGGGGGCGCGCGAACCGCTCTGTTCAATTGGCTGTACGCTCGCAGTCAGGGCGGCGCCTTCATCCTCCGCATCGAGGACACCGATCAGCAGCGCAGCACGGAGGAATCCTACGCCGCCATCCTGCGGGGCATGGAGTGGCTCGGGCTGGACTGGGACGAGGGCCCCGGCCGTGGGGGCGACTTCGGTCCGTATCTGCAGTCCCAACGACTGGAAATCTATCGGGAACAGCTCGACAAGCTCGTGGCCGGCGGCAAGGTGTATCCCAGCTATTGCACACCGGAGGAGATCGCACAGCTGCAGGAACAGGCCAAAGCCGACGGCACGGTGCCGGACTACGGTCGCGATCTGAGCGAGACCGAGCGGCAGGCCCTCGAAGCGGCAGGGCGACCCAAGGTGTGGCGGCTGCGGACGCCCAACGAAGCAAGCACCTTCTGGTACGACATCGTCTGCGGCAAGCGGGAGTTTCCCAACGCGGCCCTGGCCGATCGGGTGGTGATGCGGGCGGACGGGTACGCCACCTACAACTTCGCGGCGGTGGTCGACGACGCGCTCATGGGCATCACCCACGTACTGCGCGGCGACGACCACGTGAGCAACACGCCGTTCCAGCTCCTGCTGTACGATGCCCTCGATTTTCCGCGGCCCAAGTTCGGTCACTTGCCGATGATCCTCGGGGAGGACCGCAAGCGGTTGAGCAAGCGTCACGGCGCCACCAGCGTGGAGGAGTTCGCGGATCAGGGCATCCTGCCGGCGGCCATGGTGAACTACCTGGCGCTGCTCGGCTGGTCCATCGGCGCCGGCGGTGACGAGGTGTTGACCCGGGAGCAGCTGACCAAGAAGTTCAGCCTCAAGAAGGTCAATAGCGCTCCGGCCGCCTTCGACTACGACAAGCTGCACTTCATCAACACCGAGCACATCAAGCGGCTCTCGCCCGCCGAGCGGGTCGATCTGGCCTGGCCCCTGGTGACGGCCAACGGCTGGGAGGTCGTTGCGGAATGGCGGGTGCCGGGTGGCGGGGACACGCGGCAGTACCTCGATCGCATTCTGCGTACCCTGGGCAATCGCTTCAGCGATGTTCACAGTCTGCCGGACATGATCGGCTTCTTCTTCGGTGAGGACTATCCGGTGGACGAGGAGGCGCGGGCGGCGCAACTGGCCGGCGCCGAGTCGCAGCGGTATCTGGCAGCGCTGGCGGAAGCCGTGTCCACCGCGGACGATTCGTCCACACCGTTACCCCCCGGTCGCTACGAGGAGCTCGTGCGCACCACGGCGGAGGCGCTCGAGATCAAGGCCGGACAGCTCATCCATCCCTGCCGGGTGGCGCTCACCGGCCAGGAACGGAGCGCCGGCATCTTCGAGGTCATGGAACTCATCGGCGCCCCGCGGGTCGTTACACGGTTGCGCCGGGCACTGTCCGGGTAGTAATACTCCCAGTAACCGATTCATTCGAGGCGGAGCCGGACTCAGGTCCGGCTATCGCCATTTGCTCCTGGCTCGTCAGCGGAGTGATCCGTGAGGCTGTTCGAGATCCTCGGTCGTTATCTCCTGGTCTGGTTCATCAACGTGGTGGCCCTGCTGGTGGCCACTTCCATCTTGCCCGGCTTCCACTTCGATACCAGTGATCCGAACTGGTACTGGTTTGCCATCTTGCTGCCGGTGGAATTCGCCCTGCTGCTCATCTTGCTCCGGCCGCTGATGCTCGTGCTCACCTTCCCGCTCAATTCCCTCACCCTCGGGTTGCCGACCCTGCTGTTCAACGGGGTCATCCTGTATATCACCGCCGACCAGTTCAACAGCGTGGTCATCGACAGCGTGTTGCACGCCGTGGTGGGCCTGGTGGTACTGACCATCGTCTCCACGAGTCTGGTGGGCTGGGCGCGGGTGGATGACACGTATCCGTTCTTCCAGTCCGTGATCTTCCGGCTCCGTCAGCGATTCGGATCCCCCCGACCGGTGGAGGACAGGCGCGGCCTGTTGCTGCTGCAGGTGGACGGCCTGTCCCTGCCCAGCCTGCTGCGCGCCATGGAGCGGGGCCGGATGACCATGGTCTCCTATCTCACAACCCGCGGCTCGCACCAGCTCTACCGCTGGTGTTCCGGCCTGCCGTCCAACACGCCAGCGGTGCAGGCGGGGCTCTTCTACGGGGCTCGGGCCGACGTGCCCGGGTACCGGTGGTACGACCGGTCCGCCCGGATCCAGCGGGTGGCCAGCAAACCGGCCGATTTGCGGTTGCTGGAACAGCAGGCGCTGGTGGCCGGGGACGAACCGCTGCTCACCGGCGGCTCCAGCATCATCAGCTTCATGTCCGGCGGCGCGGCCAAGCGGTTGGTGACGGTAAGCGCGCAGGGGGGCGAGAAGAGCGAGCAGCGCCAGGAGGAACTGGAGGATGTCAACCTCTTCTGGGCCAGCCCGTTCGCCTATACCCGGGCGCTCGTGTCGGCCTTCTGGGATTTCAATGTCGCCCTGTTCTGGGGAGCGGTGAACCGGGTCCTGGGGCGGCGTCCCCGGCTCCGCTTCAGCTGGCGCCGGCTTGGCGCCCGGGTAGTGGCCAACGCCTTCCTGCGCGAGATCGGCATGTTCTGGCTCCGACACGATATCATGCGCGGCGTGCCGATCATCTACTCCAACTTCGTGGGGTACGACGAGGTGGCGCACTACAGCGGCCCCGACACCTACGAGGCGCAGGTCACCCTGGCCAACTTCAACCGCAAGTTCCACCGGCTCTGGCGTCTGCTGCGCCACTACGCGCCCATCAAGTACGACGTGGTGCTCCTGTCCGATCACGGCCAGACGCCCAGCATCCCGTTCCGGATTCGCCACGGCCGATCGCTGCGGGCCCTGGTGGTGGAGCTGGCCGGCCAGTCGCTGCCCGGCATAGAGGTGCCCCCGCTGGAGACCATGTACGTGAGCGCCCTGCTCGAGGATTTCCGCCAGAGCGGCGCCGGCCAGGCGGGCTGGGTGGCTGCTCGCAGCCGCCGTACCCTGGAACAGCTCAGCGGCCAGCAGATAACGAGAACCGGGGACGACGTCAGGAGCGACGAACCGCCGATCCTGGTCCTCGTTTCCGGCTGCCTCGCCCACATCTACCTGGGGGAGTCCGAGCGGCAACTCACCCTGGAGCAGATCCGCGACCGGTATCCGGGGATGGTGGAGGGCCTGGCGAGCCATCCCGGCATCGGTTTCGTGGCGGCCCGGCGGGAGAACGGGGTGGCCATGGCCATCGGCAAGGACGGTGTCCGGGATCTGGACACGGGGCAGGTGAAGGGCAAATTCGATCCGCTGGCGCCGTACGAGGAACCGGAGCACTGGTCACGCGAACTGCACCAACTGCTGGCGTTCCAGTCCGCGGGTGATCTCGTGGTCAACGGCAAGCTGCTGCCGGACGGCCGGGTGGTGGTGTTCGAGGAGCAGCTCAGCAGCCACGGCGGCCTCGGTGGGGCCCAGACCGAGCCGTTTTTGCTGGCGCCAAGGAAATGGGGGTTCGCCGAGGCGGATCTCGTTTCCCCGGAGGCGCTGCATGCGAAGCTGCTGGGGATCATACGGCAGAAGCGGTCGACGGGCGGGGAGAAGTCCGGAACGACACCCGGAACGACATCCGGAAAAGTAACCGGCCCGACAAAATGAGCGTACCACTTGCAATATGGAGAGCAGCGATTTATATTTTGCCGTCGCTTGCCCGGTCGTCCAATGGCAGGACAGCTGACTCTGGCTCAGTCGATGGGGGTTCGAGTCCTCCCCGGGCAACCAGATCTGACAGTGATTCGGCCATGGCCGGTTCTTGATATTAGTGGCCCCTTCGTCTAGTGGCCTAGGACGCTGCCCTCTCACGGCGGTAACACGGGTTCGAGTCCCGTAGGGGCTACCAGAAGTGACAGTGTACGAACACCCCCGGGGAAGTGGGGGGAGTCGATACCAGACGTTGAACGTACACCTGTCCTTTAC
>JBDRBC010000552.1:0-6956 GCA_043823125.1 bacterium | reverse complement strand
TGGCGGCCAGCCCCTCCAGCAGGAAGTCGTGGATCTCGTCCTTCTCGTAGCCAAGCACCAGGGCGTGATGGGCGTAAGCGGCCATGCCCTTCAGGCCGTACATCAGCAGCTCGCGCAGGGAGCGGATGTCCTCGTTTTCGGTGGCCATGACGCCCACCGTGGCGGCCTTGGCGGCGTAGCTGTCCTTGGTCCCGCTCCAGAGGGCGGCCTCGGGAAGGCCGACGGTTGCGGCGGCGCCGGTTTTGGCTGTGAGCAGGTCGCGCAGTTCGTCGCGCAGGGCCAGGGCTTTCTCCACCATCTCGGCGTCCTTGTCCACGTCGAAGCTCACGTTGGTGACGGTGGTGAATAACGCCTCGGTGACGAAACGGCCGAGGCCGTTGCGTTGCAATCCGAGTTCCTTCAACCGTTCGTGATAGACCGCCACACCGCGCAGGGCGAAGATCAGCATGTCTTGCATGTTGGCGGTCTCGGCGTTCTTGCCGCAGATACCCTGCGCGGTGCAACCTTCGTTTTTGGCGGTTTCCTGGCATTGGTAACAGAACATGCTCATGCTGCTCTCCTCCTATTTTAGCCACTTTTCCGGTGTGGTTTCTGGTTAATAACTAATTCAGGTACCAAAATACCAGTTTATCCTTTTTTGTCAAGTTGGTCTGGAGATTTTGCCCGAAATAATACATCTGGAGCACTCTCCATCGGGTGGGTATGATAGGATGAAAGCTCAAGACTCCGCCGGATATCGATCTATCGTGGCGAAAGGAAATTCAATGGGGTTCATCCGTTTGCTTTTTTCCGCCCTGCTCATCCTGTTGCTGGCCGGGAGCGCTCTGGCCGGCCAGTGGGTTCCCTCTCCGACCACCATCCCGGGAAGTTCCGGAACCTTCGAGGCTGGCGGGGGGTGCTGCGCCTGGGCCAAGACCACCGGCGACCACATGCTCTTCTTTGACGTTTGGTCGGGCAGCTGGACGGAGTTGACCCTTCCTGCGGCCCATACCCTGGTGCGCGTCGTCGGTGCCGGGAATCTGATCCTGGTGGTTTGCGAGGATCTGGCCGTGGTCTACAACGGTCCCCGGCAGGCGGTACACCAGCAGGCACTCAGCGGCACCCTGCTGGACACGGGGTACACGATCCCGAGTTTCGATTGCGCCGAGGAGCTGGCGGTGATCGTCACCGACGACATGTTCTACGTCTTCGACGCGCGGATGGACCAGTGGCGAGTGCTGGACTATGTCTATCCGGCTGGCTACACGAATTTCCGCGGAGTCGTGGCCGAGCCGGACTATGTCGCCACCGAGCTCAACCCTCCTTATCCCGAGCGACCGATCAACCTGGCCTACAGCCTGCGCACCCGCACTTTCCTGGAGACTTACGAGGGGATCATGAATCTGAATAGCGGCTGGGCGCTCGACCACGGCTTTGCCGGACTATCCGGGACGTGGCCCGATTACTGGGCGCTGGGCTGGAGCGCGTTCACCGGCGAGATGACCGTCGGCGCGTACGCGGACGACGGCGGGCTTGGCGGGCTGCCGCTCAGTCGCGAGGGACGCGGCCTGTGCCACCTCGGGGGATTCAAGCGAAGCATCACCCTGGAACCGTTTGTCAGCGAGGAAAACATCTGGGTCTACGACACGATCACCGGCGACTGGGAACACACCTCATTTACCCACGACACTCATGATTACACGACCTACTCCAATCTCAACGTGGGGGGACAGTGCCTGAGCCTCATCACCCGCGACGACGATGACTACAGCAACTCGATCCTGTTCTTCAACGGCCAAACACACGGATTCTCGACGCACACGCCTGGACTCATCGGGACCAGCTTGGGGATCCAGATGGGAGGGTCGGTGGCGGCCTACAAAGAGGATCAGAACCTGCAGCCGCCAGTCTGGTGGTGCCGAAGCCTGGAGCATCCCACGGGACAGTACACGACCAGCAGTCGCGACTGGATCACCTGTGTCCTCGCCGGGGACGAGTGGTTCTCCACCGGACAGTACTCGTCCGGCGATCCGCTGATGGACCTCTTCTACTACCACGGCCCGACCAACACCATGACCCAGGTCGAAACCTGGACCCAGATAGGCGGCCAGCAGGTGGGCGGCGACCACGTCAGCTGCCTCGTGACTTACGATGTGGATGCGGAGGTGAATTTCTATTCCGGGGTGTTGAACGTGGTCCAGCAGCGGACAGTGCCGGTGACGTATGGGCTCGGCCAGCTCGTCAACGACTACCTGGCCCTGGTCTATTACAACGGCGAAGGCGACTACCTGTTCGATGCGCGCACCGGCGCAGTGCAGTCCCGTGGCGTCGACTTCAATTCCTCCAGCCTGGGAACCGAGGTCGTCTTCGGTTTCGATCCCGCCGGGTACATCGCTCACGCCTACAGCACCATCACCGGCTCCTGGGCCACCCAGGTTCTGGGCGAGAACGGGTACGGCAGCGGCGGCGGGTTCGTGGGCTATGCCAGAACCTGGGGCGGCTCGCGATTCTGGGGCTTCAATGCCCTCGATGGGACCTGGACCGAACTCGTGACCACGGGAGCCCTGCCTTCCCAGGACGTGGGTCGGAACACGATCATCGTCCGCTCCAGCGACCGGGTCTGGGCTTACTGGCCGTACGACACAATCGACGTGGCCGAGGAGCCCGAGCCGCAGGCAGTGGCACTGTCTCACGCCCTGGGCGGGGTCAAGTGCCATCCCAACCCGTTCAATGGACGGGCCGTGGTGGACTTCGCTCTGCCCGTGCCGGCGCAGGTGCGGGTAGAGATCCTCGATCTGCGCGGCCGGCGCGTGGCGATTTTGCTGGACGAACATCGCGAGCCGGGACAGATCACGGCGATCTGGGAGACGGGACGGGTCCCTAGTGGAACCTATGTCGTGCGTCTTGAAGCCAATGGGCGGGTGGCGACCAAGAAACTCATGCTCGTTCAGTAAAACACGTTCACCGAGACGCTGCTCTGCAGGTGGTCTCGGGAATGGTCGGGCACATCGGGGACCGGACCGCGGCGGTGAGTCGGTCCGGTCCTCTTTCCTCCCGGCATGTGACACCAGCTGTATCATCTCCCTGTCAAATCACGGTACCTCGGCGGCTGTGCTGTCGCGTTGATATCTCGCCAACCACTTCCACGGGAGTGGGTTAGTCCGGCGTAGCAACATCGGCACGGATGTTGCAAACGGCCGAGCACCCCCAACCAGAAACCGTCTGAAGTCGCTTCACGATTCCTCCCGACCGAACAGCCCCCTTGCAACTGCAGCCACCGGTGGCGCTGGGGAGGTCCTCGACTGAAAGGAGTGTCATGAAATCCGTGTTTGGCTCATCTCTGGTACTCGTTCTCCTGCTGACTGTGGCGGTGCTGGCCCAGCCGGCCGACAGTGATCCCCCGACCACCCGGGAAGACCTCCAGGCATGCGGCCCCGTCTTCGGCTACGGGCAGCGGATTCCCCTGGCGGAATACCGATTCGAACTCCGGGAAGACACGCTCTACTTCGCTGGTCTGCCGTTCCAGCCCACCCGCCGGGACCGATTTCTAGAGGAACGCGAGCAGCAATCCGCCGCTGCCGGTTCCTGGGATGGCGGCGCCTGGCACGCGGTGAGTGTCAACGCTCTGGAGCAAAGCCGGATGTTGGCGACTGACGCCGAACGGCGGGCGCTGATGCGGCAGCTCTATCTCGCGGCCGACATGACCGATCCCGATTCGTTGAAAGCGGACTCCGGTGGTTTTCAGGTATACCGCACGGACCTGAAGACCTGGTGTGACATCCGGTATCCGGCCGAGCCGTCACCAGCCGAACTCGATCGGGTGGATCCGATGCAGTGGTGGCAGGACACCTTCTGGTCCGTGGTACGGGCCGGTGGCCTGTTCGCCTTCGGCGACGGATACCACGTTTACAACCCGGCGCAACGGAACGACCAGGTCTTCCGGGCGCTGACGAAAATGGCAGCCGGACGAACCCTCCTTGTCGACGACTATCAAGACACGGCCCTCTGCGACACCTGGTTTCGAGAGGATCTGCAAAAACAGTTCATCAACACTCCCATTGAGGAGTGACCCATGCGTTTCGGGGCGCTCATCGGATTCTGTATGGTCGTATTCGTTTCCACCGGACAGGCTCAGATCGAAAGTGATGGCAATTCCACTCCGACCAGCAGCCTTGCCTGGCATCTGGATCTCAGCGCCTGGCACACCGGCTTGCGGCCCGAGTCGGCCACGGCCATGATGGAGAACAACTATGCCACCACACTCAAGGTGTGTCTGACCGATCCCGATTCCACCCTGCAACCCGAAGACTACGTGCCGGAGAGCACGTTTCTTGAGATCCGGGAGATACTCGGTAGCGGCGCCGGGGCGGGCATGGTGCACTCCCACGGAAACAGCCTCGGTTTCGCCGTGGAGTTCTATCCCTATTGCCAGTGGGGAGATTCGTTGCGTGAGGCAGCCATCGCTGATCTTGTTGACCGCGATTACGGGACGGAACTGGCGCGGATCGAAATGCCCGATTCCTATTACGCCATCGCCATACGGTATTCCGCCTTTCCCGACTGCGTAGTGCTCCAGGATGCGATCATTCACAACCAGACCTGTGACGGGGCGGGTGGCGGGCGGTGGCCCGGATCCGCCGTGACCGTGGCCCCGGAAGGCACTTGCACATACCAGCAAAGCGTGGACAACGTGCGGGAGTTCTGGGAGAACCTGAACGGCGAGAACGGCCAGGAAAAACGTCAGGTGGAGAACGCCCTCACCGACTGTCCGAACCTGACAGCGTTTGGTGACGAGCAACGCACCCTCAGTCCTGCGGTGAGCCTGTTTAGCCCGGGCTCCAACTATCAGATTCCCGAAGGGGAGTCACTGGACGTGGCCTGGGAGCTGGACACTCACTGCAATACGAGTCTGGTGTCTCTTGCGACCGACGGTGTGTTACAGATCCTGAACGCGGGCTGGGTCAGCACGACCCGTCTCGAGGCCACGGTCACCGGCTCCATGCCGGGCGACGGCTACCTGGAATTCGACGCCCACAGTCAGAACTGCGACGCCCTGGTCTTGAAGGACAAGTACTACACTCGCCTCCGCTACGGTAACGACCCCAATACAGCCTGCGAATTCGGCCAGACCTGGGCGTTTCCCGTCGCTGACGGCAGTGCGGTGATCTGGGTGACCGATGCGGAGAACGGATCGGTCAATTTCGAGGTCCTGGGCGGCGAGGATCGAGAGCTGCTGGCCACCATCCCCGCGGCCGGTGACGGTGTCTGGCCGTGTTTCTACGAACTGACCCTGCCGGCCGGACCCACGCTGTTTCAGATCCGGGAACTGGTCGAGCGGAACGGTTCATTGGTCCCGGCGACCACATCGCGTCCGTTCCAGCTTGCCGCGTCGCCACCAGCAGATCTTGCCCGACTGCGACAGCTCAATCAGGAAGTCGGCCACTGGATGGTGCCGGCGTGTAATCATCGACCCGGCCCGGTGGACGCGGGCGGTGGTGCGTCCGAACTGCAGATGCCCGAGGTCACCGATCTTGTGCTCTACAGCTCGTCATCGGCTTTCCTGGAGGCCACCATGCCAATTCGCGAGACCTGGCTGAGGGAGTACGGCTGGACCAGCCAGTGTCTCATCGGGTCGGCCGATCCGAACGAGTGCCGATCGGCCATGGGCGGCGTGTGGGAAGAAGCCATCAACCTCGGCTGGCGCCGCCTGCCCATGCTGGTCATCGTCGGCGAGGCGAACCAGGGCGCGTATCCGGAGCGGAACATCGTCGGCACCATCTACCTGGACGATGCGAGCGGCAACTGCTTCTGGAACGGCAACAGCGGTTGCGCCGCCGACGGTCTGCTGGTGGATTTCGACGGCGATCTGCTGCCGGACGTGCCGTGGTCGCGTATTCCCGTCTGCACCGTGGCTGAACTGGAAAACAGCGTGGCGACGGCCGTGGCCTACTGCTCCGGCGAACAGGTCTCGTCACCTCGGGTCTTGATCCTGGACGGCGATCTGGCCATCTGCACGCCGGTGACGGCCGATCCCCGGGCCATGCTGCTGGAGGTCCAGACGCGGTACGAGACGATGGGAATTCCCACCACCATCCTGCACGACAGCGACTACAGCTGTTCCGATTACGCCGGGCGCTTGACCGACGCTACCGCCGTGGTCAACGACGGCGTGACGGAGATCGTCGGCTCCGGCCTGTTCACGCGTTACAACATCTGGCCGGGATTCTTCTTCCAGCGGAGTGCGATACCGTTGTTCACCATGGATGCGGTGACCCGCCAGCAACGGGTGGTGGTCCAACTCCCCGGTTGTGGTCTTGGTGACTGCGATCGGAACGTCGGTGACTACCCGAGTATCTCCAAGCGGTGGCTCACCGCCGATCCCGCCCAGCACACCACGGCAGTGAATGTTTTCGGGCATGCCCGCGGCGGTTACCGGAGCTGGCATTCCCGGCTGGCCCGGACCTACTTCGAGTACCGTTTCGCTTACGGCATGTGTCGTTCCACGATGCATACCATGCCGCCATCCGTGACCTGGGGGAGTTCGACCCCACGGCCATCGAGTTCCTCGTCTATGCGGGGGCGTACGGTTTCCCGGTGCCGCGTGATCCGTCCGGTCTGGTTGCGGTCGATGAAAGGTCGCCCGACCAGGCCGTGCCCGATCAGCCGCGACTGCACTGTGCGCCCAATCCGTTCAACCCGAGCACCACCATCCGGTACTGGTTGCCCGGCCTGAGCCGGGTGACCTTGACCGTGCACGACCTGCAAGGTCGGACAGTGGCCCGTCTGGCCGAGAACGCCGTCCAGACCCCGGGCCGCCACGAAGCGGTCTGGGACGGCCGGGATCGGTCCGGCCGGCGGGTGGCCTCGGGTCTGTATTTCGCCCGGCTGGTTACGGGCGACGACACCGTCTTGACCCGGAAGCTGCTCCTGGTCAAGTGAAGACAGATAATCTGAAGCCCTCCCCGGAATCGTCCCGA
>JBDRBC010000551.1:0-4984 GCA_043823125.1 bacterium | reverse complement strand
ACCCCCCCTCTGTCCCCACCCCCCGCAACCCTTTAACAAATCACACGCCCCCCCGGCCGGGCCCCCCCCCCGGGGGGGCCCCCGCCACCGCCCTGCTCTTGATCGTGGTTGCCTGCATCGTAATCACCGGTCAAGTCTCTGCCCGACCAGCGGACCTCATCCTGGACATCCTCCAGACAGGCAGCCGCGACGACCTGGGACTGGGCGGCGACCCGCTCCTCTCAATTGTCCTGCGTGAAAGCGGCTGGTGGAATCAACCACTGCTCGATTCATCTTCCCCACTCCAGTTCGATACCTATCAGTACGTTCCCGTCACCCGACGACTTTCGGGCGACGCGACCGAAATCGTGCGCGCCCATTCACAGTTGGGTATCCGTCACCTCTGGCAGTACCGGAACCGAACCTTGAACCTTGGCCTTCTGGCCCGAAGCGGACGCGTCTCGACCAAACTCGTGGGGGATCTTTCAGAAGTCAGCCTGCGGGAGACCGGGCAGCTCTATTCAGGCATTGTCCGTATTGGTGACATCGTGCCCGGGCTCGATGGACTGCTGACATTACCACTAGGAAAGAGCGCCGCCAATCATACTGGCGATGGGCTCCGGTACGGACTGCATTACAACCTGGCCGATCGGGTCTGGCTGACCAGCGACCGGCTCAACTGGGAAACCGACGAGTCGGTCATCGCCGATCTGGATAGCGAGACCGTGAACTCGCCCTTGAATCTGCGCCTGACAGAAGCCAATCACGCCGGTCGTATTCGAGCCTGGAGATCGTTGTGCGCCGAGATGTCGGTTCGGCAGACTTCCTACACTGAACAAAACGACCTGGCCGGGACCGAGACCTACGAATTCATCCCCGAAGCCTGGTCCAGCACACGGCAGTACAGTCTCGAGTGGGGGGATCGCGGGAAACTTCGGTTCCTGGTTCGGAAGACCGAATCCAAGTTCCGCGGGGCGGGCAACGGCTACTGGGGCGGCGAGCGTTACACCCGGATGAGTCACGGTCATTATGACCTGAAATCGTGGTTACTGGGAACCCGGATCCCGTTCACTGCGGGCCGCAGCTTCCTGGTGGACCTGGAATTCGGCGAGTTTTCCGGTTTCGGCCGCATCGACGTGGATAGCTGGAAGTTCGCCTCCTGGCAGGAGGCCTGGCTGGGAGCGAAGAAAATCATCCAGCTCGGTGGCGAGGGCCGCTGGGAACGATATCACGTCGGCTACCAGACGCCCTGGAAAACGTGGGACCTGAAAGGCGGTCTGACCTGGTACGAGATCTATCCGAACGCCTACTCTGAATCCTGGATCCACGTCGTATTTTTCCCCAGACAGGAATACACCAAGTCCACCCTCACCAGCTCCCGGTTCACCCTGGGCGCGTTTTCCCTAGGGTGTCAGCGGGAGTTCGGCCGGCTATCGATCATGGCCGAGATGCATCAGTTCATCTTCTTCAACGATCACCTGAAAGACGATCCGTCCACCGAGCCCGAGCCGGAACCCGGCGATCCCGACGCCGGTGACAATCCTGGTGGATGGTTCGGCGGAACCTATGCTCACCTCGGTTTTGGATATTCCTTTTAGAATGTATTAAAAAAAACCGGGCGGAGTCTCCACCGCCCGGGCTCGATACTCAGGGCATTACTTCATCAACACCATCTTCTGGGTCTTGATCGCATCACCGACCTGCAGCCGGTACAGGTACACCCCGCTCGCCACCCGACGGTTCGCGCGATCGGTGCCGTCCCACACTTCCGCGTGTCGGCCGGCCGGCAACAGCTTGTTGTCCAGCAGCTTGTGCACCAGCCGACCCCGTACGTCGTACACATCCAGGCTCACCTCCGCGGCGTGCGGCAAGCCGAACTTGATCGTGGTCAACGGATTGAACGGGTTGGGGAAGTTCTGCGACAGCTCCACCCGCTGCGGCATCAGCTCGCCGGTGGGCATCTCGGTTTGGATGTAATTCTCGTTGCCGATCACCAGTTTCAGGTGCCGTGCGTATTGCTCGCTCGTGCCGACGAAGCTGTACTTGGCCGACTCGCGGAGGTTGATGTTCATCTCCAGCAGCTCGTCGTGGAGCCAGATCTGGTAGTCATCCGGCACGCTCTCGATCCCGCTGAAACTCAGGTGGACCATGTCCTGGACGTTGGTCCGGACCTCGAGGTCCCAGATGTCGCCTTCGTCGATAGTCGGCCGCGCATCCTGCTGGAAGCAATGAGCCGGCTCATTCCACTCCGGATGCGGGAAACTCACCGACACATAGTCGCCAATCACGGGAGGTTCCGGATAATCGTAGAAATCCCATTCCGCGCTGGCCTCGGGCAAGATCACGATACTGTTGTTCCGGTCCACGGCGTGCTGCACCTGCGCCTCGACGTGGACAGCCCACAGCGAGGGCGGGGTCTTCAGCGGCGCACTCTTCTCCACCGGCAGGCCCGGGTCCATGAGCAGCTGCTCGTTGGCGTCGTTCGTGTAGACGATGAAGCCGTCCCACGGATTGAGCGCCCCCGCCGACCAGATACTCCAGGCGGCCTGATACCGCTGCAGATAACCTTCACCCAGAGAATCCGGATGCGTGGCGAAGCTCAGGTTCGCGATGTCGATCGGGATGTTGAACGGATTGGCCACCATGTTCCAGCCCTCGTGCAGATTGACCGCATACGGCTCGTTCATCGGAACACTCTGTCCCGGCCCGGAGTCGAGATACTTGCCCTGCTCCTTGACGATCAGCATGAAGCCACGAGTAGGCGGCATCGATCCGTTGCCGTTTTCATGCTCGACCCAGAGTTCGTCGGCGTTCAGGCTGTATATCCGCCACTTCGACGGTGCCCAGGCGCCCAGATCGTCCTCGAGTACCGCCCGGATGCTCTGGTTGTCGAGATTAAGCGGGGCGCCGATGATCTGGTAGGCGCTCACCTCCGAACCGCCGGGCTGGGCGCTGCCCTTCACCACGTTCGCCACGGATACGCTCAGCGGCAGATGATCCGAGTACCCCTCGTGATCGGCGTCATCCATGGCGCTGATGTAACAGAACAGGCCGTTGGCGGTCACCCAACCACCGGGGATCGTCCCTTCATAGGTATCGCCGGTCGTATTCGTCATGCTCACATCCGAATAACTGGCGATCATTCCGGACCGGTAGTGCAGCGTGGCGCTGGTGACACTCCTGTTGTCCGTGATCGTGGCGGTGATGGTTACCGGTTCTTCCGGAGTCAATGCGGCCACCAGACCGGGAACGATACTCGGCGGCGGATCGGTCACGTGGACCGTCGCGGCGTCGGAGTTGTCGTACTCGTTGTCGTCGAACTGGTCCATGGCCGTGATCGCAGCCGAGTTGAGCACCGTGGCCTCGGTGTCGCCGATGACGGTGATGACCAGCGTCGCACTGGTACCCTCGCTCAACGATCCGAGATCCCAGACGCCGATTCCCGCGATGTACAGACCCGAGTCCGCCGACGCCGACACGAACGTCAGCTCCGGCGGCAACAGATCCTCCACGACGATGCCAGTGGCCAGATCGTCCGGGCCGTTGTTGGTCACCGTTATCGTGTAGGTGAACTCCGTATTCAGGATCGGGAACAGCTCGCCGGCCTCCTTGGTCAACGCCAGGTCGGCTGACTCCTGATACAACGTCACTCTATCGGAATCGTTGTCCGAACGGGGGTCGGGCTGGTCGGCGCTGGAGATCGCCTCAAGAGTCGTGCTCGCGGCCACCACGACATCGGTATCGATGGTCAGGGTCGTCGAACCGCCGGCTGTCAATCCGGCGATGTTCCAGATACCCGTGGAATGGTCGTAACCACCACCACCGTTGTCACTTAACCAGGCCAGACCAGCAGGGATGGGGCAGGTCAACACCACATTGTCCGCATTGCTCGGACCGTGGTTGACCACCTCGATGATGAACGTCACGTCTTCGCCCACGATGGGCCGAGGATTCGACGTGCTGCTGATGGTCGCGGTCACATCCAGATCCGACGCCTCACCCGTGACCACTTCACTGGCGCTGTTGTTCCCTGCATTTTCGTCCTTGGTGGCCGAGGCGATCAACGTCGCCGTGTTCGTGATCTGCACCGGCTGGTCGATGGTCGCCGACAGCCGCAGCGTATCGCTAACACCCACCGTCAGGGAACCGATGCTCCAGACCCCGGTCCCGGGGGTGTACGTCCCGGTGCCCGGATCACTCGACACGTAGGTCAATCCCTGCGGCACCTGGTCCAGCACCTGGATGCCGAGCGCCTCGCTGGGACCGAGGTTCCGCAAGATCACCGTGAAGGTCACCGTGTCGCCGATGTCCGGCGCCGTGTCGCTGGCCACCTTCCTCAGCTCCAGATCCGCATCCTCGGCGGACAAGGTGACACTGCTGACGTTGTTGTTCGGGTCCGGATCGTACAGGTTGCTGGCCGAGATCCGCGCCCGGTTCATGATGGCGCCCTCGGCGACGACGATGCACTGCAACTGCAGAGTCAGTGTCTGATCAGCATACAGATCGCCGATGGTCCAGGTGCTGTCGTTAAACGTCGTTCGGGGGTCATGAACGGAATCCGTCAGGGTCAAGCCATCGGGAAGCGGGTCGAACACCACTACGCCGGTCGCATCGTTCGGTCCGTCGTTGGTCACCTGAACCGTGAAAGTCACCTCTTCACCGAGACCGGGCTCCCACACACTCGGTGTCTTGCTGATGCGCAGATCAGCCTGCTGCCCATCCACGTAGACCGTGTCGGCGTTGTCGGCCTCGAAGGGGTCAGGAGGCTCACTGTAAGCCGCCGTGGCGATGTTGCGGATGACACCCGGCACATTGACGATCGCCCGGATGGTCAAGGAATCGGGGCTGCCCACCGGCAGCGTGCCCAGGCGCCAGGTGCCGCCGATGTAAGTGCCTGCACTCGTCAGGGCCCGGACCACGGTGAACTCGCTGGGAACCTGCTCGATGATCTCGACGTCGGTGGCCGGATCGGTCCCGACATTGGTCACCTTGACCGTGAAGATGA
>JBDRBC010000550.1:0-12536 GCA_043823125.1 bacterium | reverse complement strand
ATGCTGCTGCTCGGCCTCGGCCTGCTGGGGTGGCTGCCGGTCTCGCGCTGGGTCGAGAGCGGCCCGTTGCAGCGCGCCGTCGCCGCGCGGATTCAGCCGTTGCTTCACTCGTCCTCGGCCTGGGGCCACTGGACCCTCGGTCTGGCCAACGGATTCCTGCCGTGCGGTCCGGTGTTCGCCGCCACCATGACCGCCGCCGCCAGCGGCTCGGTCTGGAAGGGGGCGCTGGCCATGGTCGCCTTCGGCCTCGGCACGGTGCCGGTTCTGGTGGCTCTCGGTCTGGGCGCCGGCCGGCTCGGCGTGACCTGGCGCTCGTTCTTCAACCGACTGGGCGCCGCGCTCATCCTGTTCATCGCCGCCCAGCTCATCTTGCGCGGTCTGGCCGCCTGGCAGCTCGTGGGACATCTCAAGCTCGGCGAGTTCGTGGTCTACTGAGCCGGCCCCCCTGCCGTCATCCGTGCGGCAGCACCACCGGCTTGTTCAAGATCGAGATCACGATCATCACCATGTTGACGCCGAAGACCGCCAGGAAGAACAGGACGATCCAGATCCACGGGTTGTCTTGCAGCCACCGCTTCATTATTCCGGCCCCCGGAAGATGATCTCGACCTGCTTGCTCGTACCCGTGGCCGAATCGGTCACGGTGAAGTGGATCGGGAACGCGCCGGTGAACGCATTGCGGGGCAGGTAGGCGAAGATGGGCAGTTCCGTGTCCTCCATCCCGGCCAACCGCACCTCGGGCAACGAGATGATGCATTCCATCACCGCCGGGTGCTGATCGGAGGTGATCCGGTACGTTGCCGGCTCGTCGGTCTTGTTCTGGATGTGCAGGTGGAACAGGTTGCGGATCTGCTCCTCTTCCAGCACGTACGGCAGGCCGCGGGCGCGCAGGGCGTTGGCCTGGAAGATTGCACGACCGGTCACCGCGCGGGTGGCAATGGCCAGACCGATCAACCCGAGCAGTGCATAAATGAAAACCCGCGGCCGCAGCCAGGTCCGGCGCCCCTCGCCGACGAAGCCGCGCCGGGAATCGAAGCGGATCAGTCCCCGGGGTTTGCCGATCTTCTCCATCACCGTATCGCAGGCGTCGATGCAGTTGGTGCAGCCGAGGCATTCCATCTGCAGACCGTTACGGATATCGATACCTGTGGGACAGACATTCACACAACGGAAACAGTCGATGCAGTGGCCGCCCGTGTCCTTGCCCTTGTGGCGCGGCTCGCCCCGGATCTCGTCGTAACCGAGCACGATGGTGTCCTCGTCCACGAGAGCGGATTGCAACCGGCCGTACGGGCAGATGATCAGGCAGGTCTGCTCCCGGAACCAGGCGTAGTCGAAGTACAGGATGGCGGTCCAGAAATAGGTCCAGAATAAGGCCGCCGGATGGGCGGCGAAAAAGGCGCCCGGGCTGTCGAACAGCCCGCGCGCCAGCTCACGCACCGGCAGGAAGTACGACAGAAACGTGTGGGCGATATATGCCGAGAGCCCCAGGAAGACGATCTGTTTCAAGAACTTGCGCCAGAACTTGCCGCCGGTCATGGGCCCGAGGTTCCGCTTGATGCGCTCCAGGCGGGGCCCCTCGAGGGCGCGCTCGATCCGCCGGAAGACCCCCTCCAGAAACACGGTCTGCGGACAGGCGAACCCGCACCAGACCCGGCCGTACAACCCCGTGGCCACGAAGAGCGCGAACCCCATTCCCGACACCAGGAAAAACACCAGCGTGAAGTCCTGGTTGGTGAAGCTCTGGCCGAACAGGTAGGCGTTGCGGCCCGGCAGGTCGAGGTGTACGGCCGGACGGCCGCCGACGGTCAGCCACGGCAGTCCGGCGTAGATCGTCACCAGGATCAACCAGAACAGGTCCTTGCGCCGCCGCCAGCGACCAGTGAAATCGGCCGGATGCAGGAAGTTGCGCGAACCATCGGGATTGATTGAGTAGACCGTATCCAGATCGGGGCGGCGTTTCTGTTGCCGGCCCGCTTGACTGTCCGTCGTGTCACTCACCACGGTCCTGCTCGCTGTCGGCCGGCGCTCCGTTGTCCGGTTCACCGCTGCTCTGATCACCGTCCGGCTGCTCGCCGGCGGCAGCTTCCCCGTCGGTCGGCGCGTCGGCGTACAGCACACCCTCGGGCGCCTTGCCCGGCACCTCGGTGTTCCGCAGGGTCAACACGTACGCCACCACGGCCTCCACCCGGCTCGGCCCAAGCTGCCGGCCCCAGGCCGCCATGCCCTTGGCCGCCACACCGTTGGTGACCACGTAATGGATGTCCAGCGGCTCCGGGCCGTGGACCCAGTAGCGATCGGTGAGGTTGGGCCCGACGACCCCCTGCCCCAGCTCCAGATGGCACACCACGCAGTACTGCCTGAACAGCTGCTCCCCCTCGGAGACCCGGGTCGGCAAGGTGGCCATGAGTTCGAGACTCTCGTTGGTCAGGCCGCCCTCGGCCATTCGGGCCAGCTGGGCCTCGGTGGCCTCGATCTGTTTCAGCTCGTACCGCCCCAACGGATTGGGCACGATCTGCATGGTCTCGAACACCAGCCAGTAGCCGATGGCGAACACGATGGAGCCGTACATGATGAACAGCCACCAGTTGGGCAGCTTGTTGTCGTACTCCTGGATGCCGTCGTAGTCGTGTTCGAGCAGCTGGTCGATGTTCTGTTCCTTTCTGAACCCATGCGTCCGATCAGTCATTGTCGGCACCCCCTTTCCTCGTTTGCGCCGGCGGATCGTCCTCCAGCGGCAAGGCGGCCAGATGGTCCACGCTCTTGCTGCCGCGCAGGAAGACCAGCACGTAGAGCAGCACCGCCACGAAGGTCACGAAGAAGATGCCGAGGCCGACCAGCGGCCAGATCAGCAGATCGCTGCCGGCGTAGAATTGCTGGAACATCACTCGACCTCCGCTTCTGCAACCTCGGGCTCGGCAGTGAGCGGTTGCGGTTCGCGGCCGAGCCGTTGCAGGTAGGCGATCAGGGCCGTCAGGTCGCTGTCGGGCACCAGTTCCACCGACTGGCTGGCCAGGTCGTCACTGATGAGCTGGCCCTGGCTCCCGGCCACCGCGGCGGCGGCGGCGATCAACTCGTCGTCGTACGGCACCCCGAGCAGTTTGAGCACCTTCATCTTCTGACCAATGCCATCGAAGTCGACCCGACCATCCTTCAGGAAATGGTACCGCGGCATGTTGGAGCCGGGCGAAGTGGCGCGAGGATCGTCCAGGTGCAGGTAGTGCCACAGGTGGGCGTACTTGCCGCCCACCCGGTGCAGGTCGGGCCCGGTCCGCTTGCTGCCCCACTGGAACGGGGTGTTGTAACGGAATTCCGCGGCCCGGGACCACTCGCCGTAACGCAAGGTCTCGTGCCGGAACGGCCGCACCATCTGGCTGTGACAGACATAGCAGCCCTCACGCACGTAGATGTCGCGTCCGGCCAGTTCCAGCGGACTGTACGGTTCCTGAACGAACCGGTAACCTTCCTCCACCACCGGTGGCGGCAAGGTACTGTCCGCCTCGGCCACCAGCACCACCGCCGGTTGCTCGGGCACCTCGTTGCGGACCACCACCGTGGGGATGATCTCCACCAGGCCGCCAATGAGAATGGCGAAAAGCACGAGCACCGAGAAGGCGAGGCCGTTCCCCTCCACCACGTCGTGCCAGCTCTTACCCTGCTTGCGCGATCCGTAGGCGAGGATCAACGCCACCACCACCACTTCCAGCAGCACGAGCACCACGATGCCGGTGAGTAATCCCGAGGCGCCGAGCACCACGCTCAAGGCCACGATGAGGGCCGAGAAGACCACCGGCGCCGAACCCAGGATGCGCCAGAAGCCGGGGCCGCTGCGGTCGACGGCCATGACCTTGGTCTCCACCGTGGCGGGTTTACCGCGCCGGATGGTGGCCACGAGGTTGTAGATCATCAGCAGGAAACCGGTGAAGTAGGTCGCGCCGCCCAAAAGCCGCATGTGGTACATGGTCTTGGAGGCGAGCAGACCCTCGATGAAGTCCGGGAACTTGAGGAAGCCATCAGCATCCAGCGCCCGCCAGAACAGTCCCTGGCTCACGCCGCTGATCCACATGGACACGACGTAGAGCAGGATACCGAAGGTGGCGATCCAGAAGTGCGCCTCGGCCAGTTTCGTGGAGAAGAGCTTCGTGCCCCAGAGACGCGGCACCAGCCAGTAGAGCATGCCCGCCGCCATGAAGCCGTTCCAGCCCAGCACGCCGGAGTGCACGTGGCCGATGATCCAGTCGGTGTAGTGCCCCAGGGCGTTGACGCTCTTGATGGCCAGCAACGGTCCCTCGAAGGTGGACATGCCGTAGAACGTGACCGCCACGATGAAGAACTTGATGATCGGGTCGGTGCGCAACTTGTCCCAGGCCCCGCGCAAGGTGAGCAGACCGTTGAGCATGCCGCCCCAGGACGGCGCCCAGAGCATGATGCTGAAGATCATGCCGAGGGTCTGGGCCCAGTCGGGCAACGCCGTGTTGAGCAGGTGGTGCGGCCCGGCCCAGATGTAGATGAAGACCAGGGACCAGAAGTGCACGATGGACAGCCGGTACGAGTAGATCGGCCGCTCGGCCGCCTTGGGCAGGTAGTAGTACATGATGCCGAGGATCGGCGTGGTCAGGAAGAACGCCACCGCGTTATGGCCGTACCACCACTGCACCAGCGCGTCCTGCACCCCCCGGAACAGGGAGTAGCTGTGGGTCAGGCTGGTGGGTATCTGCAGGTTGTTGACGATGTACAGCACCGCCACCGTGATGATGGTGGCGATGTAGAACCAGATGGCGACGTACAGATTCCGCTCGTTACGCCGCGCGATGGTCCAGAAGAAGTTCACCGCGAAGACCACCCAGACCACGGTCACCGTCAGATCGAGGGGCCAGATCAGCTCGGCGTATTCCTTGCCCTGGGTCAGGCCCAGCGGATAGGTCACCGCCGCGCCGACGATGATGAGCTGCCAGCCCCAGAAATGGATCCGGCTCAAGGTGTCGGACGCCATCCGTGCTTTCAGCAACCGCTGGGTCGAGTAGTAGACGCCGGCGAAGATCATGTTGCCCACGAAGGCGAAGATGGCGGCGTTGGTGTGGAGCTGTCGCAGCCGGCCGAAGGAGAACCAGCTCGTCTCGAAGTTCATCTGCCAGAACGAGAGCTGCGAGGCGATGATCACCCCCATCAGCAGCCCGACCGCGCCCCAGACGATGGTCGCCAGGGAGAATGCCCTGACCACCGAATCGTCGTAAATCACTCGTTTGGTGACGGAAGTCGTCTCATGCATTGGAAGCTGGGCCTCCTCGGGAAAGAGTGATCACTCCGCTTGCTCTATCTTCAACTCGTCCGGTGTCGGCACCGGTTTTTCATCGTCGGCCAGCGGCAGCAGCGACAGCCGGTCGCCGTGCTCGAAATCGCCGGCGCGCAGGCGTGACACGAAAAACACGAGACCACCCACCACCAGCAGCAGGCTGACGAAGATGGTCACGATCAGGACATCCATGACGCCCCCCTGGAACCGAGCCGACTGCTGGTCAACAGGACCACGGTCACCGAGCTGAGTGGCATGAGGATGGCCGCAACCACCGGGGTGACCCAGCCGGCCAGGCAGAGTCCCACCGCCACGCTGTTGTAGAGGGCGGCGAAGGTCAGGTTGTCGCGCTGGACCCGCCGCAACCGATCCGCGGCCTGAAGCACCCGGCGCACGGCGCCGATGCCGTCGCCGAGGAAATAGAAATCGGCTTTCTGGGGCAGCACGGCCCGGTCCACCGCCGGCGTGGCGGCGCAGAGGGCGGCGTCGAAACTCAGGCTGTCGTTCAACCCGTCACCCACCATCAGGGAGTCGTGCCGGTCCAGCTTCTTGACGACGGCCGCCTTCTGCTCCGGTGACAGCTCGCTGTACACCCGGTCGGGCGGCAAGTTCAGGTGCGACGCCACGGCCCGGACCTTGGCGCGGGTATCGCCGCTGAGCAGGTAGACCCGGTAGCCGGCGGCCTCCAGTCGACCGACCTCGTCGGCGGCGTCCCGGCGAAGTTCCTCCTGGAATTCGAGCCTGGCCAGGATCTGGCCAGCGGCGCTGAACACCGTGCGGGGACGGTCCGCCTCACCGGGCGCGTCGTCCTTGGCGGCGGTTTCCAGGGCGAAGTCCGGTCGCCCGAATCGGTATTCGACATTCCCTCGTCGCCAGCGTAAGCCCTGACCGACCACCTCTTCCACCGCATCTGACGTGGGGCTCGGATCTTCCGAAGTGATGGGTCTGTCCGGAGATCCTGTCGCGTCCGCCCCGGCAGTGCCACCGTTCACCAGACCGAGGGCGGCGGCGACACACCGGCTCACCGGATGATTGCTCCGGCTGGTCATATGCCGGAGGGTGATCCGCTGCTCGGCAGGCAGCGCCAGCAAGGTTCGGCGGGAGGCCTCGGTCAGAGCGAGCTGTCCCCGGGTCAGGGTGCCGGTCTTGTCGAACAGGATGCGTCGCACCCGCAGGGCGCGGTCCAGCAGGCTGTCCCGGCGCAACAACACCCCGTGCCTGCGGAGCGCCACGTTGATCAGGTCCCGCCCCAGCGGTACCGCCAGACCCAGAGCGCACGGACAGGTGACCACCAGCACGGCCACGGCGACCTCCACCGCCGTGCGCAGATCGCGCCCCACCCAGCCGATGAAGCCACCCGCGGCCAGTACCAGCACCGCCAGCACATAGACGGTGGAGACCCGGTGCCACCAGCCGGGGCGGTTCTGCTGGGTATCGTCGCCGGCCTCGCTGCCGCGCATCAGGTCGTTCAGGCGGGAGGCGGAAAAATCCTCGGTGGCGGTGATACGGAAACCGGACTTGCCGGCGTTGAAGGCGCCGGCCGGAATGGTCTCGCCCGGCTGACAAGACAGCGGATCGGCCTCGCCGGTGATCCAGTCCAGGGAGACCGAGGCCGGTCGATGGAGCAGGACACCCGCCGCCGGCGCGAGGTCGCCCGGCGCGATCCACAGCTCGTCGCCGCGCCGTACCTCGCTGGCGGAGATGGCCCGCACCTCGTCGTCACGACACCGCCGGGTGTAGAGATCGGCCACGCCGCCGGAGCTGAGCAAAGCATTGCGGTTGCGCTCGAGCACCCGCTCCTGCAGCCAGCGTCCCACCAGCATGAGGGCCACGAAGATGGTGATGGTATCGAAGTAGGCCGCCTCCGGCCCCTGGCTCAGATAGGTGTACGTGGAGCCGGCGAACGCCAGCAACATGCCGATGGCGATGGGCAGATCGAGATGCACCACCCGGCGCCGCACCCCGTGCCAGGCCGCCGTGAAAAACGGCCAGCCGCCCACGCAGATGGCGACGCTGGCCAGGACCAGGTTGAGCCGGCCGAACAGGTCGTACACCAGGCCGTCCCGGGGCGCCAGGCCGAGATAGTAGCAGAGGCTGAACATCATCACGTTCAAGGCGACGGCGACGCAGATACCCAGGCGGGTCAGCAATCGGCGTGACTGACGGGGCGGCTCCTTGCGTGGAGGGCCGAAGCGGTAGCCGAAACGCTCCACCTCGGCCAGGTAGTCGGTCAGGTCGCCGCGCTGCGGATCCCAGGCCAGGTCCACCGTGCCGAGGGCCGGATTGATGCGGAGCTGCAGGCCCGCTTCGTGACGGGAGAAGAGCTGCTCCAGCAGCCAGACACAGGCGGCGCAGTGCACCCCCTGCACATCGAGGCTTAACCGGCGCACCGTGCTGCCGGGTAACGCGGGCGCGGTTTGTAGCAACTGTTCGAGCCAGGCGAAGGTGTCCGATCGCAGGTCAGCGGGTGGCGCGGTGGTCCCCGGTTTCAAATCGTAAAACCGCTCCAGGCCCTCGTCGTGAATCAGTCCGTACACTGTGCGACAGCCGTTACAGCAAAAAGGCCCGTCCTCCGGCCGGTGATGGCGACCGAGGGGCAGCCCGCAATGAATGCAATGGGTGGCGGTGGCGGCGCCTTCGGGATCCGCAGCGGATTCGCTGGAGACCACTTCGGGATCCGGTCCGAGGACCGGTTCCGGCGGGACCGGCGTCCGGTACTCCGGCAGTTCGGCTGGGCTGGCAGGGCTCACGCTGGCACCCCCATCGCCTGGTCTATCCGGAATATTCGGAATGTCCGGAATATCCGGATGGACGCCACGTCAGACCTCCTGAGCCTTGACGAAACCGCCACTCTCCGGATCGTACGTCTGGCCGCGGAAGTCGTACAGATCGGTCACCTGTGGCGGCTCGGCGAAGTTCTCCGCCGGCGGCGGCGACGGGCAGCTCCACTCCAGCGTGACGCCGCCCCACGGGTTGGCGGGCGCCGGTCGGCCGTGGAGCCAGGCGTGGATCAGGTTGACCGCCACGATCAACAAACCGAAGCCGAGCAGGTACGCTCCCACGCTCGACAGAACCTGCAGGGAGACGAACTGCTCCGCGTAGTCGTACTGCCGTTGCAACATGCCCTGGCTGCCCAGGAAGAACTTGGTCAGAAAGGCCAGATTGAAGCCGAAGAAAATCAGCCCGGCGCCGATCTTGCCCCACCGTTCGTTGTAGAGCCGGCCCGACAGCTTGGGCCACCAGTAGTAGAGCCCGGCCAGGAATCCGGTCAGACCGCCGCCAGCCAGCAGATAGTGCAGATTGGCCAGTTGGAAATAGGTGCCGTGCAGATAGACACCGGTGGCGAGGCTACTCAGGAACAGACCGCTCAATCCACCCACCGCCACCTGCATCAGGAAGGCCAGGCCGTAGAGCAGCGGGGTGTCCGGCTGGATGCTCCCCTCGTACAGGGTGGCCAGCAAGTTGAAGCCGATGATGGTGGCCGGCACGCAGGTCAGCAACGCCAGCAGGCTGAACACGGTACTCGCCTCGGGCGACTGGCCGCTGGCTATCAGATGCACGCCGTAGGCCACCGGGGCCAGGGCCGCCAGAACCAGTCCGGCCACTGCGGTCTGCCGGTACCCGAATACCGGCTTGCGACAGAAGGTGGCCAGCACCTCGCTCACCACGCCGATACCCGGCAGGATCACCAGAAAGATCGCGGCGTGGGCGAAGAACCAGAAGAAGTGCTGGTAGGTCAGCGGATCGTTGCCGTCGGTCGGACCGAACAACGACCCGGCCGTGAACTGCCCGGCCAGCAACAGCAGGGCGAGGGCGGCCAGAATCGGCGTGGTCACGATCTGCAGGATGCTGGTGGCCAGCAGCAACCACGGCAACAGCGGCAACCGGAACCAGGTCATGCCCGCCGGCCGACGCCAGACGATGGTGACCAGGAAATTGAGCCCCGTGAAGACCACACTCAAGGCGAGCAGGTGCAGACCGGCCGCCAGGATCACCAGCGGCGCGCCGGCCTGATCACTCAGCGGCGGCAGGAAGGTCCAGCCGGTGTCGAGGGCGCCGACCAAGGTGGCCAGCAGCACGCA
Organism: bacterium; assembly: GCA_043823125.1. Classification (GTDB taxonomy): domain Bacteria; phylum Krumholzibacteriota; class Krumholzibacteriia; order LZORAL124-64-63; family LZORAL124-64-63; genus JBDRBC01. Next base: position 3,161 of record JBDRBC010000550.1, on the reverse strand, counting down.
ACCGACACCCACCAGGTAGAAGTGGAAACCGAGCCGGTTCAGCCGCGGATACGCCAGGTTGGCGGCGCCGAGCATCAGCGGCAGAACGAAGTTGCCCAGGGCCGCCGGGATACCCGGCAGGACACACAGAAACAACATCACGATACCGTGCATGGTGAACAGCTTCTGGAAGATGCCGCGATCCACCACAGTTCGCGCCGGGGAGAGCATCTCGGTGCGCAGCACCAGAGCGAAGCTGCTGCCGAGCAGAAACGCCGCCAGGATGACGGCCAGATACATCAGGCCGATGCGCTTGTGATCCAGCGAACCCAGCCAACCGCCGAGTCCATCTGAACGATCGGAATGACCCGATCCGTCCAGGTAGCTGACCGTCCCTGCGCTGGCTGCGTTCATCTAGCCCTCCTCCTGTGCGCTGTCCGGGCCGGCTTCGTCCAGGGCTGCCTCGTCCGGAACAACGGCCGCGTCGCCCAGGCTTTTCAGGTACTCGATGATGGCGTCGATCTCCGGGTCGCCCAGGTTGGGTTGCGGAGGCATGACCGGCTGGAAGCCGTCCACGACACGTTGCTGCGGCGCCTTGATGGACTCGCGGATGTACTCCTCGTCCGTCACGAGATTGGAGCCGTCGGTGAAGACACGGTCGCGGCCGAGCACGTCCAGTAAACTCGGGCCGATGCCCTTGACGCCGTCCAGGGAGTGGCACTGCAGGCAGCCGTTGCGCTGCACGAGGATCTCTCCCGCCTCGATGGGCGGATACTGTTCGAGCACGTTGGCCGCCGCGGCGAGCCAGGTCTCGAAGCCGCCCGGTTCGTGCACCACCACAACGCAACGCATGGAGTCGTACCAGGCGCCGTTGTACTCTCCGCCGAGCAGCGGATACTCCCCGGGTTTGCCAGCGGTGAACCAGGCCTCGGTCTGGCGGCCAGGCACCACTTCCTGGCGCAATCGGAAGGCCGGAATGACCACGCTGTGCACCACGTCGGCCGAGGTGAGCAACAGCTTCACCGGCTCGTCCAGCGGCACGTGCAGCTCCTGGCTGACGTAGCCGTTGGGATAGGTGAAATGCCAGGCCCACTGCCGGCCCTCCACCTGGATCTCGTAGGCGCGGGCCGGGGCGATCTGGCCGGAGAGGAACCCCTGAAAACCCACCAGGAACAGCGCCACCGCCAGCGCCAGCGGCAGCAGGATCAGGGCGGCGAGTAAACCGCGGCCGGGCCCCGGTCTGTCCGGATGCGACGGCTTGCCGATCTCGTCGTGGCTGCGCCGGCGGTACTTCCACAGGAACAGGTCGATGACCCCCACGATGATCGCCAGGCAGATCCCGGTGACGAAGAGCAGTATCCGGAAAGTGGTATCCACGCCGCCGGCGCTGCTGGCGGCCGTCTCGGGGAACCACCCCGCGCCGACGTCCTGTTGCGCCAGCAGCCAGGGAGCGGTCAGGTTGGCCATCGATGTCGTGGTCATCCAGCTCACTGTTCCCCCTCCGCTGCTCCCACATCCGAATCTTCATCCGGATCCTCATCCGGATCTTCCGCAACCAATTCCATGGCCCGCTCGATGGGCAGCCGGACGATCCCCTGCTCCCGATCGAGCCAGCGGTACTCCGACAGGGTCGCCGCTTCGGCGGTGCGGTGCTGCTCCAGCTCCGTCACCTTTGGCTCGACCACCTTGCGCTGATGTTCGGCGGCCGCCGCATCGTGGTACCACGCCTGCAGGGCCACCACGCCGGCGCCCAGCAGGATCGCTCCCACCAGCACGATGGTCACCAGGAGTGGCAGGTTCAGATCGGCCTTGGCAGTGGTCACGTCACCTCTCCCTTAAGCGTTCTCGAAGGCGATGGAGTCTGCCAGGCGCGGATCCCTGGTCGGCACCAGCGAGCGACCGCCGGCCAGCCAGGCCAGGCCGGCCACGTAGATACCACCCAGTCCCACGAAGCAGAGCAGGTCCATCAGGTGCATCGGCACACCGATGGGGCTGAACTCGGGCATGGCCAGCCAGTAGATATCCGCCCAGTGCATCACGAAGATCCAGGCCGCCCAGAACAGCAGCAGCTTCCGGTTGCGCTTGGCATACCGCGAGATGAGACCGGCGAACGGCAGCAGGAAGTGACCGAACAGCAGCACCAGGGCCAGCCAGCCCCAGCCCTCCGACTGCCGCCGGATGATCCAGCCCGTTTCTTCCGGAATGTTGGCGTACCAGATGAGCATGTACTGCGAGAAGGCGAGGTACGCCCAGAAGAAGACGAAGGCGAACAGCAGCTTGCCGTAGTCGTGCAGATGCTCGATGTGGATCACCTTGGCCAGCCGGCCACGCCCCTGCAGCCAGAAGGTGATCAGGGTCAACACGGCATAGAACCCGACCACCCCGCCGGCGAAGTAGTACGGACCGAACATGGTGCTGAACCAGACCGGGTCCAGGGACATCAAGAGATCATAGCTGGCAAAGGTCACCGTCAAGGCGAACAGCACCAAAGCGGGGCCGCTGCGGGATTCCAGGGTGATGCTGAGCCGCGGCTCGCCGCTGCGGTCTTGCTGTAGCGACTTGCGCCAGTAGTACAGCGCGAGTCCCGACCAGATGACGAAGTAAGCCACCCAGCGAATGGTGAAGAAGGTGGTGTTCAGGTACGGCGCCTTGTGGTCCAGAAGATCCTGGTGGTCGGACAGGCCCGCATGCGCGTCACCACCGGCCCACGGGAACAGCTTGCCCGTCAGCAACAGGATCGGCACAGCCAGCACGGCCAGCAGCGGCAGGTTGGCCGCCATCACCTCGGCGATGCGGCGCACCACCACGCTCCAGCTGGCGCGGGTCAGGTGCTGGATGGCCACGAAAAACAGCGCCCCCAGCGAGATGCTCAGCCAGAAGGCGAAACTCACCAGGTACGAGAAGCCCCAGTGGCGCAGGCCGTCGCCCTCGGCCAGGCCGAGCCAGATGGAAGCCGCCAGACCGACCACACCCACCACGGCCGCGCCGCCGGCCAGGCGGGGCGCCAGCCCGTTCAGGTGGACCCGGTCATCCTCCAGCTTCAGAAGATTTCCATTGCCGTGGGACACGATTGGCTCCTACTCCAGTCTGGATCGTTCTACAGCCGGCACATCGTCCAGGCTGCCGCGACTGCTCCGTTGCAAGGCGCGCACGTAGGCGACGATGGCCCAGCGATCCGCGAT
>JBDRBC010000549.1:0-6356 GCA_043823125.1 bacterium | reverse complement strand
TATCCGCCGCAACGGGATGTGGCTGGGGGGCAGCCGCGGGTGGGAGTCTTTGACTGAAATTGTGGGGCGAACATCGGCGGCGTAGTGGATGTTCCCGCCGTGGTGGAGGAGGCCTGGACCAACCCCAACGTGGCTCACGCCCAGGAGCAGCTCTTTTCCTGTGCCAACAATGCGATCAAGGAGATATCGGAGTTGGTGGAGGAAAAGGGTCTCAACCGGGTGGTGATCGCCGCCTGCTCTCCCCGGACCCTCGAGGGACTGTTCCGCGACACCCTGCGGGAGTCGGGGCTCAACCAGTATTACCTGGAGATGGCCAATATCCGCGAACAGTGTTCCTGGGTCCATTCCAAGGAGAAAGAAGACGCCACCCGCAAGGCCAAGGATATCATCCGCATGTCGGTGGCCCGGGCAGTCCACTTGCGGTCGCTGGAAGAGTTCGATCTGCCGGTGAACAAGCGGACCCTGGTGGTGGGTGGCGGCATCGCCGGCATGACCTGCGCCCTCTCCATCGCCAGGCAGGGCTACCAGGTTCACCTGGTGGAGAAGGAAAAGAGACTCGGCGGGATGGCGCGGCGGATCCCAACCACCCTGGAGGGGATGGACGTTCAATCCTACCTGGGTGATCTGATTCAATCAGTCTACAAGAATCCGCTCATTCATGTTTCACACAACGCCACCATCAGAGGTGTTTCCGGTTACGTGGGAAACTTCACCACTACCATCGAGACCAACGGCCGAATAAGGAAGGTCAATCATGGCGCTTCGGTAATCGCCGTGGGGGCCGATGTCCACCGTCCCGCCGAATACCTTTACGGGGAAAGCGACCAAGTGGTCACCCACCTTGAACTGGGGGAGAAGATCGCCCGGAAGGATGAGTCGGTGGTCACGGCCGGGAGCCTGGTGATGATCCAGTGTGTCGGCTGCCGCAATGAAGAACGCGATTACTGCAGCCGGGTCTGCTGCAGCCACGCGGTGAAGAACGCCCTCGAACTTAAGAAGCTGAATCCCGGGATGGCAATCTACATCCTCTTTAGGGACGTGAGGACCTATGGGTTCAAGGAGGACTACTACCGCGAAGCGGCGGACAAGGGCGTGAACTTCATCCAGTACGACCCGGAGAACAAGCCCGAAGTGGAAGAGGCCGCAAACGAGGCCGGCAACCCCTGTGTGCGGGTCAGTGTGCCCGACCTGATCCTCGGCAAACATCTAGTGCTGGATGCCGATATTCTCTCCCTGGCCGCCGCCGTGGTTCCCTCTTCCCAAGCAAAGGAGATCGCCGGTTTGTTCAAGGTCAGCTTGAACCCCGACGGTTTCTTCAAGGAAGCTCACGTCAAACTGCGCCCCGTCGAGTTCGCCGCGGACGGTGTCTATCTGTGTGGAATGGCACACTATCCCAAGCACATCGAGGAAGTGGTCAACCAGGCCTATGGCGCAGCCGGCCGGGTGCTGACCATGATGTCCCACGACACGGTCGTGGCCTCGGGTTCAGTCGCCGCGGTGGAAGAACACGATTGTGTCTCCTGCGGGGCCTGTATCACCGCCTGCACCTATGGTGCGATCGAGTTTGTCGACGCGCCAAGGGGTAGAAAGGCCCGGGTCAATCCGGTCCTTTGCAAGGGGGACGGTCTGTGCGCCGCCAAATGTCCCACCAGTGCCGTGGCCCTGAGGCATTTCACCGACCAGGCGCTCCTCAGCCAGATCGATGCGGCGGGCACCAGGGAAGAGTTTCTGGTAGAACTGGAAGCAACTGTTGGAGTAGCCTGAAAAGGAGGTGACAACCGGTGAGCGGCAGCGGCAAGTTTATCCCGAAGATCATTGGTTTCGTCTGTCATTGGTGAGCATACGGCGCAGCCGATGCGGCGGGAGTTTCCCGCATTCAATACGCCAATGAGATCAGGCTCGTCCGGGTCATGTGCTCCGGCAGGGTGGACATGGAGTTTGTCCTGAGAGCTTTCTCGAATGGACAGGATGGCGTTCTGATCGGCGGCTGCCGGCTCAACGAATGCAACTACGCGACCCACGGGAATTACGATGCACTGGCCAACAGCTATATCTGCAAGAATATTCTGGAGCGTATCGGTCTTAACCCCGCAAGGTTGAGCATCGAGTTTATGTCCGGCGGCGAGGGCAACCGGTTGGCCGAGGTGATCAACGGGTTTACCGCCAGAATCAAGGAACTGGGACCCCTTGGTGAGGCTGAAGGAATGGAGAAATCAGCAGTAACACGAGTTCTCGATTCCGCCAGAAGGTTGATCCCCTATCTCAGGCTGGTGGAACGGGAGAAACTGAGAGTGCCTGTTCGATCGGAAAGCGCCTATCGCGAGTTCTTTGCGAGCCAAGAGGTGAGCCGGCTGTTCGATAAGCTGGTCGGCGACAACCTGGCCATCAGCCGGATCGTATCGCTCCTCGGCGAGCGGCCGCTGAACACCGGTGAGATTTCCGAACGTCTTGGCCTGAGCCCTTCCGAGGTGGCCAGGCACATGAGCAGCTCATCGAGGCGGGGGCTGGTCAGATACGACATGGACGGCAACTGTTATACACTCGCCCTTTGCCCGGCTTGAAATCGGATTCGTCGAAATAATACGGAAGCCCACACTATGGAAGCCGAAAGGATCGATCAGATCATTGATGGGCACGAGGGAGCACCCGACCTGCTGATCCAGGTCCTGCTGGCGATCCAGAGCGAATACAACTGGCTGCCCAAAGCGGCGCTAACGAGGATCGGCGAGAGAATGCAGGTCCCCTTGTCGCGGATACTGCATATCGCCACCTTCTACAAGGCGTTCAGCCTGGTCCCCAAGGGCCGTCACAAGGTGCACATCTGCATGGGCACCGCCTGTCACGTGCGCGGCGCCCCGCGGATTCTGGACACGGTGCGGGATTTCACCGGCATCGGAGCCGGTGAAACGGACCTCGAGTTGAAGTTCAGCCTGGAAACGGTGAACTGCATCGGCTGCTGTGCTCTGGGGCCGGTGATCGATATCGACGGGAAGATTCACGGTAACGTATCGACACGTGATACAGCCGATATTCTTGAGCAGTACGAATAAGAGAATACGATGGCGCAGCTGAAATCGCCCGAAGAGCTGGATAATTACAGACAGACGCTCTCCTCCGGAAGAGATGCGTTTGCGCCCTGCATCTCTATTTGTGCCGGCACCGGCTGTCTGGCTTACGGCGCCGCCGAGGTGATTAGTGCCTTTGAGGCGGAGATCGAGAAGCAGGGTCTGACCGCGAAAGTCGACACGAAGGGAACCGGTTGTCCCGGGTATTGTCAAAAGGGCCCGGTGGTGGTGATTTATCCCGAGGGGATCTGCTACCTCGGGGTAACGCCCGAAGACGTGCCCGAGATCATCACTCAGAGCATCGTGGGAAAGAAGGTGGTCGATCGCCTCGTCTACTCGGACCCGGACTCGGGCGAAAAGGCGATCCGGGAAGCGGACATCCCCTACTACAAGCATCAGGAACGAATCCTCCTCTCCAGCAACACCCTGATCGACTCCCGGAGCATCGATGACTACCTGTTGATCAATGGGTATTCCGCCCTGAGCAAGGCCTTGTTCCAGATGACCGCCGAAGAGGTGGTGGAGGAGGTCAAGAAATCCAATCTCCGGGGCCGGGGCGGCGGCGGTTTCCCCGCCGGCCGGAAATGGGAAGGATCACGCGCCGCGCCTGAAAAAGTGAAATACGTGCTGGTCAACGCCGACGAAGGCGACCCCGGGGCCTTCATGGACCGGGCGCTGCTCGAGGGGAACCCCCATTCGATCCTCGAGGGATTGATAATCGGCGGCTACGCCATCGGTGCCCACGAAGGCTATGTCTACGTCCGGCAGGAATACCCTCTGGCGGTGAAAAACATCAACCTGGCCATCAAACAGGCTGAGGAATACGGTTTGCTCGGGAAGGATATCCTAGGCTCCGGCTTCGATTTCACGGTGAAGGTGCACCAGGGGGCAGGCGCGTTCGTCTGCGGTGAATCGACGGCCCTGATGACCGCGCTGGAGGGCCGGGTGGGAGAGCCCCGGCCGAAGTATGTCCGCTCCAACGTCAAGGGCCTCTGGAATCGGCCCAGCGTACTGAACAATGTCGAAACCTGGGCCAATATCCCGTTGATCATCAATAGGGGCGCGGACTGGTTCACCCAGTACGGCACAGAGGGGAGCAAGGGCACCAAGATCTTCTCCCTGGTGGGCAAGATCACCAACACCGGCCTGGTGGAAGTGCCCATGGGCATCACTCTCCGCGATATCATCTACAAGATCGGCGGCGGCATCCCCGGGGGCAAGAAGTTCAAGGCGATACAAACCGGCGGACCGTCCGGCGGATGCATACCGGAAACGCTGCTCGGTCTTAAAGTCGGTTTTGACGAGCTGACCGAAGCCGGATCGATGATGGGTTCGGGCGGGATGATCGTCATGGACGAGGATACCTGCATGGTGGATGTGGCCAGGTACTTCATCCATTTCCTCTGCGACGAGTCGTGCGGCAAATGCGTCCCCTGCCGCGAAGGCCTCCGACAGATGGACCGGATTCTCAAGAAGATCACCGAAGGAAGGGGAGAGGAGGGCGATATCAAAACGCTCGAGGAACTCTCCGAACTGGCCATCGACGCCTCGCTGTGCGCGTTGGGGAAAAGCGCACCCAATCCGCTGCTCAGCACGTTGCGCTATTTCAAGGATGAGTACGAGGCCCACATCAAGGAGAAACGCTGCCCGGCGTTGTCCTGCAAGGAGCTGATTTCATACTACATCGATCCGGAGAAATGCCTCGCCTGTCTGATTTGCATGAGGAAGTGTCCGGCGGACGGCATCATCGGCGGCAAGAACAGGATTCATGTCATCGACCAGGAAAAGTGTAACAGTTGCGGCACCTGCTTCGACGTCTGCCCGGCAGAATTCAATGCGGTAGTGAAGTATTCCGGTGAGCCGGTCCCACCCCCGATCCCTGAAGAAAAGCGGACCATCGACAGAAAGAAGAAGGAATGAACAAGAAGATCCATCTGCAGATCGATGGCAGGGATATTGAAGCCGGAGAAGGGATGACCATACTCGAAGCGGCCCGCGGTGCCGGGATCAAGATCCCCACTCTCTGTTTCCACCATGAGCTGGAGCCCATGGGCGGGTGCCGCCTCTGCATGGTGGAACTCGACTTCGGCGACTGGACACGACTGGTGGTCTCCTGCGTCTACCTGGTGGAAGAGGGCCTGGTGGTCAAGACCCGCTCCCCGAAGGTGGACAAAACGAGGAAGGGCATCCTCGAACTGCTACTGGCCCATGCCCCCTACTCACCGCAACTGACCGCATTGGCCGAGGAATACGGCGCAGACCGCAACCGCTTTGAACAGCAGGCCTCATTCTGCATTAATTGCGGTCTCTGTGTCCGCTACTGTGCCGAGGTTGCCCAAAAGCACGCCGTGGGCTTCATCGACCGCGGCATCCGCAAGGAGATCAGCTTCATCCCCGAGATCGCCGCCAAGGAATGCAACGACTGCAAGGGCTGCTTCCCCCTCTGTCCCACGTCATACCTCCAGGCCGCCTTCGTGCTGGTGGAGTCCCTCGCCTTCCCCCGCAACGGCAAGTAGGGATATCGCATCACGCTACCGCCTCCTGGCACCAATCGGCCAGCTCAGTGGCCAGCTCTGGTGCCCTCTCATTGACAAGCTCGATCAGCTTGCCCAGGAAGCTGTGGTAATCGACATCCTCCAGGTCTTCGAACAGCTTGCGGACCTGCGCTGCCGTCCATCGCCTTGGCAGAACGGAGTACTCCGCCCAGGCATCACGTAGCGAGTCTGTCGCCAGCCACTGGTCATCGAAGTCGCCGCCGTCGCGCTCCTTGTACGCCGCGCGATGAATCTCGCGGGCAGTGATGCCGGCAAGCTCTTGCCTGAGGAACTCATCTGTGAGCCACATGATGCAGCCCTCGGAAGTCTCGCCTTCTTCTTCCCAGTCGTAACTGGTGCCATCGTCGCGCTGGACACGGTGAACGATCGGTGGGTCGTACCGACACACGAAGTGCCAACCCATGCCCAATCGGTGCGGCTGAACGTCTGTTCGCCGCGATGTGGTTGTCTGTATTTGCTCTTGGGTTTTCGTTTTGATCTCACCATCTGACCGCGTGTTGTTTGTAGTCAACGCGCACCAGACGCGGTCTGGCTGGTGTCGCGTTGGCTCGGCTCTACAAAGCCGAGTTTGCTCGCTCTCGTCGGGAATCGGTTTTCAAGAATCGGGTAGAGAATCAGCTATTACGATCTCGGGCTGGCGTGTCGCCAATCCCTGTTTCTCGTCGTGGATCTGCTTCGCGATGGCCTTGGACATGGTGTCCTGGCGCTGTCACGTGAAGATCCTCGGGCGAGGTCC
>JBDRBC010000548.1:0-2925 GCA_043823125.1 bacterium | reverse complement strand
AGCAAGGTGTAGTAGTGCGGTTCGCCGGCGTAATCGGCCGAGGGGATGACGAACAATACCTCGGCCCCCCTTCTTGCCGATGGGCACCTCGATCTCCACCCCAGTGATGTCTTTCAGGTCGTCCGCCGCGAACTCGAGGCTGTCCTTGAAAGCGTGAGGCGGCACGCCGAGGTGGTTGCCGGTGCGGTGGCAGTCGGCGATGGGCTTGCAGATCCAGTTGATGCTGACGCCGAGTTCGTTGAGCAGCTCACGTCCCATCATGGTGATCTCGGCCGTGTCGATGCCGTAGGGACAGAACACCGAACAGCGACGGCACTCGGTGCACTGGTAGAAGTAGTAGAACCACTCCTTGATGACATCCACCGTCAGCGGCCGCGCCCCGGCCAGCTTGCCGAAGATCTTGCCGGCCGTGGTGAAGTCGTGGCGATAGATGGAGCGCAGCAGTTCGGCCCGCATCACCGGCATGTTCTTGGGATCGCCGCCACCCAGGAAGTAGTGGCACTTGTCGGCGCAGGCGCCGCACCGCACGCAGATATCCATGAAGAGCTGGAAGGAGCGGTACTTCTTGAGCCGCTTCTGCATGCCGTCGTGGATGATCTGCATCCAGTTATCCGGCAGTTGCCAGTCGTCGTCGGCCGGCGACCAGTCGCGGGCGTTGGGCAGGCCCAGATACTTCATCGGCTTGGCCTCGGCGGCGTAGTTCCAGCAACCCTTCTTGAGTTTCGTGCGCGAAGCGTCGAGCCAGTCGTAGCCGGATGGCTTCATGTCGAACCGGGTCAGTTCCTCGCGTTTCATGAAATCATCGGACATCGCCATTCCCTTTCGGTCACGTTTCCTTGTCGAGCTTCATGCCGGCGGCTTTCATCACGTCCGCGAATTCCTCTTCCCACTCGTCGTAGGTGTGAGTGGTCTGGGGAATCTCGTCGGCCCATGGATTGACGTGCCTGCGAGCCCGGTTGTCGTTGGGAAGATTTCGAGTGGGGCTGAAGAAGATGCCCCCCGCGTGCATCAGCTTGCTGAACGGGAAGTACGCCAGCAGCACGCAGACGAGAAAGAGATGGATGAAAAACATCGCGTGGGCCCCTTCGAGCGCCACCGGGCTGAAGCTCCACAGACCCGAAACGAGGTCCTTCACGCCGACGATATCCGTACGCAGGGGCGTGTAGCGGAGCACCCCGCCGCTGATGGCGATTCCCAGCAGCAGGAAAAGAGCGAAGTAGTCCGCCGGCAGCGACATGAACCGGACCTTGGGATCGGTGAAGCGACGGAACAGCAGATAGAGCAGGCCGAGGGTCAGCCCGATACTGGTGAGGTACCAGCCCGGCACCCCGATCTGCAGAAAGCCGTCGAGCCGCTCGATGAACTGCACCCAGGCCGGCACCGGATCGTAGAAGAACCGGAAGTGCCGTATGATCACCACGAGGAAGCAGTAGTGGAACACGATGGCGCCCAGCCAGAGGTACTTGCTGGATCCGTACACCAACCGACGATCCGTCGCATCCCCGGCCAGGCCGGCCTGGGTGTTCCGGAACAGACTGCGGAAGAACAGTACCTCCAGCGCCATGCGCCAGAAGGTCTGGGTCTTCGTGTACGGGCAATCCAGCTTGCTATGCTTGATCCACGGCAACGATTTCTGCTGCCCGCAGGTGGTGGTGACCCGGAACGGCACCGCCGTCCGAGCCCAGCTGACGATCCGGGCGATCACCCCGACCACGAAAATGACCACGGCCAGGCCCGGTATCACGGTTCCAAAAACCGTGGACAGGCTGTTCATCGTCCCCAGCAGGGCAATTGCGGCGAGTGCAAAAACGCCGATGAGGGCAACCAGGGCGTTCATCAATCAGTGCCTCCCTTCGAGCCAGAAAAAGGCCGTTCCACCGGCGGGGCCGGCCCGCGGCGAACGGCGCCTATTCAGAAGCCTCCGGATTCGAGGTCGTGGTCGGATCTACGGTTGGATCCACGGTCGGATCAACCGTCGGATCGTCGGCCAAATCAGCCGTCAGGTCCGGCTCCGGATCGCCGACCACGTAGTTGTGCCGTCTCAAGAACGCGGCTGTACGCCGCTGTATGGAATCCGCCTTGATGGCGTAGATCTTTTCCTTGCACCCCATGTAAATGTCGAAGGCGAGCAGGGCGGCCAGATCGATACGGTCCTCCAGGTCCCGCAGATCGGCCTGGAATTCCGCTCGCCCACCCACCACATCGCGTACGACCTGCTTGAGCTGGAAGATGAAACCCACCGCACCGGCGGCGGAGAAATCCTGCACGGCCCGGATCCGGATGATGGCGTCGAGGTGGGGATGCATCAAGTCCACACCCTCACCGTTGACCAGGGCGGCGAAAATGGCTTCGATGGCCGGGGCAATGGTCTTGCCGACCGGATTCTGAAACCGGTCGCCGTCGCCCCCCAGAAACTTGGCCGTATCGGTGGGATAGGTGGTGAGGATGCGCTCGAACCAGCGATCCACGATGGTGTCTTGTTTCTCTAACAAATGATTTTTCAACACCATAGACCTGCCTGAGCCCTTGTTAGAATTCTAACAAAATTAGGTGGGAGGTTTTGAAAAGTAAAGAAGAAATGGTGAGCTGATCTGAGGGGTCGAGACATTCGAATCCGGACCCCGACAGGGACTTCACGAACAGTGATGCGTGTCGCGTTGGGACGATCTGGTCACGTCCCCGCGACAGACCGAGTTCACACGGAACAATTCCGCTGAACTCGGTTTCCGCCCGGTCACGGTCCTCGTGAAGCACCCCGATCACCGGTACAGTGATTTGAGGCTCCCTCAGGTCTGCTGCTGGGACGGGATGGGGATCGTGTCGCAATCCTCACATTTCGGTCCGGCGTTCACGTACATCCCCTTGCCATGTCCTTTCGATAAAAGGATGGAATCAGACCCTGAATCGGGCCGGATAATATCATCA
>JBDRBC010000547.1:0-4241 GCA_043823125.1 bacterium | reverse complement strand
GGGACTGGGCCAAGCACAACGATTTTTCCAAGTCCATGACCTGCGGCTGCTGTATGGAGGCCTGCCCCCAGTACCTGCCCAACAGCAAGTTCATCGGCCCGGCGCCCATCGGCCAGGCGTGGCGGTTCAACGACCACCCCACCGGCAAGTACTTCAAAGCCGAGCGGCTGCGGGCGCTGATGGGACCGGGCGGGATCACCGATTGCGGCAATGCCCAGAACTGCGTGCGGGCTTGTCCGAAGGAGATCAAACTCACCGACGCCATCGCCAAGGTGAGTCGGGATACCACCGTGCAGGCTTTGAAGGAGTTGTTTTTGAAGTAGCGGCGTCGATCCCACGTGGTGTCTCGTTACCTGTAGAGCACCATCCGGTGATACGGTAACCTGCCTGGCTCGGCGTGGAGGGCGAACGTCTGGCGGATGAAGCCGTCACCTCGGGCCTGCCAGTACCCGGCGTTGTCGTAGTAGTTCACATCGCAATATATATACCCCAGTGGAACCCGAGCTGGTGAGCCACCCAGACCGCGTGGTTGGCCCCGTACCCCTGACCCACCACAAGCAGCGCGGGGTTTCCGGACTGCTGGTCGTGCCAGACCACCAACCGCCGGCCACCCCCCTCGCCACTCTGTCGGATCGGTCGGAGACTGGTCCCGGCCACCTCGTCGAGCAACAGCATGCCCATGACCACACTCAGCCGCTCGGTATTCGCGAGCTGCAGAAAGGTCTGCAGATCGTCCACTGACCGGGAGAGATTCAGACTGTGCTGGTGGCCGCTCCCCCAGACCGTGGGGGCGAGATGCTGGACGTGGTGGGGAAATGCCCGCCCCTCCTGGTCGATGACGATCATGCCGGTACGACGACGTCCCCCCGAGAAGATGTGATTGATCACCTCGCCGTTTTTTATCCCCAGCTCGATGAGTTTGGCACCACCGGTGTGCATGGGCAGGGGAAAATCGGCCACGAGTTGCCGCTCGGGAAACTCAATCGTCAGCTGGTCATAGTCGATGCGATCGTGACCGCGAAAAAGAAAATCCAGCCGCAGATCGTCGCCATCGATCAGGAAACCGATGGAGTCTCCGGCCGCCACGACGGCCGTCTTCCGGATGCCGGGAGACAACTCGCGAGGCAATCCCAGGGAGATCGGCGTCTGATCCGGTTGGAAGAAATTCGGCACCACCCCGGCACGGTCCCTGCCGAGATATTCCAGGAACTGGGCCTCGGCGTAGGCGGCCTCGAGCGGGATGATCGCCTCCTGCAAATCCGCCGGCAACGTATTCGCTTGCAGGAGCTTGGCCGCTTCGAGACCGGCGAAATATCGATAGAGATGGGAGACATCACGCCAGTACGAATTCCCGCCATTGAGATCCACAGGATGCAACCAGCCCTCGATAAAACGTCGACTGGCGTCAGGGTCCTGGTTGTCCTGCACGAACTGGAGCCCCAGCTCGAAAACCTGCCGGTCTCCACAGCGATTCGTGGACTCCGGGCAGTTGTGGTTCAGGTCCCGGCGCGCGGTCTCCACCGCGGAATAATCGGTGGCGTCCACACTGTTCAGATCGATTTGCGCCGTTGCCATGGGCGCCATCACCATCAAGATTCCCGGCAACCATCGCCACACCTGCTTGCGATACATTGTTTCCTCCAGATGACAGAGACTTGGCCCAACACACGGAACAGGTAGTCACATTGACAGAGATCTGTTAACCTGATCGTCAACCGAAATCAGCCAAGCTTACCGGAGAAAATACCATGAACGACCGCAAGAACATCTCCTCGGGCTCCAAGTGGGAAGACATCGTCGGCTACTCCCGCGCCGTGCGGGCCGGCCCCCACGTGTACGTGGCCGGGACCACGGCCACCGACGAAAAAGGCACCGTACTCGGCGGCGACGATCCGTATCAGCAAACCGTGGTGATACTGGACAAGATCGGCAAGGCTTTGAACGAAGCCGGCGCCCGGTTCGAGGACGTGGTCCGGGTACGGATCTACGTCACCGACATCCAGACCTGGACCGACGTGGCGCGCGCCCACCGCGAGTACTTCGTGGACATCCGGCCCGTGACCACCCTGGTGGAGGTCAGCGCTCTGGTGACGCCGGAAATGCTCGTGGAGATCGAGATGGAGGCCATCGTCCGGATTTAGGATCGATGGGCCGTCACCGGGGGCGTGACACCTGTCGGCTCACTTAGTAGGAGATGCGTTCGCAGACATGTGTCACGCCCCGGTGACTGACGCGTCGGTGAAACGGAGCGAATGTAACCTGGTGCACCACTCTCGATCCGGCCTCCAGTTTCTCCTCCTACCACCTCGTCCTACTTCCCCGCCGCCGGCGGCGAGACCCCTTCGCAGCGACAGACTCCTTCCACGCGCTCGTTGTTCGCGGGCGGATAGTCACAGCATCCGTTGCCGTCCCAGTCGCAGTGGGTGTAGATCATATCGGGGATCAGCCCGCTGTTGCTCGCTTCCATGGGGTCGGCCAGCAACCCGCCGTCAAAGTTGAGATCGTGGAGGTCACAATTGGCACAGGTGTTGTTGGCAAAGAGCGCCTGGCCGTAGATGGTGACCATGCCGGCCACCATCTCGTTATTCGTGATGTTCACCGTGCCGCCGGCGTCCCAGATGCAGAGTCCGGAAGCGGCGGCGTTGACCGTGTTCCCACTGATGGTGCCGGCGCCTTGCTCCGCGCTGTCCATGATGGCAAAGCTGGCGCCACTGCTGCAGATGATGGTGTTGTCGGTGATGGTGGCGCCCGGGCTCGACAAGGAGCTGACACCCCATCCCATGGGCTGGTTGATGATCATATCGTTGTTGGTGATGGTCGCCGCCCCACTGCAGTCGTTGATGGTGATGCCGCTACCGCGGAAGTCGCAGTTGTCGATGGTGATGGCTCCCGACAGTTCGGCCAGGTTGAGCGGCGCCGTCTGACCGGATTCCTGCACGAAGGTGACGCCGTGGATGGTGACCGGGACGTTCAGGTCGTGGATCTGCAAAGCGATACTCGATCCCGTACTGGTATAGCTCCCGCCTTCGATGACGACCTCGCCGCCATCCTTGCCGGTCCCGGTGGATTTCTGGCTGCCGGCGATGTACATGGAGCCGTAGTCGTAGAAGATGGCGTCCGTGAGGGTCAGTGAGACCGTGAAGACCGGCGGCGGCAGGATCCGGGAAAACTCGGAGAACTCGTCTTCCCGCGACACGATATTGGCGCTGAGCGAGCCGCCCTGGAACAGCAGGTCCAGTCCGCCCCGATACTCCGTCTGGAACGAATCGAACTTGTGCAGCGAGCCCTTGATGCCGGCGCTGACGTGCCCCTGCAGGATCACGTTGTCGAATTCCACGAAGACCCGCCAGTCCAGCGAGAAGGCGACGTCGCCCATGACGGTCAGCTCGCTGACATCCAAGGTGAACTGGCCACCGGGGGCATCGACAGCTCCCACGGTGATGGCGCCGCCGAACAATCCTCCGGCGAGGTTCAGATCGTACTCGGGATTGGCCAGGTAGCTGGCGCCGAGGTTGAACAGGAGGTCGGACCAGGAGGACCCGTTGCTGGCGAAGGCGATCCGGGGCGTGTCGAAGGAGATGTTGCTCGAGCCGTTCGTCGTCGACTGGTTGACGGTGAACGCCGCCTGACCCAGTCCGGCGAGACCGGCAGTGAAGGTGGCGGTGGTGTTGCTCTGCAGTTGCAGGTTGTGATTGCCGTCCTCGAGCCGGGGACTGAAGTCGAAGCTGGTCAGGTTCTCGTGACCGCTGACGTTGAGTGACGCGTTGCCGGACAGCTTCAAGCCGACGTTCAGGATGCCCCAGCCGTTGCTCTGCAGGTCCAGGCTGCCGGCCGCGCCCAAGGCCGACTGGCCACCGAAACCGGCGTCCGGCCCACTGTTGTTGGCGAATCCGTAAGCGCCGCTCGCATCGGCGCCGCCGCTCCAGTTCACCGTGAAACCAGCACCGTGGGTATTGCCCGAAACGGTGGCGCCCTTGGCCCGCGCCGAGGCGCCACGCTTGCCCACGAAGCCCGGCTCGGCCGCGGGATAGGGCGCGTTCTTGACACCACCGAAGTTGATGGCGGTACCGTCCGGCAGTCCGCACCCGTCCACGGTCAGGTTGCGGTTGGCGTTCAGCGACAGACCGCCGGCGTTGGTGAAGATGATCCTGCCCAGCTCGAGAGCCCCCACCGCATCCACCACGAGCGGCGTGGCGCCCGGGCCGGTGATGTTCGCGGCCGCTATGCCGTCCACCTGCAGC
>JBDRBC010000546.1:0-8511 GCA_043823125.1 bacterium | reverse complement strand
ATCAGTGACATATCCGGAGTTCTACATTCGAGACAAACAAGATGAACGTGTACGACGAGTTGAACAAGATGAAGGAGAATACGATGAAAAAGTTCATTCTGGTTCTGATCACATTTGCGATCATTCTCGCGGGACAGGCACATGCCTGTTGGAATGCGGTCGGTATCTCCTTCGAGCCGTGGCCCGGTCTCATTGGCAGTACCGAGACAACCGTGCCCATGCAACCAGTCCGTGCTTACATCACGCTGTCCCGCCTCCACTTGCCCCTGTTCACCGTGGACGAGTTGATCGGGTGGGATTGTTGCATCGAAATCACCGGACCTGTGAATAACGTTGCATACACGCTTCATGCGGGCATCAACAGCGAAATACCTCCTTGTTTTTCCGTGGATATCGATCCCGAGCAGGCCTTCCCTATCGAAGAATTCGCCTGCATTCTCGTGTGTACCATCGACTTCATCCAGATATCCCCGACTGAGACCTCATACATCTATATTCACTGCCTTGGTGGACCGGGGAGCCGTGCCATGGCACGGGTGACAGTGACAGAGACGGCAGTAACCCGGAATATCAACCTGGTGGATTTTCCCGGACCCGACGGCTCCATCAACGGCGAGTTCATCGTACCGGCTCAGGCTTCCACCTGGGGTGGCGTGAAGGCTCTTTATCGGTAGGTTACGCTTGCGAGAATGTGTCCACCGGGATATGCACCTGGATGACGGCGTATTTAGTGGGAATTCTAAATGGTGTGGGGCCGAATTCCAGCCGATCATCAAACCCGCTTCATCGCGCCAGCGGCATGATCTGGAAGCGGAACTGTCTATCTGGAGTTCCGACCACATAACCACTGCCGGTCTCCGCCTTGATCCACCAGACATGCTCTCCCTGGCTGGGCGCCATACCCTGGGGAAACACGAATTCCGTTCCCGAGGTGGTGCCGAGCTGGCTCCTGTCCAGAAAAACCCGATACCGGGTGGCGTGGGGAACCGCCGTCCAGCGCAACGAAACCAGCGGCGCGTAGATTCGCCCACCATGGAACGGCTGGAGGGGTTGAACCTCGTACCGGATCTGCACGGTCCCCATATCCGTGGCGCCGGATCCGCTGACCGGAACGGCGGTCGGAGACAAATCGGCGGCGACAAAACCGTCACCGGGCAAAAAGCCGGGATGAACAGCATACTGTCCGGGTTGCAGCCCGGTGAACTGAAAGACCCCGCTGGAATCGGACCGAGTCACGCGACCTGGGAGTCCCACACCACTTTTCTCGATGGCCATGCCGGCAAGACCGTGGAAACTCAAGCCGATGGGAACCCCACTCAGCAACGCGCCCCCCAGACTCACCTTGCCAATGAGCCGACCCGCGGCGTTGACGGTGATTGGTTCGAGTTGGATCTCGACCGCGGCGAGGTCGGGATTGGCCTCGGTCACGGTGGCATCGTGCGACCAGGTTCGCGGCCAGTAGCCGGCGCGGGAAATATACAACGGGGCGGCTTGCCGGAAACCACCGCCATCCGGATCGGACACGAAGGCGATCTGCCCCACCGTGAAAATACCCGCGGAATCGCTCACGTCATCCCCGATGGTGTAGTCGTCACGGTAGGCACCGAGCTGGGGCGAATCGCTCACGAACGCACCCGCCAGCGGGGCCAGGGTCTCGGCGTCGAGGATCCGGCCGCTGAGACGAGGCAGCGGATCGGCATACTCCGGCGCCACGATGGTAAAGGGATGGACACTGATATACGGTTCCGCTGCAACCTCCGGGGCGAGCAATCCCATACCCGCATCTCGCTTCGGCGCCGCGTGCGGCAGGTCGAACGGCCCAGGCGCGCTGTGGAGATCCCGCCCACCGCCCGGGAAGACGAGCACGGCGAAACGCCCGGGCGGCACGCCACGAAAGACCCGCCAGCCGTCCGGGCCGGTGGTGACCGGATCCCGCACCGGTTCGTTGGTCACGGCATCCATGAGCACGAGCTTGACCCCGGCCTGGGGCGAATCGTCCTCGCGATCGGCCACCATCACCAGGACGTTCGAGTTCCGGTCGGTGGTGGTTTCATCGGTCGCACAACAAGTGAGTGCCAGTGCCCCCGCCAGCAAACCGGTCAACAGCGAGTAGGTGGCCACGAGGTGACGATTCAGGTCGAGAAAGGACACATTCGGCTCCACTTGGCTGTCGTGATACCGTACAATCGACTTGAAGACTGAACCAAGGACTGGGCACAGGAACCCGGATCAAGAAACATACTCGCTTCAACCGCGCCAAATCCAACCGAAAAGAGTTGGCAGGGGACCTGGGAATCCACACCGGGCGCCCCGAACGATCACGTAGAAGGGGAACACCATGGACCGGCAGTTCTGGCACAGGATACAGACGGTTTTCGACGCCGTCGCCGAACTGCCGCCCGCCGAACGCACCGCCTTCCTGGCGGAATCCTGCCAAGACGAACCGGAGCTGAAGCGAGAGGTCGAGTCGTTGCTGACCGCCCACGGCGACGATCCCCACTTCCTGGACGGCCAGGCCGCCGAACTGGTGGGCGGGGATCTGGCCGCCGAGCTGGGGATCGGGCCGGACGGCGCCGACGAACCGGACGCAGACGACGCCGGCGAAACGGACCCGCTGGTGGGAAGCCGCCTCGGTCACTATCGGATCGAGGAACGTCTGGGCGCGGGCGGTATGGGGGTGGTGTACCGCGCCGTGCGCGAGGACGACCAGTTCCAGCGCGTGGTGGCGCTGAAGGTCGTCAAGCGCGGCATGGACAGTGAAAACGTCATCGGCCGGTTCCGGGCGGAACGCCAGATCCTGGCCTCCCTGGAACACGAAGCCATCGCCCATCTCTACGACGGCGGCATCACCGACGACGGACGTCCCTACTTCGTCATGGAGCACGTGGACGGCGTGCCCATTCATCGTTACTGCCAGGACCAGGATCTTCCTTTGACTCAGCGGCTGGCGCTGTTCCAGCAGGTGTGCGCCGCCGTCCAGTACGCGCACCAGAATCTGGTGGTGCACCGGGATCTGAAGCCGAGCAACATCCTCGTCACCACGGCGGGCAGGGTGAAACTGCTCGACTTCGGCATCGCCAAGCTGCTGGACGATCCGGACGGCGGGGTCGACGGGGCGGCGTTGACCCGCACCGGGCTCCGCCCCCTGACCCCGGAATACGCCAGCCCGGAGCAGGTCCTGGGCGACCGGATCACCACGGCGGTGGACGTCTACGGGCTCGGGGTCCTGCTCTACGAACTGCTCACCGAGCGCAATCCCCATCGTCGGGACGGCGAGCACTATCTCGACACGTTACGAACCATCACCGAAACGGATCCCGAACCGCCAAGCCGGACGGCATCTCGCTGGCGTCGCCAGCTCCGTGGAGATCTCGACACCATCGTGCTCATGGCGCTACGCAAGGAGCCGGCACGGCGCTACGGATCGCCCCTGGCCCTGGCCGACGACATCACCCGGTACCTCGAGGGACATCCGGTGACCGCCCATCGCGACAGCCTCGGCTACCGCCTCCACAAGTTCGTGCAGCGCAACCGGCCCCTGGCGGCGGTGACGGCCATCGCGTTCCTGGTGGTGCTCGGCTTCGGTGTCGGCATGTCGCTGCTGGCGCATCGCAACGCCAGGCAGGCACTGCAGATCCGGGCCGAGCGGGATCGCGCTGAAGAAACCACCGGCATGATCGTGGCCATGTTCGATCTCTCGGATCCGTACGGCACCGAGACCGTACGCGGCGACACCATGCGGGTACGCGATTTCCTGCATCACCACCAGGACGTCCTGCTCGCGGAAGCGGCCGAGCCGACGGCCCTGCAGGCCGAGATGGCCCACCTGCTCGCCAGACTCAACGCCAACCTCGGGCTCTACGACGAGGCGTTGCCGCTCATCGAGCAGGCGCTGGCGATACGGCAGCAACTCCCGGGTCAATCGGACCTCGACCTGGCCCTCTGCATCGATTACCTGGGAACGGTTCGACAGGGACTCGGCGATTTCTCGGGGGCGGAAACGGCGTTCCGTCAGGCCCTCGACCTGCGGAGCCGGCAACACGGTCATTCGCATCTGGACGTGGCGGAGAGCCTGAACAACCTGAGCGTGGCCATCAGTCTGCAGGACAAGCTCGCGGAGGCGTTGACCTACGACAGGGAAGCGCTGGCCATCCGTCGCGCTCTGCTGGGGAGTGATCATCTGGATGTGGCCCAGAGCCTGAACAACCTCGGCGCCAGTCTCTACTATGTGGACGACCTCGACGGCGCCGAACCGCTCTACCGCGAAGCGCTGGCCATCCGTCGCACCGCCCTCGGCGACGAGCATCCGTACGTGGCCAACACCATGTGCAACCTGGCGCGGCTGCTGCGTGACCGGGAGCGACTGGAGGAATCCGAGAACTACTTCCGCCAGGCCATCCGGATCTGGCGTCTGACCCTGGGGGAACAGCATCCGCAGCTCTCCACCGGTCTGTACAATCTCGGATTCGTGCTGGAACGGCGGGGTAATCTGATGGGCGCCGCGAATGCGTTCCGTCAGGGCAACGACATCGACCGCGCCACCTTGCCGGCACGGCACAGCTACATCGCCGACTCCGCCTACGAGGTGGGCCGTATGCTCCTGGCCAGCGGCGACGCGGCCGCAGCCGAGCCGTGGTTACAGGAGGCCGCAAGCATCTACGCCGAAAATTACGGCGCCGAGGACGAGGAGACAGCGAAGGCGCGGCACCTGCTGACCACTTGCCGACGGGAACCAGATCGGTCAGCGGCGACCACGGGAGGTGGATCGTGAATCGAGAATCCGTCACCCGCTTGCTGGGCCAGTGGCAACAGGGAGACACCCGAATCGTGGATCGGGTGCTGCCGTTGATTTACCGGGAACTGCACCGGCTGGCGCGAGGTCACCTGCAGAGCGAACGCCACAACCACACCCTGCAACCCACCGCCCTGGTACACGAGGCCTACCTGAAACTCGTGGATCAGACCCAGGTGAGCTGGCAGGGCCGGAATCACTTCCTCGCCGTCGCTTCGCTGGCCATGCGGCGACTGCTCGTGGACCATGCTCGGGCGCTGGCCCGGGAGAAGCGGGGCGGCGACCAGGAGAAGCTGTCGTTGACCGCCAGCCTGCCGGTGGCCAGCAACGATCAGGCCGCGGAGATCGTCGCCATCGATGAGTTGCTCGAAAAACTCGCCGGTTTCGACGAGCGCGCCGCGCGGGTGGTGGAGTGCCGGTTCTTCGGCGGTCTGAGCATCGAGGACACCGCCGCCGCCCTGGACATCTCTCCCATGACGGTCAAGCGAGCCTGGCGACTAGCGCGGGCCTGGCTGCGCCGAGAAATGAATCCCACTGACTAGCCCGGATTCCACCCGGCCGCCAACGATCTTGCGGATGGTCCGGTTTCTCCTCTGATCTCGCGTTTTTCAATATGCTGTCCTGTGCCGACGCAGCCGTTGGGTAAGTGGACGTGGAGGGTGGACGATGGACAAAATACTGTGGCGCCGGATCCGGACCCTGTTCGACACCGTCAGCGAACTGCCGCCGAACCAGCGGCGGGCCTATCTGGACCGGACCTGCGGCGACGATCCCCAGCTGTTCCGGGAAGTCGAATCGCTGCTGGCCGCCAGCGAGGCGGGACCGCCGTGGCGTCACAACCCGGCTTCGGAACTGGGTCGGCGATTGCGCGAACATTGGCGACGCGTCAGCGAACGAGCCGATACGGGGGAACCCCGCCCGGCACCGGATACGGAAACCGAACCGGAATCGGGCACCACGGACAATACCGACGATCCAGTGTGAATTTGACGGCTGGCCGGATCAGGCCAGGATCATGTGCAAAGGCCCCCCCGTATTCCGGGGGGCCTTCGATCAACGCCGCGAACTTTCCTGGCTCACCGTTCCTGCGCGCCAATGTCCAGGCCGTCCGCAGCCGGCCGTGATTCACCACTGCAATGTGTCACATATTGCTGGCCAACGGGATGCACCGCCGTGCCCTTGGCGGCGTCGCCTGCCGCGTCGACACAGGGAGAATCCGCATCCAGCCGGAAGTCCTGGCTAGCGGCATCACGGAAACCCGGCGTCTCGCCCTCCAGATTGTCCGTGGTGACGATCATACCCTCCAGTGACGGCTCGTGCGTCGATCGGTACCCCGCCGGCAACCAGTTGTTCGTCAAGGCGATCTGTCCCTGCCCGCTGGTGATGGCGAAATAGCGGCCGGCGGCCTTGTTGTGGACGATGTTGTTCCGCGCGTCCACGATCACGTCGTTGGTGGCGCACCGCAAGAGGGTCGTGTTGCCGCCGCGGGTGGACATCACCGTGTTGTGGAAGAAGTGCAGGGTTCCCCGCCGGTAATACTCGATATCACTTCCATCACCGCCGTAGTGCAGCACCTGGCTGTTGCCGGCGCCGTCAGGTTCGATGAGGATATTGCCATAAACGAAGGTCGTGTCGTACGAGGGGTCGTCCCGGATATGCTCGTGATCGGTTTCCACGAGGTCGAGCTGGCGGTTCCCACCCTCGATCCAGTTGTAACGAATCACCGTACCTGCGGAGCGGTCCTTCAGGTTGTTGCCGAGACAGTCGTCACGCAACGGCCCGTAGTGGTTGTACTCGAAGGTGATCCCGAGGCATTCGGTGTAGCTGTTGTGGTGATAGATGCTGTGTTCCATGCCGTTGGTATGGAGATGATTGCCGCTGACCGCCACGGCTGACGCGGGTGAACTGACGAACAACCCGTTACCGCAATCGTGCAGGACACAGTCGTGGATGGTGATCTGTTCGCCGACCTCGATATGGATGGCGGCGGCATTCTGCTGGTAGCTCTGGCCAACGCCGTTGTCGTCGGTGAACTGGAACGGCGGCCGGCCGCTGCGGATCTCCAGCCCCTGGATGAAAATGTGTGCAGGCACCACATCGTCGCTCGGGAGATTGGACCCACCCACCTTGACCACGGATCGATTCTCGTTCCAGTAGTTCAGCGCCTGCCGCGTGGTGGCGTTTTCACCGTGGATGACGGGGCGCTGGCCACCACTGGGCACTCCGAGCACGACCACCGGTTCGTCCGCCCTCCCGACGCTGTTGATGACCCACTTGTGACGGTACGGTTCCGCTCGCCAGTGGATCCGCACCAGGGTCGACGGCGCCAGCGACTCCCACGGCACGGTGGACGGATCGGCATACACCTGGCCGGGGCCCACCTCGAGTACGTGGGTGAAATCCGCGGGATCCCACCGGTACACGGGCACGGCCGAGGGGGGAACAACTTCGGGAGGCGCGGTGGGGCTGTCCTCGCTGCAGCCGGAAAGCTGGAGCCCACCGAGTAGAACGACCAGCAACACTATCAAACGGTAGCGGGATGCACAGGCGAATTGCCATATCGAAAGCGCAGGGAGCGTTCGCTCATTCGTTGTCACGGGTTCCTCCCGCCGTCCGCCACGGGGCAAGCTGAGGTATCAGGCGGAGTTTTCGGCTACAGGTCGACCGCAGCATCTCGGCTGTGGATACGTGATGACCTGGTGCCGGAGCGGAGGTAGCAATGAGTGGGCCAATCCAGGCCCGCGCCACCAGCCATGGACACGCCCGGGCGACCGGACGTGTCCCGCCAAGTTGTCCCGGGTGACGATTCGGCGACGCTACCGGTACCTGGCCTTGAACCCGCCCCAGCTCGAGGCCGTGGTACTCACGAGGCCAGAACCCTCGTTGGTTCCGGTCAGTACGAAACCGCCGTACTCCTCCTCGTCGTAGCCATCCACGATGAGGTAAATGACCTGGGGCACAGCCGTGTTGTTCCGGTAGCTGAGCTCCTCGGGGTCACCGTCGTTCAGGTCCAGATACGATTCATCCATATCATCACAATCGGTGACCAGGTAGATGATGAAATCCGCGCCGAGGATCTGGGCCTGGCAATCGAAACTGGCGCCAGCCGGCAGACTGAATCCGTATACCGCGTCCGGCCCACCCATTCCGTAGTAGAGATCGATATTGTAATCATCGACCAGACCGGTAGTCGAACCCACCAGCTCGAACACTCCATTGGGGATGGAAATCGCCTCGGCGCAGGTATCGGCAACCGGATGGATCGTGATGGTCTCGATGGCCAGGTCGTACTCGCCGACCTCGTTTTCACTGTACCCTTCCACCATGACATAGTAGGTACCCGCCGTGGCGAAGTTGTAGATCATGGCCGACTCCAGACCGATGGAGTCGTCGCCGTAATTGAGCTGGGTCGTGCAGTCGTCCGCGAAGAGATAGATCACCGAGTCTTCGAGTCCATCGTCCAGGATGGTGTAGATGTGGAGGGACTGGCCCGCCGTCACCGTCAGTTCGAAGTAGTCCTTGTCCTCACTCGATTCAATGGACGCCTCCATCTGATCGCCGCTGGCGACGGCATTGGCTGAGGCACAGTCATTGTTGGGTTCGCTTTCGGTCACGACGTCGCGGCTGATTTTATCGTTGCTGGAGGCTGGATGCCGAGCGGCCTTGCCGCCGGGCGCCGCCTGCGACGATCCACATATCACTAAAACGGTAATAAGCAT
>JBDRBC010000545.1:0-8059 GCA_043823125.1 bacterium | reverse complement strand
CACGGGCCACAACAGTCCCAGCAACGGGAGCAGAACCAGCGCCAGAATCAGTCCCACCGGCACCAGATGACGCCAGGAGGCGGGCAAGTGGTGCTTGCGGATTACCACCACCTTCCAGAATCCGTACTGGTAGTACTGGCGGAAGAGTTGCCGCAGACTGGAACGTGGCTGGTACCATAACTGGATGGTGGGCGATTGCCAGATGACTCCGCCGTGACGACTGATGCGGAGATTGAACTCGTCGTCCTGGTTCCGCACCAGGCTCTCGTCGAAGAGACCGATCTCAACAAACAGATCCCGCTCCCAGCACCCGAACGGCACGGTATCCACCGGCCCCTCGAATTCGGGGAAGTGCGATGACGCCCCCCCCACGCCGAAACGTGATCCGTGGACCGCGGCGATGGCTCTCGGCACCTTCCCCTCGACCCGGGTCCTGGTAGCGCCCCCCACGTTGGCGGCGCCGGTCCTCCGTTTGACGGCCACACACTGGGCGATGTAATCCTGGGCGTAGGAGGTGTGTACGTCCATGCGGACCAGGTACTGTCCCCGCGCCGCCTGGATGGCCAGGTTCAGGGCGGCGGGCGTGATTCGTTGCGGATTATCGATCACCCGATACCGCGGTCTGTCCCGGCAGAATTCGTCGAGGATCTCGCGGGTGCCGTCATCACTCCGGCCGTCGGCGATGATGACTTCCATCTCACCCGGCAGGTCGACCTGTGATTCGAGATCGTGGAGACAGCGCGTGATGTACAGCCGTTCGTTACGGCACGGGATGATGACCGAGATCAACACCGGACTCGTCGCGTGCTCCAACTCTGCCGGGGGTTGCTCGCCCCCGACGGCAGTTTTCACCTCGCCATTGGAATCGTGCATCACAACTTCCGCAGATAAAGAACCGAGTGCCCGCTCCGAGCCTCTCGGATGAAACCGAGCTTCTCGTAGAATCCGATCGCCCGCTTGTTGTCTTCCTTTACCGAAAGTCCGTACATGGGCACGCCGCCCAGAGCGGCTTCGAACTTGTCGACGAGATCCACCGCCACCCCCGTTCCCTTCACCGGGTCGGTCACGGCGATGGAAAGCAAGCGCATCTCGGCCTGGGATCGAACGCCACCCCGGCGCCGGCGAAAACGCCCCCGTAACCGGCTCCAGATCATGGAATAGACCCTGGGGCGCGTCACCACCTCCAGGGCGAATCTCAGCAGGTTCCGGCGAATGAACCGATTCTTCGCCTGACCGATGCCGGTGCTGTTGCCGCCGAGCACGAATCCGACGATGGCCCCGGTCTGCTCTGCCGGTCCGGTCTGCTCTGCCGGTCCAGTTTGCTCTGCCACTAGCAAGAGGCATTCCCGGAGCAGCTCACGGTAGAAAGCACCGATGAGACGGGTCGAGAACTGTCCCAGAAAGTGATCACCGAACTGTTCCTGGTGCAAAGCGGCGATTCGTTCCAGCTCGTTCACACTGGCTACTCTGACACTGGTCCGATGCTGATGCTCGGGCGCCCGTTGCGGTTTCAACTCTGTTCCTCCAGGTCACCGGGGTTGATGGTTGGGGTCCGTGAAACCCCGGGACGTTCCAACCCAGGATACGGCAGTCCGGCGTCGATCTCCAGTCCATTCGCCAACGGCCGGCTGGCCAGAACGCAGAGTGCCAGAAAGATCCAGAACATGGATGTGGTGTAGGCGTTGATGAAGATCAGGTAACTGATGGCGGAAATGAACGCGCCTTGACCACCTGCAGAGACCCAGTCGGTAGCCCGCCTCCCGAGCAGCATCCGGCCCAGAAACCACAAGATGCCGAGAAACAGCAACAGGCCCACCAGTCCGAGATCCGACATCATAAACAGGTAATCGTTGTGTGACAGCTTGCCGCCGGTGATCCGGCTGTTGGTCAATCCCACCCCGAAAAGCGGCGACGCCGCGAAATGGTCCACTGCGTTGTCGATCATGTCCATACGGGCGGCGCCGGAATAGCCCGCCTGCATCTCCTCCATGTCGCCGAGAGTCTGTATCCGATGAATGAGATCGAGACTGTCGAGGTCGAAGCTCGGCAGGAACATCGCCATTCCCACCACCAGCAACAAGACCAGCGCACCGAGTACCGGTAGACTCCGGCCGAGCCAGCGCTGCCGGCTGCTGCGTCGGGAACCGACGGTCCAGATCAGGCCGGCGGCCCCACAAAGCCACGACCCCCGGGAGCCGGTGTAGAGCCAGGCGATAACCAGCACCAGCAACGGCAGGGCATGCCACAACCAGCGACGGCTATGGAAGTAGTAAGCCCCGGCGAACGGCAACAACGCGGCCATGAACCAGGCGAGCTGATTCTTGTTGGCCCGAGTCGGCTCGGAGAACTCGATGCCGAGATACGGCGCCTTGAACACCACCGCGTAGCGATGGATCAGGATCAGCATCAGCCCGGCGCCTACCCAGAGCGTCACTGGCCAGACCGTCGCCAGGGAGCGCTTCCCCAGTGGCGCGAAAGCGTACAGTCCCCAGAAACAGATCAGCCCCACGGTCAGCTTGATACAATCCTTGGTGGCCCATTCCACATGTTCGGCGCGGGCCATGCCGAGCAGGTGCCAGCACCAGAAGCAGGCCATGATGAAGGCGAGACTGACGGTGTTCTGTGAGATTCGCCCCGACGGTCGACGCCAGCAGACCAGAAAACCGACCACGCCCATCAGCGTCAACCAGCCCACGATCACCACCGGCAACGGCAAACGCAACGCCCCACCCAGCAACGGCACCCGGAAGAAATCCACGGCCAGCAACGGTAAAGACACGCCGAGGAGCAACCAGGGCCACTCGCTGGTGAGGCCGCGCCCCGTCACGATCACGACCAGCCGTCAGGACCAGCCCGGTGATGCCGGACCAACGCCGAGCCGATCCCCATCAGGCTAGCAGCCAGCAATACGAAGATCATGATCAGGCCACGACGGGGCCGGAATTTATCCAGCGGTACCACGGCATCGTCGAGTATCGAGATGACGGCCACGTCCTTGACGGCCTCGATACGAGCGAGTTCGAGCTGTTGCTTGAGGGTGATGAAGAGCTGCTGGTTCAACTCGACGTCGCGAATGAGTCGGCTCTCCTGCAGCATGAGGTTGGGCGATCCGAGAATGTTCCGGTTGTTCTCGCGGAACAACTTGAGGGTCTCTTCGCTGGTGGCGAGGGCGTTCTTGACATCCGCGAGCCGGCCGTCGATGAAACCGGCCCGCTGGTTGGAATCGGCCGCCTTCAACTCCCGGGTGTAGACCTCCAGTTCGGCCACACAGTGGTTGGCCACGGCCGCGGCCACCCGGCTATCGGTGTGGATGTAGCTGATGGTGGTCACGCCGGTTTCCGCCTTGAACTCGGTGCGCAAACCGTCTTTTGTGTACTTGCTGTACGCCCGCTCCAACCGGCCGGCGTCGTTCTCCTCACCAGCCACCAGTAGATTCACCAGGCTGCTTAGCTCGCCGTCACGGGTGGTATAGGTCCGTTGCAGGATGCGGTGGGCGAATTTCCGGCTGCCGAGGATAGCGGGGAACAGCAGGGACGGATCGCCGTTACCGCCGCCGAGATCGAGACCGAGCTGGCGAGTCACCCCCATGAGGGCATTGGCCGGCATCATCCCGCCCTGATCGCGCAGTAACGCCGCCGGGAAGATGTGCGCCTCCGCCTGGTATTCCACCGGCAGGATCAGAACCACGACGATGCCCACCACCAGAGCGACCAGGATCACCAGCGAGATGGATCGCCAGTAAGAACGACAGACCTGGCAGACCACCTCCAGGTCCCCGACCGGACTCCTCTGTGCGTCAGCGGTCATGGTCACCTCATCCCGAATCAGTTGGTGCGATCGATCACCAGCCAGACCGTGGCCACGCTGGCAAAGATGGCGGCGATTTCCTTGAGGGTCTCGAGATTGGAACTCCCATCCGACGGCGGCTTGACCGGCACCACGATGGTCGATCCCGGCATGATGCGGGGATCGCGCCAGACCTTTTTGATCGGCCGTGACAGGCCGTTGGCATAGACGACACGGGTTTTCCACTTGTCCGCGCTCTCGGCATAACCGCCGGCGCGATCGATGTAGTCGCCCAGGCTCTTGCCCCGCTGGAAAACGATGCTAGTGGGGAATCCCACCGCCCCCACAACCTTGACCGTGTGCTGCAACTCCGGCACCGTGATCTCGTCGCCCTCGGCCAGCAATACGTCGTACTGGGTGCCGGGACGGTTCAATGCCTTGTCCAGCTCGATGGCGATATTTCCCACCTGATCCTGTTCGCGCAGGATCCTGGCTCCGGGTGCATAGGCGGTGGGTTTCAGGCCACCCGCCCGGAGGATCACTTCGGAAAGTCGCTCGTCGGGCCACTCCAGGGCGTACACCCCGGGATAGTAGACCTCACCCCGGATGGTCACCTTGCGCTGCAACTCCCACCATGGCAGCTTACGAATGGCTACCTGATCGTGGGGTTTGAGCAGAAAGCTCTCCTGATCCGTGAGGTAGTTGTCACCCAGCGGGATCTCGATCACGTTCACCAGTTGGGAAGGGGAGCGATCCGTGTCGTGGCTCTGCAACGCGTCCATCCGCAATCGGGACACCTCGGCCCGCAAGAGGTCGGCGGACTCCCGCAATCCTCCAGCCTTGAGGATCAGATCGCGCAACGTCAGACCTTCGCGGTAGGGGAAATGACCAGCTGAACGAACGGCGCCGGAAATGCTCACCTCGTGCCGATCCTGGATGTCCCATTTGGAAAATATGCGGACGATGTCCTGCGGTTGCAGACTCACCGGATCGGTCTCATCGGCCATGACGGCGCCCAGAGCAAAGTTGATGGCCTGGTAGGTGCCGTCGGACGCGTGCCGATCGATGATGGCCCGTTCCTGCAAGGTGTCCGACCAGAGACCGCCGGCCCGGGTGATGAGCTGGGCCACGTCCATATCGTCCTGTAACTCGTACCGCCCCGGCCGCTTGACGTTACCCACGATTTCGACCCAGTTCTCCAGCCGTTCCGTGATCCGCCCCACCCGAATATTGTCGCCATCGAACAGGTCGTTCTGCCGGGCGGCCGTGGGCAATCCGCTCTCCGCATCGAGCGGGATGTCCAGCACGATACGATCCGGCTGTTGCGGCTGCCGCTCTTCAGGCGGCACGATTCGTTCGACCTGCACCATCTCGGTGGCGGCGATGGTGGTGAAGCCACCCCCGAAACGTAACAACTCGGTCAGCCCTTCCCCCGACTTCAGCTCGAAATAGCGAGAGCGTCGCACCGCCCCGGTCAAGCTGACGGTGGCACCCCGCACGGGGATGAAGATCGTGTCGCCCTCGCGCAGGATGATGTCGTCCTCGCGTTTCCCGGCCAGCAGGTAATCGTAGAGGTCCAGATGGGCGACGACTCGTTTGCCCCGCACCAGATTGATGTTGCGCATGGAGCCGGTCTCCGCCGGACCGCCGGCCGCATAGAGCGCGGTAAACACGGTGGCCACCGAACTCAGCTCGTAAGCCCCCGGCTGCAGCGCCTCACCGACGACATACACCCGGATGGCGCGTAACCGGCCCAGTGACACATCAACGAAGGTGGTGACCTCAGCCCCGGCGCCGCTGATGCCGGAATAGGAACGGGCGAGTTGCTCGCGGATGGTCCGTTCCACCTGTCCCAGGGTCCGATTGTTGCAGGAGATCTTGCCCCCGCGCGGTAAGATGATGGCGCCGTCGCGATCGACGACACGCTCCAGCCGGAACTCCACTTCGCCCCAGACATCCACCACGATCTGGTCACCCACCCCGATGAGATAATCGTCCGGGACCGGGCCGAAGGTGGTCGGATTGAAGACGCCCGGATCGAGGCGGAAGAAATCGGCGCCGAAATGCTGGAGTTCCTGATCCGACGATTCCCCAGGATCCGCTCCCGGCACCAGCACCATTTCCGCGTTCGCCAGGTCGCGCACCGAGTACGGCAAGACCACCAGCGGGGTCGCGCCACCGGGTATACTGTCGTTGATGCCCGCCAGGCTGGTTCGTCCCGGTTCGGTCTGGGCCAGACTGTCCACTCCGGCCTGTGCCTGACGCTGCTCATAGCGACGCTGCAGCTCGTCCTGGCTCATGCCAGAACGACGAGCAGCCTCGTCGAGCATCTCGGGCGACACTTCTTGCGCCGGGCATTCACGCCAGCCGGTGGGAAGCAAACAGACAACAAGAAATAGAAAAAGCGTGGCGGACAAGCCACTGGGTAGGCTTCTAAGGGACACCGAGGCCCTCCTTGGCCGGCAACCGTTTCCTCATGGTACCACCTGCTTTTTCTACCACAGTCGCTGTTGAACGCAAGGAATTTCTGCGGAAACTGTCCGGATGCGGGCAGAAACGGGAGTTGCCTCACGCTGACCCGGACGGTCTCCTGGACCTCTCTGTGCTCGAAATATCTTGAAGATCAAGAAGTGTGCCGGGATAAGATGCTGTCACGGTGGCCGACAATACGGGAACGGCAGGACTGGTCAAAGGCTCGCTGCGATGACCGCCCGTGCAGCTTGTTCATCCAGTTCGAGTTGCTTCACCAGTTCGGCCACACTGTCGAACTTCTGTTCCTCCCGGAGACGTGACAGCCACTCGACCTTGACCGTCCTTCCTCTTATGTCACCATCGAAGTCGAAGATGTGCGCCTCGACCCGCGGGACGGGTAGGCCGGAATCGTGAAAAGTGGGTACGCGCCCGAAGTTCAACATACCCCCACAGACAGCCCATTCGGAAGGCGCCATGCTGAGCACCGAGCCGTTGCGATCCAGTTCCGGTAGACTTTCGGTGACTCGTCCGAGGATACCGTTCTTGGCGCCGACGCGCGCCACATCGCCGGGCAGCTGCACCTTCACCGCATATACTCCCGGCGCAGGCAACAACTTGTATTCGAACAGCGGCAAGAGATTCGCCGTGGGATAGCCGATGCTCCGCCCACGGTTCTCCCCGGGAACCACCTCACCCCAGAGCGCGTACGGCCGGCCGAGCATCCGGGTGGCCGCAGCCAGATCGCCAGCGCCCAGACTCTGGCGGATGGTGGAGCTGCTGATGGTCTGGCCGGCATCGCTAAGGGCCGGCACGATCTCGAAGCTGTAGCCGAGTTGTTTGCCCAGTTCAGCCAGGGAATCGGCAGTCCCCCGGCGATCCGCGCCCAGGTGGACATCGTACCCGGTGACGAAGTGCGACATGCCGAGGAACTCCACCAAGAAACGGCCGACGAAATCCTGATACGAGAGACTGGCGAGGGCAGGACAAAAATCGGCGGCCACCACCACGTCGAGACCGCTGTCGGTGAGCAGGGACAACTTCTCGCGCCAGGTGGTCAGCAGAAACGGTTCGGGCTTGTCGTCAAGGATCAGCCGAGGATGACGGCGGAAGGTGAACAGACAGCTCGCCGCCAGACCGTGCTGCGTCTTGGCATTCTGCACCGTCTTGATGAGCTGTTGATGGCCGCGATGGAGACCATCGAAGGAGCCGAGCGACAGGGCGCAGCTCTCGATCTCACCACGGGGCAAGTGGTCGTCCCCGGCCATGATCCGGGTGAGATATTCCGTGGTCAACCGGATCAGGCGCATCGTCACTCCTCTTCATCGGCGACGGGAAAAACCGCTGCACTCCGCAGCAATCCTCCAGTGCCAGCCAGCCAGCCGATGGCCACCAGCGCGCCGCCTGGATCCCGCATCTGAAAGTGTTGCTCTTCACCACTGCCGGTATTCTGCGCCAGCGGCGGCGGTTGGTCCAGACGTTTCAGCCAGCTGAACTCAGGTTGACCGCCGTGCCGGATCAGCAAAGCCTCCTGCGGAGTGAGTTCCAGGCAGGGCAGGTGGGGCAGGGCCGACCGGAGTGGCTGGAGCGCCGCCACGAGCCGTGATCCGTCGTTGATGGCAGCGGGTGGTACGGCATCTTCGAGCCGATAAGGTCCGACGCGGTAGCGCGACAGTGTGGTGACGATGCCGGCACTGCCAACGGCCGCCGCCAGATCTCGGGCCAGGGAGCGCACATAGGTCCCGCTGGAACATTCCAGTTCCAGGTCGATCTCGTAGAGCAAGCCGTCAGCTGCGATCAGCTC
>JBDRBC010000544.1:0-7286 GCA_043823125.1 bacterium | reverse complement strand
CCGTGGATCTTGAAGGCCATGATGTCGTCGAGATCCAGGTTATCGCCGAACTGCGCGCGGATGTCCTCGATGTACTCGGGGTCGATGTCGTGCACGGCCCAGGCGATGAGGTCGTCCTCGTCGTCGGTCTCGATACCGGCGCGGCGCAGGTTGCCGACGAACTCGGCGTCGACGTCGTGCACGCGCATGGCCACGAGGGTGTCCAGGTCGAGGTCCTTGTAACCCTCGCGTTCCATCTCGGCGATGAACTCGGGGGTCACCTCGAAGATGGCGATGGTGACCAGCTCGTCAGAGTCGAAGGGGCCGTAGCCCAGGTCACGCAGTTCCCGTACGGTGCGCACGTGCAGGTTCTGGGCCGCCAGGACGAGGAGCTCCTCGTCGTCGAGGCGACGGGTGCCGAGTTCCCCGAGGCGGTCAGCGAACACCGGGTCGGCGGCGAAGGTGAACCGGCCGTCGCCCTCGGCGCGCCGTTCGGGCCCTTCGAAATCGCCGGTGAAGCGGAAGGTGCCGGCCTCGCGGACGAGGCTGAACACGGCATCCTCGCTGAAGGTCAATCCCTCGAAATCGTCGAGATCGACGTGCAGGGTCATGTTCCACTGCCCGCGGTGGCGGCGGTCGCGGTCGCCGCGCTCGCGGATCTCCAGGTAGAGCTCGTCGTCGTAGCGCTCGGCCGACCAGCCGCCGCTTACGGTTACCTGCTCCTCGTCACTGCTGGCGGCCATGGCCACGACCTCGCCCAGGCGTTCCTGGGCGGCAAGGGCGAGCACGGCGCCGCCGATCAGGATCAACATCGCGGCCAGGGTACCGGCCAACAGGTTACGGCTCGAATACATCGACATGTCAGGACCTCCCACTAATCGTTTGACGCGCCTCAGCAAGGGGCCGTCTCCGGCACCCAGGGCCAATCGGGGGGAGGCCAGGCGCAGCTCTTCCAGGTCGACCAGGGCGCGCGCGTAGGCGAGACGATCCCCGGCAAGTTGCACTGCGATATCGTCGCAGCAGTTCTCACGCTCGGCGCGGATCTGCCGCGACACCCACCACACGGCGGGGTGAAAGAACAGCAGGGTCTCGGCCACGATCTGCAGGATGTTGACCAGGTAGTCGCGCCTCCAGATGTGGGCCAGCTCGTGGGCGAGGATGCACTCCAGCTGCCGCGTGGGCAGGCCGGTGACGGCGCTCGCCGGGATCAGGACAACCGGCTTCAGATAGCCGATGACCAGGGGGCCGTCGACGGCGGCCGAGCGGAGTAGTCGCACCGCGCGCCTGATGCCGAGCTTGCGGCAGAACGTGTCGGCGCGCTCCTGCCAGGCCGCGGGCACGGGCTCCACGTGCGAGTTGCGCAGCCGCTGCACGCGGAACCAGCCGCCCAGGTGCAAGATCGACAGCAGGCAGACTCCGGCCAGCCAGAAACCCAGGACCCAGCGCGCGGTGTCGGTCTGCTGCGGGTTCCAGGCGAGCTGGCGGAGCAGGGCGCCGGCGATGCCGCTGGTGGCTTCGGTGGCGGTCTGCTGCGTGGACCGGGCCAGCTCCTTGATGGCGGAGCTGGTGTCGCGGGGCTGCAAGGTGGCGGCGGGGGCGAGGACGGCAGCGTCCGTGCCGACGCGACCCGCCGTTGCCGGTTCCCCCGCGGGCCCGGCAAGGGTCGCCGGCGTTTCGGCCCGGGATGCATTCCACTCGTACCGGACGGCGGTGGCGAAGGGCAGGACCACCATCACGGCCAGCGCCCAGCACGCGCACTGGTACCGCGCCGCGGCGCTGCGGCGGCGCAGCGACAGCAGCACGATGCCGAGCGCCATGGCCACCACGCTGCCCTGCCACAGGAAGTGGACCAGCGCGTGCATGGCGGGCTCGGCGGCAGTGTCCAGAATGGTGTCCAGAATAGTGGCCGGGATGGCGGCCAGGATGGTGTCCAGCACCGCGCTCATGGCGTCGGCTCCCCGGACTGGCTCTCGAGGTCGTCCAGCAGCTGCCGGATCTGGTCGAGCTCATCCTTGGAGGTCGGCCGGTTCGCGAGCGCCTGCAGGACCAGCTTGCTCGCCGATCCGTCGAAGGCGCGCGTGATGAGGTCGCCGACGAGGTTGCCCTGGGTCTCCTCGCGCGGCCTGGTGGCCGAATAGACGTGCGCGCGCTGCGATTCGTCCCGCTCGACCAGGCCCTTCTCGGTCATGATCTGCATCAGCTTCAGGACGGTGGTGTAGCCCACGTCGCCGTCGAGCTTGTCGTGGACCTCGCGCACCGTGCCGGGACCGTTTTCCCAGAGCACGGACAGGATGGCCAGCTCGGCGTTGGTGGGTCGTCCGGTGGATTTGCGTGACATCGGGTTCCTCCTGCCTGTGGTCGGCCCGGGTTGTCCGGGGGGTGGCGAACGGGGTATATTACGTAGTGTACTACGAAAAGTTTCGTTGTCAATACGAAAAGTTTCGTAGTGTGGTTATGGTGTTTTGTTGCAGGGGGTTGGGGGTGGGGTTGGGGGTGGGGGGTTCTGCGGGTAGCTGCGATGGCGGGGCACTGTCAACCCGGTCGACTATTCGGTCGAGCAGGACGCTTGGCCGGAAATCGACCAGACAATTGGCGATGAGACCTGGCAGTGAGCCCCTCGAGCACGATCTGGAACCAGAATCCCACCGCAATCCCCGGGCGTCTGATCGTCAGGTTTTGGGCATGATACGCAGGTCTACCCTGGGTTTCGGGAGTTTCGGTGACTTGCTGAGCCACGGGTCCTTTCGCCATTCGCTGGACACCCTGTACGAGACCGCCAGAATCTTCCGGGCCTTCTTCCGCCACTTTTTCGGGAGCTCATTGTAGGCCGCGGGCGCCTCGCCGTAGGTCCGGACGAAATCGTGAAGGGACGGGTAGCCGGAGTCGTTGGTGTCATAGATGTCTTGCACGCTCGTGACCGTCTCGTCGATCTTGCCCATCGTGACCAGATACCGCACCCAGCGATGACGATCGAAATCGAAGTCCCTCCTGAGGGTGACACCTGCTTGCTCTCCGAGATTCACCAGCTTCGTGACACGCTTGTCCGACATGTCGAGGTTCAAGCCGCCTTCATCCGGTTTGAGCCTCACGCTGGCGACCCGGTCCCGGAAGCCGGGCAGGGTGCACTGGAGGGTGTCCTGCCAGTCCTTCATGGTGCGCATCAAGACGCCCAGGAATTCGTTTGCGGAACTGATAGGCGTGAAGCTGCGACGAATGCCCGCCAGCATGTTCTCGGGCAAGTAGACTTGGATGTCGCCTTGGTCATTGTTTGTGTGATGGGGGGCGCTGAAGTTCTCCAGCGAGATACCGAACGTCGGTCGGCGGGGGAACGGACTGTCGAAGAAATGGATGGGGAAATTGCTGCAGATACCGCCATCCGAGAACCAGCAGGGCCGGAGTATCTTCCTTTCGTCCGCGTCCTGGAGTGTGTAATCCTTGGCGTAGAGGGGGATCGCGGTGAGCAGCAAGGGGAAGCTGGAACTCATCCGAGCCGCCACCACCACGGGCAGATCCTTCATGTTCTCCAAGGTGTAATAACTATTGTCCACTGTGTCCGCTATCGATTTCTTGACCATCCAGTCGACGACCCGTTTCGGAAAGAACCTGAGCATGTCGTCCTTGCGGAAATAGAAGCCGTCTTCATTGAACGGGATACGATAGGGCCGGCCGGTTGTGAGGTTCGTGGTCATGATCTGCAGGTTGATGATCGGGTTTTTCTCGGCATCTTTGTGCGTTCCCCAGAGATCACTGAAACAGAGGGGGCGCTTCGTGGATTTCTTGATTCCATTTTCCTTGTAATTGAAAGTCGCATCGTTAGCGGCCAGCTCGTCGAGCTTGTCGGCCAGCCAGTCGCTGAGTGCGCCTGTCGACTCGCCCGGCTGTTGGACGCCGGGGCACATGCCGTAGTCCATCCGTGGCAGGTCGTTCATGAACTGGTGGTAGAGCTTCAGCAGCATGAACACTATCCAACCAACGATCGCCAGGATCAGAACACCGATCCAGGCTGAAAAGGAGCCGCTCTTGAGAGTCCAGATCGCCAGCAGACCGGCGGGCATCAGGGACAGCAACCCCGGCCACTTGTATCCGGTGATAAGGGTCCACAACACCCGTGGGAACTTGGTTTTCTGTGAACCGGTCAGGCAGGCGAGGAAGAGGCGGAACAGGGTACGTAGACGAGGTTGAGGCTGGAAGAGCGACAAGAGGATTTTGCCGAGATCGTCTGAAAGATCGTACAGCTTGTCGAAACCACCGTTATTTCGGCCGTGCTCCGCCGCCGCCGCGGCCGCCGCGGCGATCGCTCCGGCGGATGATCCGCCGATATTGACGAAGCGGTAATCCTTGGCCAGCTCCACGACGGCGCGGGGATAGACGACCCCGCTTGTGATGCCGCCTTGCATGACAAGATCGCAGCTGTGGGGTGGGGGGTGGAAGTTGAGTTGTTGGGTTGGGTTTGGGGGCATTTGGGGCCTCCTGGGTGGGTATGGGGATCGATCGTCAACTAGATATGGGTGAGCTGGGAACGACGGTGTCGGTTCACGAGATTGTCGCTTATGATGTCGAAGTCCAGAAAGCAGATTCAGAGAATTGGTTGTCCCTATAATGCAGATTGCCTTTCTCGTGCTATCAAGAAGAGAAAGGTTATTTACTGAACCGTTCGAATTCTCTGGAGAATATGTCCAGCCGCCACAACCGGCCCTTGCTTGCCAGACGTGGCTAAACCAGTGAGCCCTTGCACAACCCCGTCATATGAGGCTGCAAGAATATCCTCTTTTTTCGACGGTACATTCTCTGGGAGATTCTCACACATTCTATCTTCCTAACGTGCCTGCGGATGGCAATCCGCAGGTAGCAGTCAGAAGCCCCCTTGCACAAGAACAGCGTGTTATAGGATCAAGGCACCGACTAGCATCAAGACGATGAATACAGCGACCACTCCTAGACAGCCAGAGGACGTACTCTTTGCTCGACCATTTGGCCTTTGTGTCATGTCCTTTGGGTCGGCAAGGCCAAGTTGCGTTGATATCAATTGCTTAACTGCCTTATATCCCATTGTTCGCTTGCTGCCGCCTTCTACCTCGAATCCCTGAGGCGTCGTCCACCGGCCAAACCGGATCAACTGCCGCCCCTCATATCGCTTAATTGAGGCCATGGCCTTGTCATTCGAGGCAATTCCCTTTGCTATCTCTCGAATAGCTGGTGCTTTCACGCCGTTTGCCAGTGGGTGGTCCTTCCCGCCTTCAACAAAACCCCGGCATACTCGATAGGTAAAGAACGCAGCCATATCTTCGGTTCTACCTTTTGCATTCAGTGTGCTCCAAATGTGGTCGAACATCTCCTTCTTGGGCATGGGCCGAGGGAGATCAATGCCTAGATCTTTGGCGGAACGCAGATTTCCTTCGCTGGGCGGATTTCGACGGACGAGGGCCTCACTGATGAGTTCGCTAACCTGCGTACGCGTCATGCCATGCTTTATCTTAATCCCAAGTTCCTTGGCGAAATCATTTTGTCTCTCTGTTGGACGATCGTCATCTACCATGATGCGCCCCCGTGACATCTCTTCCTATCAAGTGCTTCTAACGTGGCTGCGGATAGGCGGCGCGCAGCGCCGTCAACTGCAACCGAATGTTAGCCATCCGGTGCCTCGCCAAAGAGTAAGGCTTTATTCTTCTCGATAGCGCTTTCGAGTTTTTCCTTCAGCTCCCCGTGATTCGTGAATAGATGAACGTTCATGTGGATGTCAAAGTGTATCCTAGTAGGCATTCCCGGATTCAAGACACTCTGCTTACTCGCTACGTAGACAATGGGTCGTGGGAGCGCCTCTGCGTAGCCGGCCTCGAAGTAACACGAAGGTCGCTCGTCCGTGAGATCAGCGACTATGAATGCTGCATCGCGAATTTCTTTCTTGATGCGTCCGACGAGATCTTCAAGTGGGTGCTCCTTGTCTATTCGAATCGCGACTCCGCCATAATCCGAGATCACTAATTCCATTGCAACAAAGCGTTCGTCATACTCGCGATAGACCCGTTGATCCTCCTGGGTTCCGGTCTTCTCACCCTGAATGGGCATGATCACGAAGACTCTAGGACTGTCCTTGCCGAGTAACTTCTGCGCTTTGTCCTTGAAACGCGGGAACTGGTTTCGTTTGCGCTTGATGAGATCGGTAAGGGGGCCAGTGCGTTTGTCCCAGGCCGTTTCGGTCTCGAAGATGCGAAGCTCAAGCACTTGGTACGACCGCGTCTTCTTGCCCCATTTGGCAGTGATGACCCCCTTCGAAACAAAGGGTAGAACTACCTGAGAGAGAATCTGATCTTCGGATTTGTTGGGAATCGTCTTCTGGCGATTACCCGAGAGAACCGCAATCGCATGGAAAGGCATAAGACCTCCCTAGGATGGCGAACAAGAATTCGTCCTTACATGCTCCACTTCTCAAGTAGATACCTGACTACAATCCAGTAACCCGGAACAATTACTAATACCTTGAGCCAAAATAACCCAAGCGTTGACCAATTGAGCTTCCCTGGTGCAAGGAACTCAACGTCATTTGCCATTGGGTCCCGCCGCTCTCTGTGCCAATGATAGATCCCCCAGACGACCGCACCTGCAACGTACTGCAAGAGATCACAGGCCAGCGATATAGCAAAAAGCGCCGCCGGCAGATACAGTCGCTGATCGATTGCTAGCCCGTTTCCAACTTGCGACCTAAAAACCCATATAATCCCAATACCCGCAAGAGCTAGCGACCGCGTCGAATCGCTCGCCTTTCCTGAGTACTCATAGTAGGCGTTTCGCGCATCGGCTAACTTCAAGACGTGTCCTTTGGTGAGTGACAGTTAAGCTTTCTTTTTGGGACCTGTGCTGCTTGTTCCTGGTCCACTGCGGCGGACTACTTTCTTTTTGGTGGCCGAGGTCTTCTTACTGGCCTTCTTTTTGACAGCCTTTTTCGTCGACTTCTTCTTCCCTGATGCCATTAAACTCGACCTTTCAGACTACTCACCAATTCACTTAACGAATTGACCAGAACCTCTCAGCTCCACTCAAAGTGATTCACCCGGCCCAGATAACAACGCCAGGGATCGAGGCAAAACCACCGTGAGTAAGCTTGCATGCACCTGACAATGCACTACCCACGTCTTCGTAAAGCACAACGACATCCACTGGCCGATCTTGGATCAATATTGGGTGGGCGAGAAAATCCCCGCGCCCTCATGAGCACGAGCGTGAATGGAGCGTATCAGGTTCTGGGTGCAGAGGCCAGCCGAAATCCTGTAATTTTGTCTCGCGTGAGGGGCTGCTGCAGAAGAAGGGAG
>JBDRBC010000543.1:0-2589 GCA_043823125.1 bacterium | reverse complement strand
CTTCACTTGCCGACGTGGGGAGAAACGGAGTCTCCGCTGGCGGTTGCAATACCGAGATGATCTCCTTGTAGCGAACTGGGCGCCGGTTGCCACTCTCCTTGTCGATCTTGGTCACGGCGATGGCTTGAGGCAGACCGGCGGCCCGGAGCCAGGTGGCCATCTCCACGTCGTCTGCCGAGGGGCGGCGACGAACATCGAGCAGATGGAACACC
Source organism: bacterium (assembly GCA_043823125.1). Classification (GTDB taxonomy): domain Bacteria; phylum Krumholzibacteriota; class Krumholzibacteriia; order LZORAL124-64-63; family LZORAL124-64-63; genus JBDRBC01. Next base: position 2,377 of record JBDRBC010000543.1, on the reverse strand, counting down.
GCCAAAGGTCGGTCATCCACGGCGAGGTAAGCGCGGATCAAGCGGGACCAGGCAGCACGCTGCTGCTTGCTCACCTTGGCGAACCCGTACCCGGGCAGATCGACGACGTAATACCGGTCGTCCACGAGGAAGTAATTGAGCAAACGGGTTTTTCCCGGTTGGCCGCTGATCTTGGCGATGCGCTGGCGACCGAGGAAATGATTGATCAGCGAGGACTTGCCGCAGTTGCTCCGACCGACGAAGGCGAACTCGGGCAGGACCAGTTCCGGTCGACCGCCCAGATCGGCGGCGCTGGTGACGAATTCGACCCGCATGTAAACCTCCCGGTCACTGGAACGCCAGTTCGAGGACCTCGTCCATGCTCTCCACCAGGTGGACGGTCAACTGCTTGCGCACAACCGGAGATAGTTCCCGGAAATCCTTCTCGTTCTCCCGCGGAATGATCAGGTGCTTGGTGCCGACCCGGACCGCCGCTACCGCTTTTTCGGGCAGGCCGCCGATGGCCAGCACCTTACCGCGCAGGGTGACCTCGCCAGTCATGGCCACGTCCTTGCGCACCGGCCGGTTCTGCAGGAGCGAGACGATGGCCGTGGCGATGGCGATGCCAGCACTTGGCCCGTCCTTGGGGATGGCCCCCTCCGGGATATGGATATGGATGTGGTGCTTCTTCAGGAATTCCTCTGGCAGATCGCGGCACCGGGTGCGGGCGTAACTGAGAGCCGCCTCGGCGGACTCGCGCATGACGTCCTTCAGGTTACCCGTGATGAGCAGCTTCCCGCTGCCCGGCACGGCAGCCACCTCGACCTCGAGGATCTCCCCGCCGGCGTTGGTCCAGGCCAGGCCCACCACCACACCAACCTCCGGATCCTGGTCCACCACCCGGCGGCGGAACTTGGGAATACCTAGATATCGCTGGACCCCTTGCGCTGTCACCGCGCACGGGAAGGCGTCCTTCTCGGCCTTGATCTTGGCCACCTTGCGGCAGATGCTGGCGATCTCCCGTTCCAGATTCCGGACACCCGCCTCCCGGGTGTAGCCGTCGATGATGGTCTGGATCGCCTTGCGCTGGAATCCACCCTGCCACTCCTGCACCCCATTCCGCTCCATCTGCCGCGGGAGGAGGAACTGCTCGGCGATCTGCAGCTTCTCGTGCTCCAGATAGCCGGGTAGGCGAATGATCTCCATGCGGTCTTCCAGGGCCGGTGGAATGGAATGCAACGAGTTGGCAGTGGTGACGAACATGACGTTGCTGAGATCGAAGTCCACTTCCAGGTAGTGATCGCTGAAGTGGGCGTTCTGTTCCGGGTCGAGAACCTCGAGCAGCGCCGCCGCCGGGTCACCACGGTAATCGGCGCCCATCTTGTCGATCTCGTCCAGCAGAAATACCGGGTTCTTGGTGCCTGCCCGCCGGAGCGATTCGATGATCCGCCCCGGCTTGCTGCCGATGTACGTGCGGCGATGCCCCCGGATCTCCGCCTCGTCTCGCACACCCCCCAGGGAGATGCGCACGAAACGCCGTTTCATGCTCCCGGCGATGGAACGGCCGAGGCTCGTCTTCCCCACCCCCGGCGGCCCCACCAGACAAAGAATCGATCCCTGTAACTTGCGGGTCAGCTTGTAGACCGACAGGAACTCGATGATGCGATCCTTGACCTTCACCAGACCGTAGTGGTCCGCGTCGAGCTGCTCCCGCACGAGAATCGTGTCAACCCGATCACGTGAGCGCTTCTTCCACGGCAGGCCGAACAGGGTATCGAGATAGTTGCGCGCCACGGTGGCTTCGGGCGACATGGCCGGCATACGCGCCAGCCGATTGATCTCACGCTGAGCGACCTCCTTCGCCTCGGCGGTCAGATCGCTCTTTTCCAGCCGACCGGAATACTCCTCGATCTCGGTGTCCTCGTCGGCGGTGTACCCGAGTTCCTTGCGGATGGCGCGGAGCTGTTCGTTCAGGTAGAACTCGCGCTGGTTCTTCTGTACCTGACTCTGCACTTCGGTGTCTATGCGCTGCTCGATCTGCAGGATTTCCAGTTCGCTGGCCAGCACCTGATTGATCCGCCGCATCCGCTCCTTGAGGCTCACTTCTTCCAGGAGTTCCTGCTTGAGCGGCACCTTGCCGAGAATGTAGGCGCTGATGGAATCGGTCATGCGGTCGATCTCGTCCAGGTTCAGGACCGACAGCATCACCTCGTCGGGCAGCCGTTTATTCAACCGGACGTACTCCTTGAACCGTTCTTTGATGGACCGGCTGAGCGCCTCCAGCTCCTGATCGTCCTCGATCACATCCTTCAACGGATCCACCTTCACCGAGAGGAAGGAATCGTCGCCGTCGAAGCGGGTGATCTGCACCCGAGCAACCCCTTCCACCAGGATCTTC
>JBDRBC010000542.1:0-3974 GCA_043823125.1 bacterium | reverse complement strand
CGTGTCGGAGTGACTGTTGGCGAGCTGAGCGAGACCGATGGAGCGGACCGCGGCCGTGAGAATGATGAACGGCGGGGTTTCGTTGCCAGCGTGCGAAACATATCGCGGCCCGCGCATCGGCAAGACGGGAAACGGCGAGGCGGTGTAGCGCTCGTCGAAGATCGCCCCCCCCCCTGTTCGTCCAGGGGGCCGTCTGCGTTGATGCAGCTCACGAGCATTGTCGTTCCCCAGATATACTGGACATCGAAATGGAGATGCAGCCCGGAGAAGGGCTCCGTATTGCCGCTCACATATCGCCAGTCGCATCGATCTGATCCTGTCTCGGGGGAATTGGCCGAATCAGTCCCACAGTTATCTTATCTTTCTGTAAATCCGGATTGCACGATACGGAATCCTGGACCTCTCGGGCCTGAACCCTGTCTGAAGATTGTGTCCTGATGGTGTGAAAACGGGTCCGCGGCGGGTCCGAGGTGGTTCGGGGCCGGCGAACGGTCTATCCGGCGACGGTGGTGGTCAGTCCGGACTCTCCACCAGCATCAGATCGCACTCGATCCGTTGCCGCTCGAGGAGCACACGGTCCCCGGCCGGCGACACCACGATGTTGGTGGTGTAATCCGCGTCGATCTCGGGAAAAAGCCACTGCTTCTCGCCGGCAGCATCGAGGTAGACGAGCAGGGGGTGCTCCGGGGTGCCAGCGGTGAAGAAGAGCCCCCCGGCTGCCGGCTCCAGGTCTTGCCAGCGATCGTAGAAGAATTCGGGCCGGACCAGAGAATCGATGCCGGTTTCAAGGGGGCGCATCCAGAGGTCGCCGTTATTCCATTTCAGATACCAGAGATCACCGCTGGCGGACTGCTTCAGGAGCCCGACCTGATCGAGCCCCAGGTGCTCCACTTCCTGGTCGTCGATGGAGATCCGGTAATAGTGATGCCCCGTCGGCACGGAAACGTGATAGTAGAGCCAACGGCCGTCGCTCGACCAGAAATCCACGATCTCGTGCGCTTCAGAGCGAAGGATCTGACGCGGCTGTCCGCTCTCGAGATCATGGATCACCAGCTCGTACTGGTCCGGATTGGCGACGGAGTAGGCGAGGAACCGGTCATCCGGCGACCAGACCGGCGATCGTAAATCGGCTCCCTCGTAGTCGGTGATCTGTCTGGGGATCGCTCCCCCGGCGTCGCACACCCAGATCTCCAGGTATCCCGAACGTGACGAGACGAAGACAAGCCGAGTGCCGTCGTGAGAGAAGCGCGCATCGCGATCGATGGCGGTCGACTGGACCAGCGGTATCAGGTCCGGGGCCGAACCGAGATCCGACGCGAGCCATATTTGCATGATGTCGATGTCCACCTGTAGCGCCTCGTAGATGAGACAGTCGCCATCGGGCGAGACCGCTGGGCGCATGGCGGTCTCGTGCTGCGTGGGAAACCAGACCGGGTCGCCACCGTGCACATCGACGGTGAAGAGCTGATACATGCCTTTGGGCCGGGCGCAGAAGATGAGCCGCTCCCCGTCGGGGAACCAGTCCACGCTCACCACCCGCCGCTGGTTCCTGGTTATCCGCCGTATCTTGTCGTCCGCCAGGGAAAGCAGGTGGAGGTCGTGGAAACCGGCCCCATCCGAACGCACGAAGGCGATGGACTGGCCGTCGGGCGAAATGGCCGGATAGCGGTCACCCCTGTGATCCGGCGGCGGCGTGGACAGCCGGCGGACCTTGCCCGTGGCCAGAGCATAGCTGTACAGCGCTGCTGTCGAATCGGCTGCCGGCTCCCGGGCGAAAACGAGCTGTTTCCCGTCGGGGGACCAGTCCAGGCCAGTGGGATCGACCGGGAATTCGAGCAGCCGCTGGGCGTTGCCCCCCAGCGCCGGAATGGTGAAGAGCCCCCCCTCGTCCCCACGCCGCAGGAACGCCAGGGTCTTGCCGTCGGGACTCCAGACCGGGAAGATCTCGTCTTCCGGATGCCGGGTCAGCCGCAGGGGATTGTCGGAATCGATCTGGCGAATGAAGATGTCCCATCCCGTGCTGTCGCAGCTGTTCCAGCTGAAGGCCACCAGATTCCCATCAGGTGAAAAGCACGGATGTCGTTCTCGCCCGGGATATCTGGTTACCGGCGTACTCCGTACGGTTTTCCGGGGAGAGGGCGTCGGCAACGCCGCAAACACGAAAAGCAACGCGATGGCCACCAGCGGCAACAACACCGCGCCGGCGATCAGTATCCGGCGACGGGGAGAGCGCCCCGGCAATGTCTCGGGCGTGACGACCTCTGGTGTCTCGGCCGCACCGTTCGCTTCCGCCACCTGCTGCACCGGCAACAGGAAACGATACCCCCGCTTGATGACCGTCTCGATGACCCGTGGATTCTTGGGATCGTCGGCGAACACCCGGCGCAGCACGGAGATGGACTTGGTCAGTGATTCCTCGTTCACCACGGTGTCCAGCCAGACGGCGCGCAGCAACGACTCGCGAGAGATGACCTGGCCCGATCGGCTGGACAGGCAGCAGAGCACGTGCATGACCCGCGGTTCGACATGCTCCACCCGCCCGGCCCGGGACAGCCGGCCATGATCCGGTTGGACTAGCCATTCACCGGCAGTGAAGGTCGTGGTTTCCTGAAAAGCAGGGAGCTGGTCAGAATCCAGATTCATCGATATCAGCACCTCGAATACTTTCGAGTGGACCCGGGCAGATCTCGATCATGGACTAACAATACGGTAACACGTGCCGCTCCATCAATCCCACAGACTCCGCCGGGCGGGATCGGCCCTGGAATGGCGGTTCTCGCCCATTCAGGAGATCAACTTCAGGCCTTCTTCAGGTCGACGGCGGCGAGGGCGATTATTTTACTCACAAACACCCGAAGCCGAGGAGGGCAGAGTGAAACCGATCTCCAGGGGATACGGTCCGCTGGTCGCAATACTTGCTGCCGGCATCATTGCCACTTTTATGATGCCTGAGGGTCTGCCGCAAGCAGCGACCAGCCTGCTCTCCTCCGGTCATATACCGTGCCCCGGAGGACCGATGGCCACCGTGAGCAGCTGGGGGTACCAGCGACTCGCCCCAGTTGTCGTCTCCGGCGAGGGGCTTCCGGGGCACGGCCCCCCCGCTAAAACGGACTGGGCCACTGCGGTCGACGAGCAGTGGGGCGAAGGATTGCCCACGACGGAAAAGCTGGCCCTCCTCGACGCAGCCGTCCAGGCCGTCGACGAACGGTATGCCGCCTTCCAGCACCTGGACGTGGACCTGGACAGCCTGGTGGCTCGCTACCGGCCGCTGGTGGCAGCGGGGCTCAGCCGGGGCGCTTTCGCCGCGCTCATGGGCCGACTCTCGCTGGACATGCTCGAGGCGCATACCTACATCGCCGACCTGCCCGTCGTGTACGGAACCCCTCTGCAGCCGGACACACCCATTTTCCAGGTAGGCGGCTGGCACAACAATTACCGGTTCGGGGCCAGCCTGACTGTGCTGCCGGATAGCAGCCTGCTCGTATACCGGGTCGTGCCGGATCATCCCCTCGGACTGGAACCCGGCGACATCGTGCTGGGCTACGAGGGCGTACCGTGGAAACAGCAATACCCGGAACTCATCGCCGCCGGTCTGCCATTGCGTAATCAATGGGTCTGGGGCAGCGACGCGGAATCGTGCAGTCACGCCTTCTTGATGAGCGCCGGCCTCAACTGGCACCTCTTCGACACCATCGACCTTGTCCGATACGCCACGGGCGACACCGTGCATCTGGATACCTCGCCGCTGCAGGAGCTGGTCAGCCCGATCTTCGGCAACGAGCAGCTCCCCATCCCGGGTGTTCCCATGTACGACACCTTCCAGAACGAGTGGATCTCCTGGGGCATCATCGAGGGCACTCGCATCGGGTACATATACTGGGCCAATTGCGACAACGACCCGGTTCTCGCCCAGCAGCTGCACGCCGCCGTGGATAGCCTCATGAACCATCACGAGACTGACGGTATGATCATCG
>JBDRBC010000541.1:0-7081 GCA_043823125.1 bacterium | reverse complement strand
AAATCCCAGGCGTGGGGATCGACATACAGGACGCTTGCCGCATCGTTGCGGGTGAACACGAGGATGTGCTTCTCCGGAGACTGCCAGAGATAGTCCCCGCGCAGGATCCAGGTGAACTCGCGTTGGCGGACGTGGACGGTGCGCTTGGTACTGGACATGGCGAGGCCTCGTGCAGATGACGGTTCAGTACTGATCGCCAGGATGAAACGATCTCAAGGTGTGTTGAGAATAGTCTTTTTGATCCCCACCGACAACGCCAGCGTTTCCATCTCCAGAGCAAAGCCGGTGAGCTGCAGCCATTCAGCGGCGTACCAGGTCAGGCCGGCGTGTGAACTGCGGCCATCATAGTTGTAAAATGGGGCGACCTTCTCCCGGAAGATCACGGAGAGCGACGCCAGGCCGAAACTCTCCGCGAAATCGGGAACGTCGGCGGCATACCCACCCGACAGACCCAGCGTGAAATCGTTGTCGAGCGGAACCTCCTTGAACAGGAGCAAGAAACCCGACTGGTCGCTGCCGCCGGTCTCGACACTGCCGGTGCCGAGAATCACTGCCGGTCGCCAGGAATCCTTCCGCTCGGCCACCGCCTCCAGCTTGGCGATCCAGATGGTCTGCTCGGACTCGCGGGCGTAGCCGACGCCGAGTTCGAGCCGCGGCAACACGGTACCCGCCAGGTTGAAGACCGCGGTCTCCTCCTCGCCATCCGGCAAAACCAGCACCGAACCCTTCACCATGTAGGGGTCCAGGATGGTCTCGGAGGCGCCTCCCGAACAGGCGGGACAACCGGGGCCGCACTGGGCCGCCGCCAGGGAACTGCAGGCGAGCAGGGTGATCGTGACCAGGAACCGGCTCCAATACAAGCTGGGCATTCGGGTAACCTCGAGGTTGAGGGACAGCTCAGGCCATCAAGGCCGTAAACACAGACTGTGGGAGTATCACGAAAAAGGATTTCCCACTGAACTGATAGACAATCTAAGTTCTTATGATAAATATGCCAGTTCTCGATAATCCGGGCGGGTTCGGGAGGGAGACGTTCCTCACTCGGGCCGCCGGTCAGTATTCCAGGACATCCTTGATCATCTTGATGTGGTGCATAGAATGTGTATGATTGAAAATCGAGGCCAGAAACGAGATACATAGTGTGAGTCCGTGATAAGATGCCTACACGTCGACCCCACGATGAGGCATACACTATCAGCGCCCCACCATCCCATTCCTTCGAGCAGCAGCCATGACCAGAGATTTCACACTCCTGCTCAACGCCGCCAGCGCCGGCGACCGTGAAGCCGCCGACCGGTTGCTGCCCCTGGTGTACGAGGCGTTACGTGAACTGGCCGCCAGCAAGATGGCCCAGGAAACGCCGCGGCACACCCTGCAGGCCACGGCCCTCGTCCACGAGGCGTACCTCCGGCTGGTGAAGGACGAGAAGACCCGCTGGGCCAACCGGCGCCATTTCTTCGCCGCCGCCGCCGAGGCCATGCGGCGGATCCTCATCGAACGCGCCCGCCGCTACTCCCGCACCAAACACGGGGGTGATCTGATCCAGGTCCCGTTCGATGAACTCCGCATCCGGCTGGAGAAACCGGCGGCCGACCTGCTTTTTCTCGACCTGGCCCTGCAGCGGCTGGAAGACATCGATGCGCGCCAGGCCGAGGTGGTCAAGCTGCGCTACTTCGCCGGATTCACCATTGCCGAAACGGCGGAAACCCTGGGCATCTCGCCGGCCACCGTCAAGGTGGACTGGACCCACGCCCGCGCCTGGCTCTACCAGGAGATGGTCAAGCTGGATGTGGATTCTTTACTCGGCGACGAGGAGTGAGATCCATTCAACACGACCTCCAGCCGGGCCGGGAAAGGACATTAGCCATATCGATCCACTCTGTCGCCCTGATAGGTGGGGACCGTCTCGGGAACTCCCGGAGGAGGATCGAACTGTGAGCCACGATTTTCATCAGCTCGTGAAGAGTGTCTTCATGGAAGCGCTCGTGCTGGAGCCGGAACAGCGGCGCCATTTCTTGCGCGAGCGCTGTACCGATAATCCCGACCTGCGGAGCGAAGTGGAATCCCTCCTCTCCTTTCACAAGACCGCAACCGGTATCCTCGACGAGTCGCCAGACTACACCGCCTTCGACCTGCCCGAGCCGCCGGCGCGAATAAAATTCGACCCGGGCCAGTCGCTGGTGGGGATCGATATCGGTCCCTTTCGTCTGCGGGAGTTCCTCGGTCAGGGCGGCATGGGACTCGTCTACCTGGCGACGCAGCAGGAACCGGTGCACCGGTCCGTCGCCCTGAAAATCGTCAAGAGCGACAGTGAGACGGCGGAGGTCCTCGCCCGTTTCGAGGCGGAACGCCAGGTTCTGGCCCAACTGGAACACCCCTGCATCGCGCGAATCTACGAAGCCGGCGCCACCGCCGAGGGACGCCCGTACTTCACCATGGAATACGTTCAAGGAATCCCCTTGAACGAGTTCTGCGACCGGAACCGGTTGACCATTCAGCAGCGGCTGGATCTGTTCACCTTGGTGTGCGAGGGAATCCAGCACGCGCACCAGAAGGGGATCATCCATCGCGACCTGAAACCGTCCAACATCCTCGTGGCCGGCAGTGGTGAGCAACCGCAGCCCAAGGTCATCGATTTCGGGGTCGCCAAGGCGTTACACCAGGCCGCCGCCACGGAACCGGTGGTAACGGCTCACGGCTACCTGGTGGGGACCCCCGACTACATGAGCCCGGAACAGGCGGTGTCCGCGGGACGGGACGTGGACACCCGGTCGGACATCTACTCTCTGGGCGCCATTCTGTACGAACTACTCTGCGGCGTCTTGCCCCTCGATCCCGGCGATCCCGCGCGGGCCGGTCTGTCCTCGGTCCAGCACCGGATCCTCAATTCGGAACCGATCCGCCCCAGCCAGCGGCTCGGCCAGCTCGCCGAGGCGGAGATGGTGACGCGGGCCCGGGGTACCCGGCCAGGCCGGCTGGCCCGACAGCTCCGGACCGACCTGGACTGGATCGTCCTGACCGCCCTGGCGAAGGACCGGGAACAGCGGTACGCCACGGTGTCGGAGCTGAGCGCCGATCTGGCCCGCTTCCGTCGTGGTGAACCCATCCAGGCCGGTCCGCCGAGTGTCGCGTACCGGCTGCGGAAATATTTGCGCCGAAACCTGGTCCCGCTGGTCGCCATCACGGCCGTGATGCTGGCGCTGGCCAGCGGACTGGTGGCGAGTCTGAACTTCGCCCGCCAGTCCGAGCGCGCGAGGCAGGCGGCGGCCGAGATGACCAGGGTGGCCCAGCAGGAGGCCCGCAAGGCCGAGACCGCGTCGACATACCTGCGATCGGTGCTGCAACTCGCCTCCCCCCTCCACGGCGGCGATCCCGACCTGACACTCCTGGAAGCCATCGAGCAGACGGAGCTGCAACTGGACGGGCTGCTCACGGGCGCCCCCGAGGTCAACGCCGCCACCCATCTCACCATCGCCGAGATCCACCGCTCACTCGGCTTCTTCGACAAGGCCGAAGCACACGCGTCACAGGGCGTGCAGACGTTACGCGAGTTGCCGGATCCGGATCCCATGCAGCTCGCCGACGCCCTGGTGAATCAGGCTCTCACCATGATGGAACATTCCGACTACGCCAAGGCCGAACCGATCTTTCGCGAGGCCCTCGCCCTCTACGGCGAACTGGGATCGGAGCAGCAGTCCGATCACGATCCGATGGTGATCAACATCCTGGCCAATCTGGCGACCATCGCCGGAGTGACCGGCAGCCAAAGCGAAGCCGCGGACATTTATCGCCAACTGGTCGCCCATCAAGAACGGCAAGGGGACGGCATCAGCGTCGCCGTGGGCCGCAACCTCATGATTCTCGGCCACTTCCTGGCCGCCGATGCCTGCTACGAGGAAGGCGAACAGCATCTCCGGCGGGCGCTGGCCATGTTCGAATCGCTGCTCGGCGAGGGCCATATGTTCACCACCATGGCGCGGTACTATCTCGGTTCCCTGTTCCGGAAGCAGGGCGATCTCGAGGCGGCGCTGCTGTTGCTGAAGGCCGCGGCGGACGCCTTCCAGACCCAGCTCAAACCGGAACATCCGTACCTGCTGCGGGTGCAGCGCGATCTGGCTGCCACCTGGTCCGGACTCGGACACTACAGTGCGGCGGAATCCCTGTTCGCCTCCATACGTTTCCGGGAACAACAGCAAGAGGGAGAGCCGAATCAGGCCGTGGCCATCACCCTGCTTTTCCAGGGCGATATGTTCGCGAGCCGTGGCGAGCGGGAACGGGCCCTCGGCTGCTACCTGGAAGTCTTGCACATAGCCGACGAGCTGTTCCCGGACACGGACTATTTTCTGAAGGCCATGGCCGAACACCAGCTCGCCCTGGACGATGTCGCGCGCGGGGATCTGGCCAGTGCTCGCGACCGGCTCGAACGCTGCCTCGCCCAGCGCCGGCGGCAACTGCGGGCCACGCATCCCCGCACCATCCAGACCGTCGCCGATCTCGCCCGGATCCAATTGCAACGGGGCGCATTCGGCGAGGCCCGACCGCTGGTCACCGAGTACTTCGTGGCAACACTGGCGGAATACGGAGCCGACCATGCGGAAACACGCCGCGCGGCCGAACTCAACCAGGAGCTCTGTCAACGAACGGGCGACGCTGAAGAAACCGACCGCTGGCGCGCCTGGCTGGCCGGAGCAACGGATTCGCCCCCCCTCTCGGGAAAAAAATCGAAATAACCATCAGCCAATTCGTGGTAAAATGTCGCCTTGAGGCTCAGGCTGGTCTGTGCAGGCGAAGATGGCCCGTAGCGGAATGTCCCGCTCAGCCACAAAACCCTGGCCCCACCCGTATCTGTTTTTGATACAAAGGAGCTACCATGCAGAAACGAATTCCGAAACTCCGCCTCCAACGAGAAACGCTACGGATCCTCTCGACGGACGACCTCGCCCATGCTCTGGGCGGCACCGGCGGCAAACTCCCGGACACAGATATTGACGATACGGTGTATTTTCCGGACACCCTGTCGCCCAACATCCCAACCGGGGGGTATACCGGTTGTACCTGCGGCACGGCACCCGACGGCCCGTGAGTCGCGAGTGACGGCCGGCGATCCGATCACGATCCGGTGCTGCTTCATTTTCCCGTCGATCCGTTGGCAATGGGGGCGAGACCGTGTTGATACCGCCCCCCAGTTCATCCCTGCCCTTCTACAAACAAACTCCTTCAGTATCGCAATGGAAACAGGTGTCATCCATGAAGGATGGGCAATGTCCGGTCCAGACTTGACAGCAGTTCGAATTGAAACAGCTGTTGCCCGACGCACCGTTGACCTGAGCCATCTGGTTTTCATCGAGATTCCGGACGGTTTCCTTGTTCAGGCGCAGCTTCTTCATGACTTCCTCCTGGATAAGACCGTGTGGTTTGCCTGCGGGGTTATGCATTCCCCAAAACCTAAGGCGACACGATCCGGAAATTGGCTGGGAATATTTTCGTGAAAAACGAGGAAATTCTGAGGGGACTGATGGGTCAGGAACCGAGCGCCCGCCTACGGATATTTCCGAGCACCCGTCGGGCAAGCAGCACATGCGCCGGTTTGACAATAAACCACCAGATCCGCTCCCGGCGGGTCGGCGTCTCGGCGATGGTATCGAAACTCAGCAAGGTGCCGCAGGGCGTAGTGCGAAGCGAGAAACCGGTCCGGCATTTGAAGAAAAGCGACCGCAGGGTGAAATAGAAGGTTTGCGGTCGCCGCTTTTCGGTCACGGTGAAGGGCCCCATGGTTGCTCCCAGCTCCAGCGGCAGCAGTTCGTCCCGTGACCCGGACCGCGTGGCGAGGGTCCGTCTGGCCGTGCCGATACCGTCCAGCAGCGCGAGGCGCAGAAACAGGAACGGTGCCGTGTCCAGGATTGCGAAGGTCGGGAAGGGATCGATCTCGATCTGGGCGAATACCTGCTCCGGAGAGGCCTCGATCTCGGTGGATCGCCGATCTTGAATCCTCGCGGTCACCGCCCCACCTCCGGCCCCGCCGAGGTCGCCAGCCGTGTCAACCGCACGCCCCCGAAAATGACCAGCATCCCCACGATGGCCCGCGGCGAGGCGAGTGTGCCCATGAAGAGATAGTCCGCGAGCACGGCGACGACCGGGGTGAAAAAGGTGAGCAGTCCGAGGGTGATGGGGCTCATCACCTTCAGCAGCTTGAAGTAGAGCACGAACGCCAGGGTCGACCCCACGGTGGCGAGAGCGAGTATCGCGGCAATGGCCACGGGATCGAGGCGGATGGCGAACGGCCGCTCGAAACAGGTGGCGAGAGAAAGCAACAGACCGGCGCCCAAGGCCGACTGGTAGAAGGTCAACGTCAACGGGCTCAGTCTGGCCAGACGGACCTTGGTGATCACCGAGGCCAGGGCCGCGCCGTTCGCGCCGATCACGATTCCGGCGCAGGCCAGAACCGTCGCGAGGTTGAACCGGGTCGCCGTCACCTGGTCGTAGAAAACCAGGAGTACGCCGCCGATGCCGATCAAGATACCGAGCAACCCCCGCCAGGCGAACGGTTCGTGGCGGAACATGAAGCTGCTCCAGAACACCGCCGACAGGCTGTAGGTGGCGAAGAAGATGGCGGCGATGCCAGCCTCGAGATGCTGCGTGCTCCAGTAGACCAGCCAGTAGTTCAGCCCGAAGACGAGCAGGGCGCAGGCCAGCAGGTACTGCAACTCACGCCGGCTGACGCGGTACCGATCGCGTCGCACGCCGATGATGGCGACCACCAGGAACGTGGCGATGCAGACCCGGATGCCCGCTCCGACCAGCGGCGTGAACCCACGCAGGGACAGCTTGATGCCCAGGAAGGTCAGGCCCCAGATGAAGCAGAGGGTGGTGAAGCCGAGTAGTTTCATTATCGGGGAATGTCGTTCATTGCCTGAGACAGGTCAATGACACTGGTGAGCGATGTCGAAGCGCCACAGGTGAATCACCCCCCTCATGTACATCTGGGCAGGATGAGAATCATTGACTCTACCGTTATATATTGCTATGTATATCGGCCATGGACATCCACCTCAAGCTCAGGATCCTCACCAAAGACGGCGAG
>JBDRBC010000540.1:0-2232 GCA_043823125.1 bacterium | reverse complement strand
GCGGTCGCGCCGTTTCAGCTCGTCGAAGATGTCCAGGGCGCGTAAGCCGTGGCGTAACAACCGGACGTTGTGCTGGAACAGGTCCACCAGATCGGCCAGGGCGCAGATATCGAGCAGCTCGGCGGCTTCGGTGGCGAAGTTTTGTTGCCGTTCCACCTTGCTGTCCTTCTTGCCGGTGAGTACTCGTAGCGTCCCGCCGCTGGTGAGCAGCACGGTGCGGGCGCCAATCAGGAAGGCCCGTACGGCCCGCTCTGCAGTTTCCGTCCCGGCGGACTGCCGGTAGTTCACCGATAGCTCCGCCAGATCGCTTCTCAACTGGTCGGACTGCTTGGTCAGGCCCGCCGTCACGGCCGGTTCGGCGGCGAGGATCCGCTCCAGCCCGGTGGAGGCCAGCGCTTCGGCGGCGGCCACGGCCGGTGCGGCCAGGTGAATCAACCTCGGTGGTTCGGAACCACTCTCGAGGTGGAACTCCGTGCCGACAAACAGGGCCGATTGCAGTTCCGTCAGCAGCGCCGGCAACAACTCCACCCGGGGGCCCGAAGGCTCCTCGGCTCCACTGTCCCGTCGGATCCTGGCCAGCCACCGTTCCAGGTGAACCCGGTCCAGCCGCAAGCGAGTCAGACGCTGCCGCACCTGATCCGGCGACGACCCGATGGTGGACAGGTCGGCCCGGGCCGTGTCGTCACTGGCCACCTCCCGCTCGAGCCGGTCCAGCGCTTCGAGCCACAGCTCGTCCTCTTTCTCCAGCACCCGGAAGCGGGGGTCGAGACCCACCTCCGCGGCGAAGCGGCCCAGCACGAGCTGACAGAAAGCGTGGATGGTGCCGATGTGCAGGCCGGCGAAATCTTCCAGGATCTGCTCGTGCAAATCGGCGGCGCGGGCCGACTCGCGGCGGGTCGGCTGACGCCCGAGCAGCTCCTCGAGTAATTCCCGTAGCTCATCCGCCGAGACCAGCGCATACCGCCGGGTCCGCTGCAACAGCCGGTCCTTGATCTGCACGGCGGCCTTTTTGGTGAAAGTCACCGCCAGAATCGCCTTGGGAGAACTCCCGGCCAGGCAGAGCCGGATGAAACGATCCACCAGCACCTTGGTCTTGCCCGAACCGGCCGAGGCGCGCAGCACCACGGAGTGCAACGGATCGGCGGCCTGCCGCTGCAGTTCGGTGGCCAGCCGGACGGGATCCGAAGGCCCCGGTCTGTCGGTATCACCACTGACGGACAAGACTCTGCTCCTTGCTCAACCTGGCTTCCAGATGGATCGGCACGATCCGCTCCTCCAGCCGACAGACGGCGTCGAAAGCACACCAGCGGCACGGCAAGGGACCGGCCGTGGCGTCCTGCCACAACTCGGGCACCAGCGGGACCGGCAGGCTGGTATCCCGAGCCGCCAGGGCGGCGAGCAGGATGATCCGGCCGGAATCCCAGAGAACCCGGCGACCGCTGTCACTGGCCGAGTCGAGCTGCGGTTTGCCAGGCCGGTACCCGCACTCCCCCGCCTTCAGCCGGTAGTACACACCCTCGGTGACCCGACACCCGGCGGCGTCCGGCAGATCCGCCACCGAGCCGATCTCGGTGGCCAGGACGTACAGGGCGATCTGCAGTTCCCGACCGTCCCGAACCGCGGCCGCGGTCGGCACCTGGCCGGTCTTGTAGTCGAAAACCGCTGCCGACCGGACCGGTGCGCCGCTAACAGGCATCAGATCGATCCGATCGATCTTCCCCACCAACCGCACCCGACGTGCGTCGGGTGGGATGTCGGGCAGTTGTTCAGTAACGGAAACTGAAGGCGCCAGGTCGGGATGGTCGACCAACCAGCGCGCCAGCCGGGTGAGATCCAGCTGGAAACCGCCTTCCAATACCCGCGGCCGCCAGCCGGTCTGGAACCGAGCCAACTCGAATTCCACCAGGTTCGGCGCCAGCTCCAGAAAGGTCTCCTGCCACAACCGCCGCTGGGGCAGCTCCTCGGCGCCCTCGCCGAAGACCAGGGCGGCGATCTGTTCCAGCGCCGTCAGGGCTGCCGATCCGTCGTTCCGGGCCAGGGCCACGGCGCCGTCCCCGTCCGGAGTCAACCACAGGCGCAGACAGTCGTGGACGAGATTGCCGTAGTCGAGACGGCGAAACTCGTCGATGACCTCCTCCTCCTGCCGCAGCCCGAAACCGCGCTCCAGCAGGAACCGATAGGGGCAGTCCCGGAAGGTCCGCAACGCTGAATAACTGAGTCGGTGTAGTGGCC
>JBDRBC010000539.1:0-2714 GCA_043823125.1 bacterium | reverse complement strand
GTGCGCGAAACTCTACGGTCGATATGATGGGTTGTTGGGGGATTACTGAGACGGATGCGTTCTGCGCTATACGGCAGCATCCCTGGCCATCGACGCTGTCACCGTTCGCCCTATAGTCCCCCACCATGTTCACGCATAGGGTACCACCCATGTTCGCGCATAGGGGGCCATCCCGTCACCGTCGCTTCGCGGCCCCACCCAGGGCCCTGGACGTGCAAAGTCGCTAGAAGCGCGGGCCAACGGCAACGATTGTCCTTCCCGCCAGAGGGGATATTCTCCGGGTTCACAACCCAACCCACGGAGGAGATCCCATGGCAGGAAGGAGACTCATGACTCTCGATGTACACGAACTGCTGCGCCGTCTGCGAGTCGGCCAGAAGCACCGCGCGATCGTCCGCGATATGGGCGTCGCCCGCAAGACCGTGGCCAAGTACCACGCCCTTGCCCAACGACAGGGGCTGCTCACCGGCCCGCTGCCGACGGCTGCCGATTTGGACCAGCTTCTCAGCAGGATGGTGCCGGAGCCCCGGCTACCCCGTCAACTATTCAAGGCAGCTCCTTTGCGGCCGGTGATCGAGGAGCTGCGTCGCCGCGGTGTGGAGATCAAGGCACTTTACGAGCGTTTGCGCGAGGATCACGGCTTCCAGGGCAGTTACAGCGGCGTGCGGCGTTACGTTCTGCATCTGGAACAGACCGAACCGACCGCTTTCGTTCGCCTGGAGACCGCTCCAGCAGAGGAGGCCCAGGTGGACTTCGGCTTCGCAGGGCGGATGGCCGACCCCGAGACGGGAGAACTGAAGAAGGCCTGGGTGTTCGTGATGACCCTCTCGTTCAGCCGCCACCAGTACAGTGAGGTGGTTTTCGACCAGAAGGTCCAGACCTGGTTGCGGTGTCACCGCCACGCGTTCGAGGCGTTTGGCGGCGTGCCGGGCCGGATCGTCATCGATAATCTGAAGGCGGCCATCGTCAAGGCGGCGCTGTATGATCCGGTGGTCCAGCGCAGCTACCGCCAGTTTGCCGAGCACTACGGGTTCTTGATCTCGCCCTGCCGTATCCGCACGCCAGAGCACAAGGGAAAAGTGGAATCAGGTGTGCACTACGTGAAGCGTAATTTCCTGGCCGGCCGATCGCCGATGTCGATCACCGAGTGCAACCTGAAGCTGCAGCAGTGGGTAGAGCAGACCGCCGGCACCCGCTGCCACGGTACAACCAAGCAGCAACCTTTGCAGCAGTTCCACAAGATCGAGCAGGCGCGTTTGTTGCCCTTGCCCACCTCGCCGTACGACCTGGGCGTCTGGAAGCAGGTCAAGCTGCATCCGGACTGCCACGTGGTGATCGAAGGCGCCTTCTACAGTGCCCCGCATCGTCTGATCGGCCGCCGGCTGTGGGCGCGGACCAACGGCAGGGAGGTCCTGCTGTTCCACAACTATGAGCGCATCGCCACCCATCGCTGGGGCCGACCGGGGACGCGCAGGACCATCACCGACCACTACCCGCCAGACAAGGTGGCATTCCTGATGGCGACACCGAAGTATTGCCGGCACAAAGCCGAACAGATAGGCGCCGCCACCTCGGCATTGATCGAGCGATTGTTCACCGACCGACCACTTGATCGCCTGCGGACGGTGCAGGCCATCCTCCGCTTGGAGCAGAAGTATGGTTCCAAGCGTCTGGAGCAGGCTTGCAGCAGGGCCCTGTTCTACGATGAGACATCCTACCAAACGGTCAAGCGCATCCTCGAACAGGCGCTCGACAATGATCCGACACCGCTGCCGCCGCCTGCCGTGACCGAGCAGCAGTCTTTCGTCTTTGCACGCCCAGGGTCGGAGATCTTTCCTGTCGAAGGAGGACCGGACCATGGACATTAAGCCCCAACTGATTCCCAAGCTGAAGGCGCTCAGGCTGTCGGGCATCCTCGAGACGCTCGAGGTGCGCAACCGCCAGGCCATCGACGACAAGCTCAGCTTCGTGGAGTTCCTCGAACGTCTCCTGGAAGACGAGGTCGAACGCCGGGCTCAGAAACAGCTGCTGATGCGGCTCCGACGAGCATCGTTCACCGCCGAGAAGAGTCTCGAAGGGTTCGACTGGACCTTCAACCCGGCGTTGAACAAGCAACAGATTCTCGATCTGGCCACCGGCCAGTGGATCGAACGAAAGGAGGGAGTGCTGATCGTCGGCCCCAGTGGCGTCGGCAAGAGCCACCTTGCTCAGGCTCTCGGTCAGGAGGCTTGCCGCCGGGGCTACAGCGCCCTGTTCACCACGGTGATCAAGATGCTGGCCCAGATCAATGGCGGCCGGGCTGACGGCACCCGCGACAAGCGGCTAGCCAATTACCTGCGGCCGGACCTGCTGATCCTCGATGATTTCGGCCTGAAACATCTGTGTGGCCGCGAGCCGGAGGACTTCTACGAGGTGATCAACGAACGTTACGAGCGAGGCTCGGTGATGGTCACCAGCAATCGGGACTACCAGGAGTGGCCGGACGCCTTCAGCGACAACCCGTTGATGGCGTCGGCCGCCCTGGATCGGCTCGCGCACAGGGCGCATCTGATCACGATCGAGGGAGCAAGTTATCGGGCGAAGGAGCGGCCACTGTTGATGGCCAAGGAAGAAAACAACTAACCCGGAAGGAAGGACTGTCGTTGTCGTGTGGAAGGGAAAAGTGGCCCCCTATGACGCGAACATGGGTGGGGGAATGTGGGCGAACATTGACA
>JBDRBC010000538.1:0-3353 GCA_043823125.1 bacterium | reverse complement strand
GAACACGATGTCGGTGTAGCAGAGCAGGCAGACCTTGTGCATCTCCTGGTCGTCGCAGCGGGGGCAGGAGCGCTCGGCGAATTTGTCGGCGTGGATGGTGTCGTCCACCGAGCAGTACTCGATGTCGCCGGCCATGCCGGTGGCCAGGGCGTTGAGCTCTGCCTTGTCGAGAAAGACGCCGCCGCAAGACGCGCAAGTGTCGGTGGTGATGTCGTGGTCCTGGACGGTGGTCATGGCCTCGCCGCAGTTGGGGCACTGGATCTGGGTCATCTGGCTGGGCTTTCTGTTAAGGTTTCATTAGGTGGCTGGATATTGAAGTCGCCAGCTTAGCACAGGCGGGTTGGGGTCGCAATCATCACGATGGGAGGAGAAGTGCCAGCAGCAGCGCGGTGTACACGTGTACAATCTGACCAAATCAAAGACAACCTCACGATTTCTGCTTCGATCTCGCAGGTCCGGATGTTGTTCGGCCATTTTCGAATAGGAATAGAGCCGGCGCTCTTAAAACAGCAAGATGTTGCTGATTATGGCGGTAATCCGATATTATCAGCATTATATTACCGATTAAAATTTTCCTTATTGACAAGTTGAGTAATCGGCAATATATTGCTGAATAAGCTCAAATACAGGAGGTAATCGGCAACATATGTCTTATGCAATTGATTTTACTGTGGCATCGAGCCGTCAGATCGAAACCGCCCTCTGCAAGCGGCTGGAGAACATCAGGCTGTCCCGCAACGTCACGCAGATCCAACTCGCCGCGGAAGCCGGCGTCTCGCCGCGAACCATCGGTCGGCTGGAGAAAGGTCTGGGCGTTTCCGTCGATACCTTCATCCGGGTGCTGACTGCACTGGGCATCCAGCAGAACCTGGAGGCCCTGCTGCCCGATCCGACCGTGCGGCCGATCGATCGGATCGGCATCGGCGGCGGCGAGCGCAAGCGCGCCCGCCCAATCCCGACCAGCGATGATGGCGCACAATGGGCCTGGGGTGATGGCGAGGACGATGATGAGTAACGATGCGCGCGTGAAACTCTGGGGCAGTGTGATCGGTGCCGTCACCTGGCTGGAAGACAGGGAAGTCGGCGTTTTCCAGTACGCGCCCGGGTTCCTGGGGAGTGGTATTCAACTGGCGTCCCTGTTGATGCGACTCGGTGAATTCCCCTACGAGTTCCCGGCGCTGGCGCGAAACACCTTCAGGGGGTTGCCGGGGCTGCTGGCCGACTCGCTGCCGGACAAGTTCGGGAACGCGATCATCGACGAATGGGTCGCCTCACAGGGACGAACCGCGGCGAGTTTCCATCCGGTCGAGCGACTCTGCTACATCGGCAGTCGCGGCATGGGGGCGCTCGAATTCGAGCCGGCCACGCTGGGCCCGCCCAACAGCACGAATGCAATCGAGGTGGCGAAACTCGTCGCTCTGGCCAACCGGATCCTCGACGAACGCGCCAGCCTGGGCGGGGTCTTCACCGGCGCTGATGACCGGGAAGTGATCGAGGACATTCTCCGTGTCGGGACCTCGGCTGGCGGCGCCAGGGCCAAGGCGATTCTCGCCTGGAATCCTGCAACCGACGAATTCCGGTCGGGGCAGGTCGATGTCGAGGCGGGCTTCGAGCACTGGCTGATGAAGTTCGATGGAATTTCCAACAATCGCGACAAGGAACTCGCCGATCCGCTGGGTTATGGCAAGATCGAGTATGCCTATCACCTGATGGCCGTCGAGGCCGGCATCAAGATGACACCCTGCCGGCTTCACCATGAGGGCGGTCGCAGCCACTTCATGACCAGGCGGTTCGATCGGACCGCCACGGGGCGTAAACTGCATCTGCAGTCCCTGGGAGCCATCGCCCACTACGACTTCAACCAGCCGGCGAGTTATTCCTACGAGCAGGCGATCCAGGTCATCCGGCGTTTGGGACTGCCGCGCGAGGATCTGGAACAGCAGGTGTTGCGAACCATCTTTAATGTGGTGGGTCGTAATTGCGATGACCACGTCAAGAACATCGCGTTCCTCATGAACCGTCGGGGGACCTGGCGTCTGTCACCGGCGTTCGACATTTCTTACGCCTGGGATCCCCGGGGCGAGTGGACGAGCCGGCATCAGATGAGTATCAATGGCAAGCGTGACGAGTTCGATCGTGAAGATCTGATCGCCCTGGCCGATGTCGCCGGTTTCAAGAAGGGGCGTGCGAACGAGTTGGTTGATCGGGTGATCGAGGCGGTTCGTCGTTGGCCGGAGTTTGCCGAAAAAGCCGGTGTTCCCGATACACGCGTCGCGGAAATTAGGACCAATCTACGCACCAATGTATGAGGTATTGGAAACATATCGATTGGCTATATGGAAGAAAAATTCCAGTTGAATAAGGAGTTGGAAAGTCAGTCCGGTCTCAGCGGACGAGCGTCAGATATTTGTGGATCAGTCCGGAAGGGGTTTGCAAGCGGACGGAATAGACTCCGCTGGCAACTGGCTGACCTGCATTGTCGACACCATTCCAGATGAAATGATTCTCGCCTGCACGGGAACTGCCGAGATGCAAAGATCGGATGCAACGCCCGGTCAGATCGGTATCTCCTCAATTTTATGCAGTTGCTTTATTTGTGATTATATCACCGAAAACAACACAATACAACCAGACCGTACACTGGCACTCGTGAGAGCCAGCAAGTGTACAAAGTGTACAATCCAACAATACCGAAAACGTAGCACAACATATTGCGAGAATATTCCGACCTGATCAATCCCCCAGGATATTCACCCGCGACCGATCATCCACAACAACCGTATTCACCTTCGCCAGCACCCGCTCCAGAGTCTCCAGATACAGCCGCTGCCGGGTCAACTCCGGCTCCCCCCGGTACTCCTCGAGAATATTCAAAAACCGCGCTGTCTCCCCCTTTGCCCGATTCACCCGCACATCCGCATTCCCGTGCGCCAACCCCAATATCTGCGCCGCATCTCCCCGAGCCCCCGGCACCAGATAATTCGCATAAGTCCGCGCGCTCTCGATGGCGCTCTCGCTATCCTTCTTCGCCGCGGTCACGTCGTTGAACGCCGCAATGACCGGCTCCGGCGGCGAGACCACCTGCAGGTTCCCGCCGAGCAGGCTGATGCCGGCCCCGTACCGATCCAGCAACTCCTGCGCGTCGGCGATGGCCCCGATCTGGATCTCCGATTTCGCGCTGGTCAACACTTCGTCCACGCCGCGCCAGGACAGCGCGGCGCACATGGCCGACTCCACGACACGTTCCACCAGCCAGTCCGGTTCGGTGGTGTTGAACAGATAGTCCACGGGATCGCGCAGCTTGTACTGCACCACCATCATGAGCTTGAGTATGTTCTCGTCGCCGGTGAGCA
>JBDRBC010000537.1:0-2197 GCA_043823125.1 bacterium | reverse complement strand
TGGACCTGCAGGTGACCTTCGACGCCACCGAGATGTGCGGCGGCTTCTATCCGGGCGCGGTGGTCATAGAAAGCACTGACCCCCTCGCGCCGCTGCTCTCCGTACCGGCCTCACTGACGGTGACCGGCGAGACCAACATCGCCGTGTCCGACAGCGCCCTCGGTTACGGTCAGGTCTTCCTGGGCGGGGCCGAGTCACGAACGCTATTCGTTTTGAACGACGGGTGCGATGTCCTGAACGTCAGCGACGTCTCCCTGGATAACGGCGATTTCTCCGTGGACACCACCTCCTTCGAGCTCCAGGTCGGCGAGAGCCTGCCGGTCCAGGTGTCCTTTGCGCCCACCAGCCTCGGTGGAGCCAGCGGGACCTTGAGCATCACCAGCAACGATCCCGACACACCGCTGGTCACCGTGGCCCTCCTGGGCACGGGGATAGCTGCGCCCGACATCGCGGTGGCGCCCGATTCGCTCTTCGCCGAGATGTACACCGGCGAGGTCGTCACCCGGATATTGACCATCGAGAATCTCGGCGGTTACGACCTCGAGTGGGACATCGACGTGGTCGGCCGCGACACCACCGGCGTCCTGCGCCAGGCGGCCGAGACCGCCGTGGCCGGTCTGCACCCCAGCGGCACGGTCATCTGCGACGGGCGCGAGGAGACGGCGTTCACTCCGGACGAGTTGGCCAGCTTCCGGCAACGTCTCGACAGCTACCGGCAGACCGTGGCCGCCTCCGCCAAGGCCAGGGACCTGCCGCTCATCGGTGTCGGCGGCAACAGCTGGTCGAGTATGCTGTACACCTTCTTGAATCATCCGACCTTGAGCGGCCTGTACCAGTTCGAGGAGGTTAACTACGCCGTCGACGATTTGTCGCACCTGGACGGTCTCGTCATCGCCGCCGGCGATCACGAGATCACCCTCACCGGCGCCACGGCCATCCGTGAGGTCTACGACTCGGGCCGCCCGATATTCCTTGGCATGGACGATCTGGACAGCAACTGGAGCAGTGAGATCGCGGCCCTGCTGGCCTTGGTCTTCGGCATCAGTGACGCCATCGACAGCGACTTCTGCAGCAACGCCGTGATCAATCCGGATCACCCGATCACCGAAGGGGTCACTTCGTTCTCCATCGGCGGGTACTGGTGCAACGACAACGACCGTTTCGTGATCGATACGGCCGACTGGATCGCCAGGGACAGTGCCACGGGATATCATTACTGCATCGCCAGCGATGGTGACGCCCGCACCGTGCTCATGGGCGAGAACCTGCACGGGATCTGGGCCGAGAACGACCTCCTGAACACCAACGCCGTGATCTGGATGATGGAGGGAATGCCATTACCCAGCGTGTATCCCAGCGCTGGTCTCCTGCCCCCGGCCGGCAGTGTCGAGGTGGAGATCACCTTCGACGCCTCGGATCTGTGCGGTGGGGACTTTCTCTCCGATCTGATCATCAGCAGCAACGATCCCGACGAACCGGTGATCGCTGTACCTGCTTACATGCACGTCATGGGCGAAACCAATATCGCCGTGTCGGACACGAGCTTCTCCTTCGGACCGGTCTTCATCGGCGGCAGTGTCGGCCACAACCTGACCGTATCCAATTTCGGCTGTGACATTTTGGAAGTGTCCGGACTGACGTTCGACAACGGGGACTTCTCCACCGACACCACCCCCTTCAGCCTGGTGGTGGACGACGAGCGCACCCTGTTGCTGACCTTCACGCCCAGCAGCCTCGGCGTCATCAGCGGCAAGCTCTCCATCGTGAGCAACGATCCCGATACACCGGTGGTGCTCATCAGTCTGACGGGTGAGGGACTGGTTGCACCGGAGATCAGTGTGACGCCCGACTCCCTTGCGGCGGAACTGGTCACCGGTCAGACGGACATCCAGACGGTCACCATCGCGAACAGCGGCGGCAGTCCGCTGGACTGGACTCTGCAAATCGGGGGGACCGACACCCTCGCGGCCAAGCTGTACAGCTTGCCGGCGCCACACACCACGCCACCGACCACGACACCAGTAGCGCCGGAATGGTTGCAGGAACAGACCGGCGACGGCTCACTGCGACAGGACCGGCTCCCGGTGTTTAAGGCGACCGGCGCCACCCCGCCGCAGGATCTCGTGCAGGTGGAGCTGGCTGACCTGACCGGTGTGGACATCCTCTACGACGCGTACCACGGCGGCCCACCCAGCTC
>JBDRBC010000536.1:0-7175 GCA_043823125.1 bacterium | reverse complement strand
CGCAGAGTGGGTTGCGGCGAACACCCACCCAGCGAACACACCCAACGAGCGCCTCTCTCGATACGCTTTCCCCGCCCGGGTACACTCCGGGGGCTGCACTGGATCATTACTTCAGCGCAGACCGGGGGGCAGGGGATACCTGCCCGGTGAGCGCATCTCCTACTAAGCGAACGGGCAGGTATCCCCTGCCCCCCCGGTCGACCCACCTAGAAGTACAGATTACAGTGCAACCCCAACGAGCCATGCCCTAAGGTGATGTCCTGAAGATCGGCAAAGTCCTCCACCACACCTCCCCGAGCATCGAAAGCCAAGCCCAGAGCCAGACTCTTGCTCAAGCGCCATTCGTACCCCAGACCGAAGGCCAACACCCCGGCGTTCTCCTCGAACTCCACGGCCAGCGGGTCGTCGTCGTCTTCGGGACGGTTGGATTCGAGCCGGCCACCGCCGAAACCGGCGCGCAGGAAGAAGCCACCCGCATCCGGGTAGTAGGTGAACATGAGTACGGTGGAACTCATGACGTATTCCTCGCCGTGGTGGTCCTGGCAGTAACCCATGCCGTCCAGGGTCAGGGTGAAGGAATTGGTGAATCCGTAGCCGACCCGCAGGCCGAGGGCGCAGCCGGACTCTTCCTCGCTGGTGAAGTTCTGATTGTTGCGCAGGTATTCCACTTGGGATCCGCCGTGACCGATTTCGAGGCCGGCGACCACGCCCTTGCGCTCGTGGGGATATTGGCCTGCCGCGGCTTCTTGTACGGTGAGGATCATTCCGATCATCGTCAATATCGCCAGTAGTGATAATCTGACCTTCCACATGATGTTGCTCCCTTCGAACTGTGTATCGGTGACTCGCCAGCCAACGGATCCGGCCGACGCCATTCTCGGCTGGTGATCCGTATCGCATCCTTCGTACCAGCGGCCCGGAGCGGTGGAATCCGACCTGATCCGGCGATGATTTGCCGGTCAACTCGTTTCAGGGCAACAGGTTTTGAGTATCAGAAAGGGGAAAGGGAAGATTGGCGGCCGCCGGAAACCACTGTGGCACCAGAGCCACACTGTGGTGAGCGGTGTGGTGAGATGTCACAGTCCAGACAGATCAGCGGATCAATCAGTACGGCCCGGTACACCGATGACAACGAAGGCGCCCCAGTGGAACGGGTGGGTCGAGAGACCGTGTTGTCGCTGTTCCGCCAGCAGACGTTGCATGGTGTGCCAGACCGAAAACATCTCGTCTTCGTCCTCCAGCGAACGGGCGCCACCGTACAGCTCGACCATCCAGCGCTGGGCCTGGGCGTCACCCACCGGCCAGAGGCTCAAGACGAGGCGATCGGCGCCGGCGATGCGGAAGGCCCGGCTCAGGCCGAACACGCCTTCGCCGGGCAGGTACTCGCCCAGCCCGGTATCGCAGGCGGAGAGGATGGCCCAGCGAACGCCGCTCAGGTCGAGGCCGGCGATTTCCTCGGCGGTCAACACGCCGTCGTTGGCGCCGGAAGTAGACTCGGCGCGCCGGTTGGCTCCGGTCAGAATGAGTCCGGAGAGCAGCAGGGGATTCTCGGTCAGGATCCGGCCGCGCAGGGAGCGGGTGGATCTCGGTACGCCAACAATGTGCCGAGTGGAATCCGGTTGCCCATCCTGACAGTCCGCAGCGAGGAAAAAGCCGTGACTGGCCACATGGATGATCCGCTTGCCGGCAGCTCGGGCCTTGAACTGCTGCTCCGTGGCGTCGAGCCCCACGAGCTTCTCGGCCGATTCGCCAGTGCTGAACGTGCCCCCGGCTGCCTGACGTGCCCGCCACTGCTGGTGGATGGTCTCGACCTCGGCTCTAGTGCCGGGAAGCCGCTCCCAGTGACGATCCGCAAACGAAACGCAGTCCGGCAGCCGGCGGGGGCCCCTCGTGGTGACCGGCGAGTCCAGCTGTCCAGCGGCGGGAGTCTCGCTGTGGGCAAGTTGAGAAGATCCGGTCGGGTCCGTGGCCTGGCCGGGCACCGCATCGAAGTCTGGATCGCCCATCACCAGCAGACCGCGGCCAGGGACCGTGACATCCCGTAGCAGGTCGCGCTCGGCGGAAAGGAGACGGATCTCCGGTCCGGACTCCACGAGAAAACGGCCGTCGGGCCAGGTCAAGGTGGCCAGGTTCACCAGGTGCAAGACGCCGTCCGGCACCACGTACACCACCCCGGCATGCGCCAGTTGCGGCGCTACCCGGTCCCAGAGCAACTCACGGAGCCGGTCGGCCGCCACCCGGTAGGCGTGCTGGTTCTCCGCGGGTGATCGATCGGTTCGCCATTCGCCCCGCGCCGCTTCCCGATGCCATGCCGACACGGCGGTGGCCAGGACCTCGGCGTCGCCGATTTCGATCAGTTCGGATACCGACCGATCTGGAGACATAACGAAGGCGCAGTAGGCTGACCGGCGCGACAGGGATCCGTGATCGCCGACGACTGTGGTGGTGTCCGCGGGTTCGAGGTGACGGTACCGGCAGAACGAGAGCAGCCGTTCCCCGGGACGCAATGCGGCGGCCAGGGCGGCCAGCGAGACCTCCGGCACGTGACCCGCGCCCGTGTCGAGATTCAAGCGGGCCAGAGCCCGCTCGGTACGCTCCTTCTCCTGCCGGGCGAAAGTGAGCTGTTGTTGCAGCACCCCCGGGGAGTCTTCCTGTGGCTCACGCATGAGCAGATGGGCGAGTCGGGCCCGGATCTCCCGGTTCTCACGCACCAGCGCGGCCTGCGAGTCGGGAATGTCCTGGTGGAGACCGCGCGAGCGCAGGATCATCTCGTCCTGAACCAGGGCCCGCGAGTTGATCAGTTCCGTATAGACCGCGGCCGGAGGGTCTCCGTCGAACCCGGTAAGTCCGGCCGAATTCGCCAGGACGGACAGGGCCACGTCGAGGCCGGACGCGCGACTCTGCGCATACATCAGGGCCTGGCGTTCGGAGAGCAGGCGCATGGAGAGTCGCAGGTGCTCGCGACCGATCCTTTCGGTGGCCAGAGCGGCCGCGAGGGCATCATGCGACCGCGAGGCGGCGAGATACGCCTCGGCCAACCGCATCTGGACCGTGCCGAGAATCGGGTGGTCGTTACCGTAGACGTCGAACATGATCCGGTACGCCTCGGTCAGGTCCGCCACGGCATCTGTCGTACGGCCGTCCATCAAGGCCAGGTCGCCACGATCCGACAGGGCAGCCGCGGTGGCCGGGTGATCGTGCCCCACCGAGTTCTGCCACAGCAGATACGCCTGATCGAGCAGCTCCCGCGCCGCGTCGTGGTCGCCGGTCTGGGCCAGGCTGGCGGCGAGATGTCCCAGCGCCCGCCCCAGCTCCGGGTGATTCCCTGCCTGGTTCGCCCGGAGTATGCCGATGGCCTGGGTGATCTCCGCCGCGGACGCCTCGGTCTGGCCCGCCGCATGGTAGTGCCCCGCCTGGGCCATGCGCGCTTCGGCCACCTTGGGATGCTCTGGACCGTGGGCTGCCACGAAGACCCGGATCGCCTCCTCGCCCCAGCTCAACGCCTCGTTCAGATCCCCCATGTCCCGCAGCAACGTACCGAGATTCAGGGCGCCCAGACCATAACGCGGATGATCCTTGCCCAGCGTCGCTTCGATGCTGGCGAGGGCGCGCTCCAGGCTCGCGCGGGCTGCGTTGTATTCACCGATCTTGTACTGCAGCACGCCAAGATTAAGCAGGAAGGCGCTCAGCTCGGGATGATCGGGACCAAGGAGGGTCTCGAACGCGGCGGTCACCCGCGACATCTCCTGCGCCGCCTCGTTGTAGTCGCCCAGCTTTTCCAGGATGAGCGCCAGGGTGTGACGGCCGAGGGCTACGTCGTAACTGTCCTCGCCCTGGGTCGCCAGCCAGACCTGCAGCACCTGGCGGGCCATGGTCCAGGCCTCCAGGTATTCCCCCTGTTCGAGCAGCAACAGGCTCAAGTTGTACAAGGTGTCCAACGTGGGGGGAGCCTCATCGCCAAATCTCTGACGCCGGATGGCGAGGGCGCGGCGGCACAGCTCCTCGGCCCGGACGAGGTCTCCCTGCTCGGCTACCACGTTGGAGAGATTCTGATAGGAAATGGCCAGCTGGGGGTGGTCACTGCTGAGTACTGTCTCACGAATAGTCAATGATCGGGCGAAGGCGTCCGCCGCCCGTTCGAACTCCCCCAGGTAGTAGTAGAGAGCTCCGACGCCGTTGAGTGACTGGGCGATATCGACATGGCCGGCAGCGAGAAGCCGTTCCCGGGTGGCCAGCGACGAGGCGAGGTGGGTTTCGGCTTCGGCCAGATCACCGACCTGAAGCCGGAGCCAGCCCAGGTGGTACTGACTGGTGGCCGTCTCGAGGTGCTCCTCGCCATAGGCGGCTATCTTGAGGGCCACCGCTGTGCGCGCAAGACTGTCGACCTCGGTGGTGCCGACCTGACCGGAGCGGTAGAGCGCCTCCACCAGATAGTCCAGGATCGAGGCCACTTCCGGCGAGTCGGGGCCGTGCTGTTCCACTCGAGCCGCCGTCAGTTCTCGGGCCAGGTTCTCGGCTTCGGCATAGTGTCCCTGGTCCAGAAGGAGGCGAATATCGGCACGGTTCGGATGGGACGCCGGCGGGTCTTGCGTGGCGAACGCCGGTCCGGTGAGTATCAGGACCCAAACGGTCAACACCAGGTGAATCCGAACCATCAATTGTTGTCTCCTCATCCGCAACGGAATCGGGCCTTGGCGATACTGCATTGAATACCGGCGCCGCACCGTTGGCAACCGAAGATGGTTTCGCTTCGTCCATCGCTGACAATCTGCACCATCGCCTGCTTGCTACGGCAAAGCGCCTCCCTGTACAATCCGGAACCGATTTCGTTGACCCGTGATCACGGCTCGCATCCTACCGGAGAACGGCTTCCAGACCTGCCCAAGCCGCTCCGTTGCCGAGCCTGAAAGGGACCGGTTCCGTTCCATGCAACGACGTCTTTTTTCCCTGTTCCTGCTCCTGTCCCTGCTGCCCACCGCACTGGTGCTGCTGGTGAACTGGGAGATGAGCCGTCGGCACCTCGGGTACCTGGATAGCCGGGGGCTGCAGGACTCCTTCGAGAGTTCGCTGGATCTGGCCCGGCAGATCCTGGATCGGGAGCTGGCGAGCACCCAGGAGACCGCGGCCCTCGTGGCTGGCGCCATCGAAACGGCGGTGGCGACCCACGGCGATCTGCCGGCGGCGATCCTGCCCACGCCGCCGGAAGGCACCGGCTACCGGTTTACCATGTCGGGCGGCGAGCACAGATACGGCGGCGTGGTGAACGAGGAACTGTTCGAGTTCGTGGCGAGACAGCACCCGGACCTCCCGCAGGCCGCCGCGCGGATCACCACCGCGGACGGCGATTGGCTCGCCGCGGCGGAAGACTTCGCGGCGGGCCGCTTGATTCTCTTGCGCCACTTCGATGGTCAGCTCGCCAGCCGGCTCGATGCCGTGGCCAGCGGCAGCAGCCGGGTTCGTCAGCTCCGTCTCTATTATGGTGCGCTTTTACGCGGCGGCACGCTGGTCTCCATCATCGCGCTCGGCCTGGTGTTGCTGGCGCTCTCGTTGTACCTGTCACGACGCCTTTCTCGGCAGATCGCCCGCCCTATTCAGGCCCTGGTCGAGGCCACGAAGAAGGTGGCGTCCGGCAATCTGGATCATCAGGTCACGGTGACGGCGCCGGACGAACTGGCAGACCTCATCGATACCTTCAACCGCATGACCAGGGATCTGAAGACGAGCAAGGAGGAGCTGGTGCGGGCGGAGCGGGCGGCGGCCTGGCAAGGTGTCGCCCGGCGGCTCGCCCACGAGATCAAGAATCCTCTCACTCCCATCACCCTGGCCATGCACCGGATCCGCAAGCGATCGGACGACCCGGCCGTGGCCGACGCCATCGACATGGTCCTGGAGGAGTCCGGCAACCTGGAACGGCTGGCGGAAGAATTCTCGCTCTACGCGCGACTCCCGGAACCGATTCGCGAACCCGTGGACCTCGAGGCGCTGGTCCGCGGAGTGGTGGATCTCTACACCGACCCCGACCGGATCACCGTGTCGTGGGAGGGGTGGGCGGAGACGGTGCGGATCCAGGCGGATCCCGGGTTGTTGCGGCAGGTGTTCGCCAACCTGGTCAAGAACGCGGTGACCGCCATGGACGGCCCGGGCCGGCTGCGCCTGCAGCGGGAACAGACCGCCGACCGGGTTCTCGTCCGCATCACCGACAGTGGCGGCGGTCTGCCGGAACCGCCGGAGCAGGTGTTCGAACCGTACTTCACCACCCGGGACGCCGGCACCGGCCTCGGCCTGGCCATCGCCCGCAAGATTGTCGAGGACCACGGCGGTACCTTGACCGCCGGCAACGTTGCCGAGGGTGCCGTGCTGGAGGTTTCATTGCCACGGGATGTCGGTCTGGATTCTGCTTGAAGAGAGTGTTTCACCGGCCGCAGTACACCACGGGGATCAAGCCACCACCCCACTCAGCAAGCACCGTTCGATGGCCGCCAGCAGTTCGTCGGGGCGGACCGGCTTGGCGACGTAGCGATCCATGCCCGCGGCCAGGAAACCCTCCCGGTCGCCGGCCATGGCGTGCGCGGTGAGCGCCACGATGGGCACCGCATGATTCAACACGGCGGAGGCGGGATCCCTGATGATCATGGTGGCCTCCAGACCGTCCATCTCCGGCATGTTCACGTCCATCAGCACCAGATCGTAATCAATCATCTCCAGGGCGTGGATCACTTCCTGCCCATTGCCCACCGTGTCGGCTTTGAGTCCGAACTTGGCGAGGAGCTGCACCACGAGTTTCTGGTTCACGTGGTTGTCCTCGGCCACCAGGATACGTATCCGCTGTTTCAGCTCCGCTGGCAGATGAGAGGTGATGGTCTTGCTCGAAGACGTAACGGTCTTCACCCGGGATGCCACCCCCCCGAGGGCGGTGACGATGCTGTTGAACAGGTAGGACGGCTTGATCGGCTTGGACAGGCAGGCGCTGAATCCGGCATCCCGCATCCCGTACCGATCGGCGGGCGCGCCGTTGGAGGAAAGCAGGATCATGGCGGTGCCCGTGAGCGAGACCTCCGCCTTGACGATCCGGGCCAACGTCATCCCGTCCAGTTCCGGCATCATCAGATCCGTGATGAGCAGGTGGAACGGTTCACCAGTCGCTTCCGCCGCCAGCAGCTTGCCCAGCGCCTGGC
>JBDRBC010000535.1:0-5485 GCA_043823125.1 bacterium | reverse complement strand
CAGCTCCTGGGCGCGGTCGAAGTGGTCTGGCGCGTTGGATTCCACCAGGGTGACGGCGCGCGCCAGGACGGTGCGGTCGCCGGCTCGTACACCGGTCACCAGCTCGCGGGTGGAGAGCGGTTTACGTGACTTATCGTCGTTACGTTCACCGGCGTCCTCGCCACCGCTTGTTGATCCATCAGGAAGACCGTCGTGCCGCGCCTCCACGCCCCGTCGCACATGTAACGCCGACGGTGGTGGATCTGGCTTAGGATGATCTGGTCGTTTCTTGCTCATGCCGGATCCTCGTAACCAAGCCGCCGGTTCAACTCCATAAGCAACTTCGAAGCAGCATGCGGGATCACCGTGCCCGGCCCAAAAATGGCTGCAGCCCCCTGCTCGCGCAGGTATTCGTAATCCTGAGCCGGAATCACCCCACCCACTACCACCAGGATATCCTCCCGCTGCAGCTCGGCCAGGGCAGCCACGAGCTGCGGCAATAACGTCTTGTGGCCGGCGGCCAGGGAACTGATGCCGATGATGTGCACGTCGTTTTCCACGGCCTGCTTCGCCGCCTCCTCGGGCGTCTGGAACAGCGGACCCACGTCCACGTCGAAGCCGAGGTCGGCCAAGGCTGTGGCGATGACCTTGGCGCCGCGATCGTGGCCGTCCTGACCCAGCTTGGCCACCAAGATGCGCGGCCGCCGGCCCTCGCGCTGTTCGAACGCTTCGATCTGTTGTCGGATGTCCCGGATGTTGTCCTCCTCGCCGAACTCCGCCGAATAGACGCCGGAGATGGTCCGGATCTCGGCCTGATGGCGCCCCCACACCTTCTCCAGGGCGTCGGAAATCTCGCCCAGGGTGGCGCGGGCCTGGGCCGCCTCCACCGACAGCGCCAGCAGGTTCCCTTCGCCACTTTCCGCGCTCCTGGTCAGCTTGTCCAGCGCCACTTGCAGTGCCGACTCATCGCGTTGCTTCCGGAGTTTCGCCAGCCGATCCACCTGTTGCCGGCGGACCTCGCTGTTGTCCACCTCGAGGATCTCGAGGGGATCTTCCTTCTCGAGTCGGTAGCGGTTGACCCCGACGATGGTCTCCTGTCCCGAATCGATGCGCGCCTGGCGGCGGGCCGCCGCCTCCTCGATGCGCATTTTCGGCAGGCCGGTCTCGATCGCCTTGGCCATACCGCCCAGCTCCTCCACCTCCTGGATGTGCCCCCAAGCCCGGTGCATCAGTTCGTGGGTCAATCTTTCCAGGTAATAAGAACCGCCCCACGGATCCACCACCCGGCAGATGCCGGTCTCCTCCTGCAGGAAGAGCTGGGTGTTGCGGGCGATGCGGGCCGAGAAATCGGTGGGCAGGGCGATGGCTTCGTCCAGGGCGTTGGTGTGCAGCGACTGGGTGTGGCCCAGGGCCGCGGCCATGGCCTCGAGGCAGGTGCGCACCACGTTGTTGAACGGGTCCTGCTCGGCCAGACTCCAGCCGGAGGTCTGGGTGTGGGTGCGCAGCGCCATCGACTTGGGATTCTGCGGATCGAACTGCTGGATCAGCTTGGCCCACAGCAGGCGGGCGGCGCGCATCTTGGCCATCTCCATGAAGTAGTTCATGCCGGCGGCCCAGAAGAAGGAGAGCCGGGGCGCGAAGGCGTCGATGTCCAGGCCGGCCGCCAGCCCGGTGCGCACGTACTCGAGCCCGTCGGCCAGGGTGTAGGCCAGCTCGAGGTCGGCCGTGGCGCCGGCCTCCTGCATGTGGTAGCCGCTGATGGAGATACTGTTGAAGCGCGGCATCTTCTCGGCGGTGTAGGAAAAGATGTCGGCGATGATCCGCATGCTCTGGGCCGGGGGGTAGATATACGTGTTGCGGACCATGTATTCTTTCAGAATATCGTTCTGGATGGTGCCGGTGAGTTGCTCCGGCGGCACCCCCTGCTCCAGGGCGGCCACGATGTAGAAGGCGAGTATGGGGAGTACCGCCCCGTTCATGGTCATGGAGACCGACATTCGATCTAACGGAATGCGGTCGAACAGGATCTGCATGTCCAGGATGGAGTCGATGGCCACGCCGGCTTTGCCCACGTCGCCCACCACTCGTGGATGGTCCGAATCATACCCTCGATGAGTGGCCAGATCGAAGGCCACCGACAAGCCCTTCTGTCCCGCGGCGAGATTGCGCCGGTAGAAGGCGTTGGACTCCTCGGCCGTGGAGAAGCCGGCGTACTGGCGCACGGTCCAGGGTCGGATGGCATACATGGTGGCGTAGGGACCACGGAGATAGGGCGGCAAGCCGGCCACGAAATCGAGATGTTCCAGCCCGGCCAGGTCGTCGCTCGTGTAGAGCGGCGGCACGGCGATCTGTTCGTGGGTGAGCCAGGGTGGCGGCGGCGACTGGTCTGTCTTGAGTTGCTGGCGCGACTGATCACCATCACCAGCAGCGGCGGGCCTGATGTTGGATAGCGGAATCTGGGTGAAGTCAGGTATCCGGCTCATTCCGCCACCCCCAGTTCCTTGGCGAACTGGCCGAGCAGCTCGTGGACGTCGCTGGTAAACTGCAGGCAGTGGTCGACGCCGATTTGTTCGAAGACTTCCACCAGGCTTGGTGGTCGTCCCGCCACCACCACGGTGGGTGGTCGGGCGGCGGCCTTGAGGCGACCGGTCAGCTCCGGCACCAGGTCCGGATAGCGCGCATCGGTGGCGACGATACAGACGATGGGCGCGCCCGAGGCGATGGCTGCCGCGGCGGCACTGTCCGGATCGTCGAACCAATCCTCTCCCGCTACCTGGAAACCGCCCACCTGGAAGAAGGTGCGCGCGAAGTCGAGACGCGCCATATACTCCGCCACCGGCCCGACGTTGGCCAGGAACACATCGGGGGCGCCGTCTCGAGTAGAATGGCCCGCCTCCACCAAACGGCGTTGCCGGACCAGCAGGTCATCGAGGTGGCCCGTCGGGAGCGGTTCCAGCGAGGGCGACTCGGCACCATCTGCGGCCAGCGCCGACAGCAGTTCGCCGCTACTGGCGCCGGCGGCCACGGCCTTCACGGCGGCCTCGAAGATCTCGCCGGTGGACGTCTCGAACTGGGCGAGGCTGGATTCGAAATGCTGGCGGCTGGCCGACAGCTCCGCACTGATGGGCCGTTCCTCGTGCTGCCTGATCCGGGCCGCCTTGATATTGTCGTGATCGAGATCCTCCCCCGCGGCGGGGACTTCATCCGGATCGGGATACCGATTGGTTCCCACCAGCACCTCGCGGCGGCAGTGGAAGTTCTCACGCCGTTTGGCGACCACCAGCGCGATGGCCTTCTGCGGACTGTTTTTCCCCAGAGCGGCCAGCAGACCACCGGCGGCTTCGATCTCCTGGAACAGCACCCATGCCTGGCGGGCCACTTGATCGGTCAAGGTCTCCACGAACCAGGAGCCGCCGGCCGGATCGACTACACGGTCCAGATGCGCCTCCTCGCGCAGGATGATCTGACAGTTGCGCGCCAGCCGGAGGGCTAGCCGATCCGGCGGACCGAAGCGCTGCGTGAACGGGGCGATGTGCAGGCTGTCACACCCACCCACCACGGCGGCCAGCGCCTCGGTGGTGCCGCGCAGGATGTTGTTGTGCGGTGCATATACAGTCCGTGACCAGCTCGAGGTCTTGACGTGTTGGTTCATCCGTTGCGCTGCTGCCGATCCGCCGCAAGCGGCGATGCAGTGCGACCAGAGCAGCCGGGCGGCCCGTAACTTGGCGATCTCCATGAAGAAGTGATTGCCGACGCCGAAGGTGAACTGCAGATGCGACGCCACGGTCTCGAGATCCAGATCGCGCGCTTCCAGCTCCCGCAGGTGGGTCACGGCCGCGGCCAGGGTATAGGCCAGCTCCTGTACCACGCTGGCGCCGGCCTCGTGATACACGGACCCGTCGGCGGTGACGGTCCGCAGCCGTGGCGCCCGGTCGGCAGACCAGCGCGTCAGCTCCGCCACGCTGTCGTAACCACGCTCTACGCTCAATGGCGCATCGTCCCCGTTTAGCTGATCACGGAGCGGATCGTCGCCCAACACCCCGTGCAGCAACGCCGGATCGCCCCCCTGTTCCCGGACCAGCGCCACCAGCATGGCGGCCAGCGGCAAGGAGGCGGCGCCGGCCTGGAAAATCAGCGGATATGCCGTCGGGTCGATGTCGGCCAGGGCTGCGGTCAGATCGGCCAGGGAGGCGAGATTGGTCCCGTCGCGTCCCACATGGTCCGCTGCGGCTTGCCGTGGATCCAGGCCGCAACGAGATGCCACGTCGAGTTTCAGATTCACCACGGTTTGTCCGCGCGCGAGACTGTCCACCAGCGCGGCGTTGAAGACCTCGCAGGTGGGCAAGGGCAGTTCCTGGGCCACCTCCCAGGCGGCCGGATGCTCCTGCAGCGGACGTGTCCCACGGATATAGGGCGGATCGCCGGGATCGGTATCAGCCCATGCCGACCGCACCGAATCGGCGGTACTGTACATTGGCCGCAGGGTGATTTCCTCGTAGGTCGGCGTCAGGAGTTTCCGGTCGAAGTCCGCGCCACGGAGCAACCGGTCCACTTCGGCTCGCCACTGGTCCAGATCGGGCGGAGTGAATTCGGTGAGCAGGCATTCAGCCGCGGCCCACCGGCTGGATTGGCCATGGTCGTCTCCGGCCGCTGGCGGCTGGTTGTCCTGCGGATGGTGCGGCTTCTCGCCGCCGTGATCGCGGTTCTGTCCCTTCATCGTCCACTCCGTCCATCCGCCCTGGCGGATCGGCTGCTCTCTGCCTCGCTGGTTGATGCTCACGTGACATGCCACTGTCCACAAACACGAGTGCCTACCCCCTGCTCCGAACAGAACACGGTCCAGTCATACTATCACGCTTGTGGCTGGGGAGTTCAACCTCGCAGCTCTTTCCGACCTGGATTCGGATCTGGATGGGACGCGGGACTCAGGAACCGTCACTCGCCCGGAGTCCCCTGAGCAATAATCCGCTCACCGCCTCGGCCCGCCCACCCAGCCGGGTGTTGTGGCGGGAGAGGATCCAGTCGGTGGCCAGCCCGTCGAGGGTGCCGAACACCACTTTCGCCGTGAGCAGGGGGTCCAGCTCGGATCGAAATGCACCGCTGGTCTGGCCCTCGAGAATCACCTCGGCGATGATCTCCAGATAATCCCTTATCCGGCGGCGGGAGAAGAGGTTCAGGAAGTGCAGGCTGTGACGTAACTCCACCTGGAAGATGACGGCGAGATCGCGATCCTGCCCCACCAGATCGAGATGGAGTTCGATGATCCGTTCCAGCTTCGCCTCGGCGCTGGCCTCGATTTGCACCTGGCGACGCCCTTCATCGATAAAGCGACCCACCGCCTGGTCGAAGATAGATACCAGGATGTCTTTCTTGCTCTGATAGTAGAGATAGATGGTGCCGTCGGCCACGCCGGCGCGGCGAGCGATCATGGAAACGGTGGTCTGATAGTAGCCGTGCTGAGCGATTTCGATCACTGCCGCATCGAGAATCTGTTTTCGCTTCAGCG
>JBDRBC010000534.1:0-2289 GCA_043823125.1 bacterium | reverse complement strand
TGCACCGACGTGCGCCTTCTTTGATGGTAATGTCGATGTTGCCGGCGACTTGTGCGCCACGGGCACAATTGGCGTCTGTTCCGACGCCCGCTACAAGAAGGACGTTGAAGACCTTGAGTGCGCATTGAGCAAAGTCTCCGCCCTCCGCGGTGTGACCTATCGCTGGCGGCAGGACGAATTCCCGAAAAAGAACTTCGACGGCAATGTCCATCACGGATTCATCGCCCAGGAACTCCAGCAGGTGTTGCCCGATGCCATCCACGAAGACAGTCAGGGATACCTGTCGGTAGATTACAGCCGGGTGACCCCGCTATTGGTCGAAGCTCTTAAAGAACAGCAGAAAGAAATTGATGAATTGCGCACGATGATCGAGCAGCTCCTGGCCAGCAAGTAGCAGAGCAGATAGGCGAGGGACATGCACAAGACAGCCCGCGAGGTTACACGCCTCGCGGGCGTTCTATAGTCCACAACAACCACT
The DNA here is from genome assembly GCA_043823125.1 of bacterium. Taxonomy (GTDB): domain Bacteria; phylum Krumholzibacteriota; class Krumholzibacteriia; order LZORAL124-64-63; family LZORAL124-64-63; genus JBDRBC01. The sequence goes on along the minus strand of JBDRBC010000534.1, from coordinate 1,811 downwards.
GTCGAGCACCCACCACTGTCATTTCCGCTTGTATCGAGCCTGTCGAGATGCGCAGGCGGAAATCCAGCGTCTTAGACCCTTGGTTGGCAGTCGCTGCTCAGAACTCGAATTCGAATTCGTAGGTCAGGAGCACCGCGCGCGACCGAGGTATGAATGCACAGAGAGCCTCATCGCGTGGGGCTCCTGACTTTCGCACGGTAAACACAAAAACGCACAAGACTCTTTCTCGCAAAGCGTCAGGAGCCCGTCGCGGTTAGCTGCCGGCTAAGAGCAAATCCCTCGGCGCGACGTGCTCCTGACCCACAACTTTCGTAGCATGGGGCCTTCGCATGTGGCCTCACCCGCTTGGGTGACGCCTCCTCGCAAACAAAGAAGCCGTCACGCGAGGGCGCGTGACGGCACGGGCAACGATCAAATATCCTGATGGATCATCACGGTCTTTCGTAGCCTAGGGCCTTGTGCCCGTTGTCCATTCCAATGACCTCGGCCTCGAGGAATTCGGCGCGCTATTTCCCGATGGCTACCGTCGCGGAGCCTGCCGCGCGGCCGGACTGCCGTTTTTGGGGTAGCTCCTGATCCCTCCATAGACCTCCAGCTTTCGCACGCGCCCTATCGCCGAATTCCATTATTACAAACCGATCTGGTCCGGCCCCAGATTTGATCGCAGGTGGTTACCCAGTACCCACTGGCTGGCTAGGGGCACCCCGCTTTTCCAAACCACCCGTGGAAGGACGACTTCTAACATGCTGTAGCACAGCTTGATCCCTGCTCATTGCACTTCGGTACGCAATTTGCTATGCGATAGTCTGACACGTGAACGGCTGGGGACGGTCAGCGCCATCCCCCGCATGCCCGTCAGAGAGGAGCCCGAAGTGAAACGCACAATTGCCATTCTGATCACGCTCGGAGCGTTCGTGAACTGTCTCATCGGTTGCACATCCCCAACCCTGATGCCCAGGGATGAACTGCTGCAATCACGGGGCGACCACGATATGATCCTCGACGCCCGCCTGTTCTCCGACAGCATTGTGTCATTCAATCGTTCAACCGTCAGACTCGACTCGACCGCGAGGACCGTGACCGGCCGGTCCCGTTGGGATGTTCCCGTGGAACTCAAGTACGATGAGATCTCCGCCTTTAGTGTCCAAAGACGCGACAACGCTGAAACGGTGCTCATCGTGCTGGGAATTGGTGTTGGGATCATGCTGCTAGGCGCCGCGATGATGAAACCCATGGAATTCGATTTGGATGGCTGGGAAGAGAAATAACTGAAGCGATCGGGAGTGACCAAATGCTTACCCAATTGTCGAAGAAGGTCGTTTTTGCCGCTGTACTCTTGAGCAGTCTCGCGCCCTGTCATTCATACGCTGCGCGCCCCTTTGACGATCTGCGCGACGGATTCGTGTTCGGCGCGGGCGTTGGCTTCGGCCCCATGTCCAACTGGACCGCCGACACCAGACGGACATCGCAGATATCCTGGAGCGAAGACCACTATGGGTGGGCGTGGCAGATGTTCCTCGGGGCCGGCCGGGGTCGCACCATCTTCGGTCTCGAAGCCCAGACCTCGTACAGTCATTCCGACTTAGTTGACGCCGGTCTGCATGAGGTATTCCTGGGGCCTGTCTGGTACCAGTACATTGGTCCCTCGGGCAAATCACCTGTTCTCATGTGGGGTATCGGTGCCGACATCTTCCACTCCCCGGATATGTGGAGCGACGACGGTCCACCGGCCAAGCCCTCTGCCAATGACATCGGATGGGCGTGGATGGTCGGAGCTGGATACGAGTTTCGCCCTCACTGGCAGGTGAGCG
>JBDRBC010000533.1:0-6075 GCA_043823125.1 bacterium | reverse complement strand
AAGCTGGCCCGGCACGGGCACCTCGAAGCGGACGAGAAGAAACAGCTTCAGACGGCCCTGAACCGCATCATCGGTACGGACGAGGTGTACAACTGGGATCGGGCGTATGTGGTGCGCAAGGAGGCGGAGGAGGCTTTGAGGTATCTTTGACCTGGCTTGACCACACACCCTGGAACATTAAAACGGGCGACCTCCTCGGGGCCGCCCGCTTTTCTATCCCGCCCGCGCCGGGCGCTGGTGAACTTACCCGGCGCGGCGTGGAGTCACCTTGAATCAACCGATCGGTTCGATGTTCCCGTTGCTGTCCGTCAGGTAGCCAGTTCCGTCCGGGCCGAAGGTGATGTCGTAGGTGACGGAGATCCCGTACTGCGTGTAGGTGATGGTGCCGGTGCCGCTCCCGTCGGGCGCGAACCAGATCTCGCCCTCCAAGCTCGGGTTGCCGGGCTCGTTGGGCTCCTCGGCGGCGAAGGTCAGGTGCTGGCCGCCGCCGTCCAGCTCTTCCAGGGTGAAGTCGCCGTTGGCTCCGTCGTTACGGGACCCGGTGCCGATCAGGAGGCCGGCCTCGTTTCGCTCCAGGGTGAAATCCTCGCGCAGGCTGCCGTTCACCCGGTACCCGGCGGCGCTGAATGTTTCCTCGTCGCCCGTGCTGGTGAAGTACGTGGTGTCGGCGTGGGCGTCCTGCCACGCGAAGATATCATACGCCTCGACGTAGCCTTCCTGGGCCGTCCCGTGCTGATGGCGCGAGACGGGATCGTGGCCGTCGGGATACGTCGTGGTGATGTCGTACGCGCCCGTGTTCTCGTCGAAGCTGCCCGCCACCACCGTTCCGTCTAGCCGCTGCTCGCTGATGGTGGCCGTGCCGTCACCGTTCCAGGTGATGGTGCGCTCGTAGCTGGAGCCGTCCTGCAGTTCCATCAGCAGGTACATGCTGCCGCTGCCGTCGCACTCCACGTCCACCTGGCGCACGATGTGCACCACCCACCAGGTGGCGGGATAGTAGATGTCCTGCTCGGCCACCCCGCCGCACGGCTCCTCGTTGGGGGCCACCGGCTCGCTCGGCACGAAGTGCACGTAATCGCGCGGGTTGCCGCCATCGCTGGCCACACCGTCGAAGGTGGACAGGCGGCTCACTTCCACCAGCAGATCGTCGTTGTCGTTGTCGAGATCACCGATCTGCACCGTCAGCGAATCGTTGATGGCCTCGAGCCAGGCGTTGACCGGCGCGGCGGTGAAGGTTCCACGCGCCCGCACCGTGCCGTCGGCCTCGATGGGTCCGCCGGTGAGCCCCTCCATGATGGCGTAGTGCTCGGCGTCGTTGAACCAGTGCACCGTGGCTTCCATGGAGTAGAAGATCTCGTCGCCGTCACTGTCGAACCCGCCGAGATCGAGGGAGAAGACCACCTCGGTCCAGGCCTGCAGCGGATGGAAGCGCGGATGCTCGACATGATGCACGGCCTGCACCCGGACGCCCGGCAGCATGGGGCCGCTGCCCGACTCGGGAGCGATGGTCCCGGTGGCCACCTCGCCGCTGAAGTGCTCTTCCTCGTGGAAAACGCTGTGATAAACGTCGTCGTCGCCGTCTTCCAGGGTGCCGCCCGTATCGAGCACGATTTCCTGATCGCGGCGGACGACCTGCCCGATCTGCGCAGGGTATGTTCGCTGGGAAACGAACCGCACGATATCCGGCGGGGTCACCATGATGAGCGCGTTGACGCCGGCGCTGTCCGGCGAGTCGAAGTACTCCACACCGATGGTGTCGCCCGGCTCGTAATCAAAGCTGCTCTTTGCCGGCGAGATCTTCATCCGCGGCAGGGCGCGGGACTTGACCCGGGTCAACTCGGCGCTGTTGCTGCTCAGCGTCTGCACGGCCCGGAAGTTCTCCGCGGTCTGAGCCGCCTGCTGCGGATAACTCACACCGCCGCCGGTCCAGCCGTCGAACTCCAGGTCCTGGTACAGGCCGGCATCCGCGGCCAGCCCGCCCAGAGGCTCCTGAAACTGGTCCACGAGGGTCAGGTTCTGCTCCACCACCGCACCGGTCTGCGACGAGGCGGACAGGGACGCGGCCACCTTGGAATCCGGCGCGCCGTCGGTGACGCCGGTGGGATCGTCGGTTTCACAGCCGCCGACCACCAGCAAAGCAGCCAGCATGGCGAGGGGTGTCAGTAACGTTGTGATGTGTTTTCTTGTCGCGGATCTCATGATTTTCCTCCTTGGGTCAAGTCGTTGCCCCGGTGGTTGCAATCCCTGTGCCTTGGAGTGGATCGGAGGAATTGGTTTACGTGATTTCGTAAGTGCAATTATTGTTTAACTTACCAGTCGCTACCCCGTGGACCCGGCGTGTCGCGTCACCACGACTGTTGTGCCTTTTCACCACATCTGTGAATGGCCGCTTCAGCGGCGGTTGGGCGTGTAGTGTATCCGAGTGCACAAACCGACACCTCAAACAAATCGGTATTCGCAAGTCTCCGAGTGACGCCGGATCCAGCCGTGGACGATGTTCGCGCGATCGAGCAGGAACCGCCGGTCAGCGGAAGCCGTCGCACCAGGCCGGGCCGGCGCCAGGTCCACAGGATCCGAATCATCAGGCGGCTCACCCCGCCAGGTGAGAATACCTTGCCGGAACACATACGACACGGCTGGCGGTCCCGCTTCCGCCAGCACGAGATCCTTGGCCAGGAAATACCGCCAGAAACTCTGGCGCGAGCAGAACCGTTGCACAAACCGGGCGGTGTCACGCAAAACGGCCGCCTGCTCGAAATCGTGGCGGGCGGAGGTTTCCTGCATGGCGGCGGCGACCCGCTCGGCAATCACCGAATCATCGCCCTCCAGAAAGGCCCGGGTCCGCTGGACGATGGTCGCATACTTCCGGCGTGAGACCTCGCCCCGACACGGTCCGGCACAACGCTGCAACTCGTGGTTGAGGCAGCGGCGGTTCGGCTCCGCCTCACCACACGTGCGCAACTGCAGATACCGACCGATCAGATCGAGAATATCGGCGACCACATACCGATCCTTGAACGGCCCGAAAAGAGCACCAGACTCCGGCGGCGCCTTCGCATCGACCGGCCGGCAGGTGGGATACCGATCCGTGGACAGGACCAGGTACTGGTACTCGGTGTATTCCTTCTGTCGCACATTGAACGTGGGCTGCAGGGTTTTGATGAGTTCATCTTCCAGCAGCAGCGCATCCAGTTCGGTGCGGGTGGTGCGGAATGAAAAACGGGCGATGCCGAGAGCCGTCTGGGCCACTCGCGGTTCGGCGGTGGACAGATCGAGCCGGAAGTAGCTCAGCATACGCTGACGCAGGTTGATGGACTTGCCCACGTACAGCAACTCACCGCGCCCGCCGTAGAACAGGTACACGCCCGGCTCGGTGGGCACTTGCCGGCGGATGGCATCGGTCAGAGGGACGTGTTCCGGCCGGGCGGTCATCACGAATCGCCTTTCCGGTCGCGGAAGAACCGTGAATCGAACTGGTAGTTCATGGTGTCGGGCAACAGCTCGCGCAGGAATTCGCCGGTCAGGCGGCCACGTACCGGTGGCGGCAAGCCGTCGGCACAGCGGAAGCGCACGATGGCGCCCTGGTCGATCTGGTCGATGCGGGATCGGATGTACCGTGCCAGATTGGCCGTGGTCAACCGCGCCTCGAGCACGAGATCCACCATGGGACGGGCGGGCAACGACACGAACCGTGGGGCCTGCATCTGCCAGCGGCCAGCAGCGGTCCGCCGCCAGCGCAACCGGAAGTATCCCTTGTCCTCATCCTTTTCCGCGAAGCTGGTCCGTTCGATGGAGCCTGGATACAGCACGGGTGGGCCGGTGGTCGCTGGCGTCGCACCAGGTGTCTTCATCGACGACCGCCGCAATATTTGCCGCCGATGAATGTGTCCCGCCAATATCGCATCGAAGTCGGCCGGCAACTCCTCGATACGGACCACATCGTCACCACGACGGAAGGTGTAGTCGCTCGGGCCCACGGTGGCGCCGGCCACCGTCTGGTGGCAGCAGAGCAGCCGCACGTCGGCGTCGTGAGCTTGCCAGCCGGTGCGGGCCAGGACCCGGGTGAAGTCGCACCGGATGGTCCGGCGATGGAACGGGAAACCGGCCAGCAACACCGTGGCGCCGTCCACTTGCTGCACGAAGGTGGTCGGCTCGGCGAAGATGCGGATATTCGGATGGGAGACGAAGAGTGAGGTCGGCAAGACAGAGCACTCGTGATTACCCGGCACGATGTAAATGGGAATGCCGTGGCCGGCGAACTCGAGCAGTATCTCATAGGCTGTGTCCACGATGGCCTTCGGTACACGGCTGCGGAAGAAGAAGTCGCCGCCGTGTACAACCAGGTCCGCCTGGGCGGCTACTGCGTCGGCCAGGAAGCGGCGGAAGTTGGCGAAGAAGTCCGGGCCGCGGCGTCGGCGCAAGATCCGCGGCCGCACCGGCTGGTCGAAACCGAGATGTGTGTCGGCGCAGAAGAACAGTTCCATTTCGCGGCGGGCTGGCATGGCGGTACCCCGGGAGTAAGAGCACATGTCACGACTAGGGAGTATAACTGCTCCCGGTGAGATTTGCGATGCCGGCCTCCAGATGGCACCATTAACGCGACTGCGGGACTTTTTCTCTACCTTCGACGACTATTTCGCCCGCCAGGGCTATACGCGCGGCTGTCCGGTAGGCAATCTGTCCCAGGAAATGGCCGATCTGAGTCCGGCGTTCCAGAGCAAGCTGCAAGAGAGTATCGAGGCCATGGCAACGCCGCTGGCCGAGATGATTACCCAGGCCCAGGAACGCAACGAGGCGCCGAGTCGGCTCGATCCGCGCGACACGGCCCTGTTCCTCATCGCCACCTGGCACGGCGCGCTCTTGCAGATGAAGGTGGCTAAGGGCCCCGAACCAATGCAGCGCTTCCAGGAGTTCGTATTCGAACAGATCTTGTACTGAGTGCCCACGGAGCCGACATCCGCGGGTTTATTTGTGCCCCGATAGTAATAGACCGGTCTATTTTGTTTGAATGTTTCGAGATGTTTCGAAATTTCACGAAACCAGAACAACACCCGAAGGAGGAGTCCATATGGCCTCCGCCAACAGCTACGATTACTGCATCGATTTCAACGGCAAGTTGCTCATGGGGAGCGGCATGTCGCCGGAGGATCTCGAGACGCTGCGGTCCGATCCAGCCTTCACTGCTGTACAAGGCACTGCTCAAGTAACCATCCATCCGGAACCAGCACCGCCCCGTCACTGTTGTGCGGGGCGGTGTGGATTGATCCGGTTCTGCATTGACCGAACCTTCTGACCTGTGCCACACCCGGGAAGAAATCCATCGATGCCACCGCGCGCACGCCGCCATACCGCGTGTCTGGATATGTCACTGTCGATCTCTTTACTCTGTCTGATTTTCCTGACCGGATACGCAGATCCGGCAGAGTTCTTCCCGTCCGAATCCCGCCGTCTTTTCCACTCGGTGTCCCATCACACCCGAGCCCGGCCGGATAGCCTCAAGGTAGTCTCGTACAACATCGAGTACGGCGAAAAGATAGAACAGGCCGTCGCTGAGCTACAAACCGATCCCCAGCTCCGGGATGCGGATATCCTGCTGCTTCAGGAACTGGATCCCGCAGGGGTGATGGCGCTGGCTGAAGCGCTGCACTGCAACTACGTCTACTATCCGGCCTCCATCAGCCCGCATCACGGCCGGCAGTTCGGCAACGCGGTGCTCACTTCCTGGCCCATCGTCGCCAGCCAGCTCGTGGTGCTGCCCCATGGCATGCTGGTCACGGGACACCGGCGCGTGGCCAGTGTGGCCGACATCGACCTCGGCGACGTGGTCGTGCGCGCCGTCAGCGTGCACACGGCCACCATCATCATGCCGCTGGAGCGCCGCCTGGCCCAGGTCCAGGCGGTGGCGGACCATCTCGCTTCGTGGGTGGGGCCGCCGGTGATCGGCGGCGATTTCAACTCGATCACCCAGTACGAGGTGTTTCGAATTCGCAGGATCTTTCGACGCGACGACTGTCGCGCCGTCCGGTTGCCGCCGGGTGAAACCATCAAGGGGTGGTTGCCGAAACTGTTCAACGA
>JBDRBC010000532.1:0-3387 GCA_043823125.1 bacterium | reverse complement strand
TCAACCAGAAGGCTTACGACAATGTCGATTACATCGATATGGTCTTTTTCGTCGAGGACCTCGGGATCCCGACCACCGAATACATCCTGTCCGAAGGGTTCAACAACGGCACCGGGGTAGGCTGGACCGACTATCACGTGGAGCTCGGATTCGGCACCGGCGGCGCTTTTGTTGCTTCCACCACGGGCGACGGGCTCGATTTCGATGCCCCTGACCAGAACTCGCCCTACGTCTTTGCACCGTTCACCACCGTGACGATTAATGAAGATACCATTGACGCCGTGGACGGCATCGTCGCTCCGGGTGGTTTCTACACCTTCGTTTTCCCATCTACGTCCCGAACGGTATCACCGAGTTCACGGTTCGGCAGTATCCCACCATCGCACCGGTTTCCGACTCGGAAATGAGCTGGGGTGAGCTGAAGGAGCTGAATTGATTTCCTAATACCCGCAGGGGAACCGGGATTTAACTCAATTACTGTCTATAGTGGACGAATCTCCAGAAACATGCGGCCGGTTCTGCAGTAGGGGGCGTCGGCCCTACATGTACTATTCAGGAACTATCCGGATCTGGAGATCGTCCATGCATCTGTTTATCGGAGTTGTGCTGTTGTTGCCTTGTTTGACCGGGGGCGCTTTTTCTGCGCCCATGGCGCTTGATCCGAGCAACATCATGGCCGACAATGACTGCCTGAAATGCCACGAGACCGGCGCTGGTGGTCACGCCCTCGACTTCGAAATTTCGCGCTCGATCCACGCTGACGTCAACTGCGCCGACTGTCACCTCGGCATTACCGAACTGCCACACGAGCCGACGGTCATAACGGCCAGCGACGCCGGCTGCCGTAGCTGCCACTCCGCTGAATCGGACCAGTTCGAGTTTCACGGCCGGGTGCTGGTGGCCAGTGACGATGCCGTCGATATCGGTACCCCGGTCTGCAGCGACTGTCACGGCACACACTCCATTCTCGCGGCCTCGAATCGAAGCTCTCGGACCCATGTTGCCAACCTGGTCGGTACCTGTGGAGAATGCCATCGGGACCCGGAACTGACCGGCCAGCACCGTACCCTGGATATATTCCCTGCTGCGGTTTACCAGGCCAGTATCCATGGACAGGCGGGTGCCGATGGGGTGCCCATAGCTTCTTGTATCGACTGTCACGCCAGCGACGGCACCTCCCATTGCCTGCTTGCTTCCGGTATGTCGCGTTCGAGTGTGAATTTCTTCCGTATCGCGGATAATTGCGGCAAATGTCACTCGGAGGCCGCCCACGATTTCCAGGAGGGGATTCACGGTCTGCTCGTCGCACGCGGCGAGACCGAGCCGCCGATCTGTACCGATTGTCACGGCGTGCACGGAATCATGGCCACAGACAATCCGGCTGCGACGGTTTCGCGTGCCGGCCTCGCTGTGCTGACCTGCTCGCGGTGTCACGAATCGGCGCTTTTGCAGGAGAAGTACGGCCTCTTGACGGATCAACAGCTGACCTTTATTGATCGCTATCACGGTCTGAAGACCAAAACGGGTGATGCGAGGGTGGCCAACTGCGAGTCATGCCACGGCCCACACCGAATCCTGCCGAGTGCTGACCGGGCTTCGAATCTCTTCTGGTCGCGACGACACAATACCTGCGGCAAGTGCCATATCGGCATCTCCATCGATATGGCCATGACGGCCATCCACGGCGTGGGTGATTCCTACATCCCGACGCAGACCGCCAAGGTGGTGGACAATGTCCATCTCGCCATCCTCTTCGTGCTCATCGGGTTGATGGCGAGTCACGGGCTGATCGATCTGGGCCGGCAGCTTCGGGACGCGATGACCAAGGGACCACGGGTTCGCCGGTTGCGTCCCGTCGAGATCGCGCAACACGCTGCCCTGGCCAGCAGCTTCATCGTGCTGGTCATCACCGGCTTCGCGATGCGTTATGAGGAGGGCATCCTGACGCGGATCCTCTTCGGTTGGGACGGGGGTTTCGAACTGCGGCGACTGCTGCACCGGATCGCAGCCGTGGTCATGATCAGCACCCTCCTGTGGCACCTGGTCTTCCTGTTTACCGCCCAGGGGCGCCGGTTCTTCGCCGAGGTGCGGCCGCGCCGGGACGATTTTATCTACTGCTGGCAGCGGTTTCTGGCGAATCTTGGCCGGCGTAAAAAACCGGTGTTTCAGGGGCGCTTCAGCTATGTCGAGAAGGTGGAGTACTGGGGAGTCGCGGTCGGCTCGACTTGTATGAACCTGACCGGACTCCTGCTCTGGTTCGACAACATTCTGATTCACTCACTGCCGAGATCCGTGCTTGATGTGGCGCTGGTGGTCCATTTTCGTGAGGCGTGGCTGGCTGCTCTGGCCATCGGAGTGTGGCACCTGTACTCGGTCCTGTTCAATCCGCGAGTCTCGCCCATGAACCCGGCCTGCTTCACGGGGACGATACCCGAGTCGATGTACGCCCTGGAACATCTCGGCGACCTGGAGCGGGCGCGGGCCGAGACGCTGCTCGAGGAGGCAGAGCGCGCCAGCCGACTGATTCCGCTCGAGATCGCAGCCGATCGGCCGGCCGAACTCCCCGTACTTACGGCTGAACCGGAAGCCGACCTGTCCGGGGTCATGCCCGGAACCACGGCACGCCATTCCTCAACGTATGACCACGAACTTCCCGGTGAAGTCCTCGAACTGGTCGTCGTCGGACTGGACCACGAACAGGTACAAGCCGCTGACGATCTGTTGTCCCTGGCGGGTGACCAGATTCCAGCTCGCCTGCCCGACGCCGCCCGTGCCGTCGTGGATGATCTCGGCCACGAGGTCGCCATCGAGGGTGAAGATCCGGATGGTGTTCCGGGCGAGGGGCAGGTTCGCAAACATGATGCGTAACCCGGTGGGATCGTCCTCGTTGGGGTGGTACTGCTGGAACTCGGCCAGTGCCTGCCGGGTGGCTGGATTGGGGAAGACGAAGATGTCGTTGCCGTATCGCTCGCGTTCGGCGCCGGTCTGGGCGGGGAAACTCGGGGAAACGTATTCGAACGTGGTGCCGGGCATACCGGCCAGTCCCTCCCCGGAGACCATCGGTTCGTCGCCCGAAAAATCGAGGCTGTGGTCGGTGGTGGTCACCGAGTAGAAGTACTGGAATCCGTTGTGCACGTGGTTATCGACGAACTCGTAGAATCCCCGGCTCCGTTTCGGCAGGATGTCCAGTTCCGGATCCGCCTCCCGGCTGGTGGCCATGAAAAAGGTGTCCAGCACCGTGGGATAGCCTTCCCAGGGCAGTAATCCCTCCAGACCAGGGACCATATCGCCGTACTGATCCCGCAGGAAGGGACGGGTCTGGTAGCGATCCTGATGGTCCTCGTCCACCACGCTCTGCATGGCCGCGGCGAGGCAGGCGAAACGGGG
>JBDRBC010000531.1:0-2754 GCA_043823125.1 bacterium | reverse complement strand
TGTCGGCAACGGTGAGATCCGTAGGGTAAACGTCAATGCGGCGCCCCTTTCCCTTGCCCAGTACGGGATCCTGCGGGATGTCGGAATCGGCACCTATCAGGTGTTTCAGGAGACGTACCACCACGCTACCTACCAACAGGTACATCCCCGCGGGCACAAGGCCAACTACCGCTGGCGTCTCTACGCGCTTCACCGGGCCCAGGAGGCCGGCGTGGACGATGTGGCTATCGGGGCTCTCTTCGGTCTCTATGACTGGAAGTTCGAGGTCATGGGACTGCTGTACCACACCATCGATCTGGAGAGGAATTTCGGCGGTGTCGGTCCCCACACCATCTCGTTTCCCCGACTCGAACCAGCGGCTGGCACCTCCTTTTCCACCAGGGACAATCCCTACCGCTGCCGCGACCGGGACTTCAAGCGGCTGGTGGCTGTCCTACGCCTTTCCGTTCCCTACACCGGAATGATCATCACGGCACGAGAGCCCGCCGGGATCAGGAGAGAGGCGATCAACGTGGGCTGTACACAGACCGACGCTTCCACGCGGATCGGCATCGGGGCTTACAGCGACCGTTACTGCGAGCAGGAAGCTGACCGCCAGCAGTTTATGCTGGGAGACACTCGCAGCCTCGACGAGGTGATCTGCGAGCTGGCCGAAATGGGATACCTGACTTCATTCTGCACGGCTGGTTACCGTTGCGGGCGAACCGGCCAGTGTTTCATGAACCTCGCCAAGACAGGGAAAGTCAAGGAGTTCTGCATCCCCAACGCGATCCTGACGTTCAAGGAATACCTCCTGGACCATGCTACCCCCGGCACCATCGCTGTTGGTGATCGGTTGATCTCTCGGCAACTGCGCCGTCTGCCCCGAACGCTGCGAACCCGGGTGAGGGGAGACCTCAAGAGGATCGAGAATGGAATGCGAGATATCAGATTTTGAAGAGTGGCTGGGGCTTCTGGACAAACGTACAGCAGACCTGGCACTCGACCAGACCATCGAGGAGATCGTTCGGTCGGTCCGAGATGAATTCGGTGTTGGAATGCGGTTCGTGCAAGTATTCGGCCGGCGTTGGGCCTACTGGGCGGGAGATCGCGAGGAAACCGTGGGGACCGGTGCAGTCCTCATCCATCTGCACGCCGGCTGGGGTCTGGTCGCCATAGGTTGGGCCAAACTCCCTGCCTGGGCCCAATTGCGGCTGGTGGATTTCTCGTGTCGGCTGCTCCCCGTGGGATTGGCGAAGGAGGGTCCGAAATGAAGCGCGGTGCGCCTCGCGGCATGAGGCTCCACATTGGCTTGTTCGGGCGACGCAACGTGGGCAAGTCGAGCCTGCTGAACATTATTACTCAGCAGCAGGTCTCCATCGTTTCCAGGATGGCCGGCACCACCACCGACCCCGTGGAAAAGCCCATGGAGCTGTTGCCACTGGGGCCTGTACTATTCATCGATACGGCGGGGATCGATGACGACAGTGATCTGGGAAGCCTCCGCATCGAGAAAACGCGGCGAGCGATGAACCGCACCGATCTCGGCGTCATCGTCACCGAAGGAAGCTGCTGGGGCCGATTCGAGGAACGACTCCTCCACGAGTTCCAGAGCAGGGAGATCCCAATCGTTGTTGTTTTCAACAAGATCGACCGGTCCCAACCTCCCCGCGAACTGGTGGCCCGCCTTACCGATGAGGAAATCCCCACGGTCAGCACGGCAGCCATCACTGGCTTCGGCACTCTCGAACTTCGACAGGCGCTCCTGGAGGCAACGCCGGATGAGCTGGTGAACCGACCCGGCATCCTGGGCGAGGTTGTTACCGCGGGCGACTGGGTCGTGCTGGTGGTGCCCATCGACAAGGAAGCCCCCAAGGGGCGTTTGATTCTCCCTCAGAACCAGACCATCCGCGATATCCTGGACCACGAGGCCCAGTGTATCGTGGTCAAGGAAAACAAGCTGAGAAGTTGTCTAGCGTCTCTGCAAACGCTGCCTGATCTGGTGATCACTGACTCTCAGGTCTTCGGTCAAGTCGCCAGGGAAACCCCTTCCTCGGTGAAGCTGACCTCCTTCTCAATCCTCTTCGCCAATTGGAAGGGAAACCTGCCCGAGTTCGTGCGCGGCACCCTGGCCATCGATCGACTGCGACCCGGAGATCGAGTGCTGATTGCCGAGGCTTGCACACACCATCCCATAGAGGACGACATCGGACGGGTGAAGATCCCGTGCTGGCTGAACGAACATGTGGGCGGCGATCTCGTGTGCGAACACGTCCGGGGGCACGACTTCCCGGGGGACGTCGGACCCTTCAAGCTGGTCATTCACTGCGGAGCTTGCATGTTCAACCGCCGAGAGGTGCTCACCCGGATGCTGCAGTGCCGGAAATTCGGTGTGCCCATCACGAACTACGGGCTGACCATTGCCCACGCCCACGGCATCCTCGCCAGGGCCCTCACGCCATTCCCTTCCGCCTTGGACATCCTGCGGGAGGCCGATCTATGCGCCTGAGTCGGGCGGAGATCCTCGACTGGTTGCAGGAGGAGGACGAGGCGCAACTCGCCGAACTCTGGACCCGCGCGGATGCCGTGCGGGCCGCCACTGTGGGTGAAGAGGTTCACCTGAGGGGCCTCATCGAGTTCAGCAACGAATGCCAGCAACGGTGTCAATATTGCGGATTGCGCGCATCCAGGCGGCGACTAACGCGGTACCGGATGACCAGTGAGGAAATCCTTTCCTGCGCCGCTGACGCCCATGCCCGTGGCTACGGCACGGTG
>JBDRBC010000530.1:0-2237 GCA_043823125.1 bacterium | reverse complement strand
TTTCAGGCCGTGGCGGTCTGGTACTTCATCGCCCTGGCCACCCTGGTGGAGCCGGCCTTCTACCAGCGTTGCTACGCGGCACGATCGGAAGGGACCGCCCGGGCCGGCATCGGCCTCGCCATCCTGTTCTGGATCGGCTTCGATTTCCTGACCACCACCGCCGGTCTGTATGCGCGGGCGGTGCTGCCGGATCTGGCGGATCCCGTGGCGGCGTTTCCCGCCCTGGCCCAGGTGACCCTTGCCCCGGTCTGGCAGGGATTGTTCGTGGTGGGGCTCCTGGCCACCATCATGTCCACCATCGACAGTTACGCCTTCATCAGCGGGGTGACCATTGGCCGGGACATCGTCTCGCGCTGGCGGTCGCCACTGGCCACCGGGCACGAATTCGCGGCCGAGGCGGATGACGTCTCCTTGCGGCGCATTCGCTGGGGGCTGCTGGCCACCGCCGGGTTCGCCATCACCCTTGCCCTGCTGGCGGGATCGGTGGTGCGGATCTGGCATGATCTGGGCAGTGTGGGGACGCCGGTCCTGTTGCTGCCGCTGGTCTTGAGCCACACCCGGGTGCGGCTGCCCGGTCGTCTGGTGTTGCTCTCCATGGTACTGGCAGGCGGTACGTCGTTGATCTGGATCGTTGCCGGTGACGGCGAGGCGTGGTTCGGCATCGAACCGATCTTTCCGGGACTCGTCGTTTCGCTGCTGGTGCTGGCGTTGGCCAGGCTGCAGCCAGGACGAACCACTCCTTGAAACGCGCCAAGTTGCAGGTGATTCACCCGGACCGCCTGTGATATCCTGCCGAAATCGTTTCCGGATGATTTGTTTCCGGATGACTCGTTTCCGAATGACCCGGCCGGGAGTCGCCAGCAGAACCGCCACCGAATCGAAGTTTATGGTATTCGATCCTGTTTCCGTGGAACTCCATGAACCGCTGTTGTCCGAGCTGGCCCGCTGGCTATTCCAGAAAGCGCCGAGGGGTGCGGCGGGTGACTTGACCTCCGTCCTGGTGTTGTTGCCCGCCAAGCGGAGCTGCCTGAGCCTGCGACAGGTCCTGCTCCAGGAGAGCGGCCGTGATGTTCTGCTGCTCCCGGATATCAGCACGCCGCCTCAGCTGGCCGAGACCGTCGCGGCGCGTCTGGGACTGCTCGACCGGGCGCTGCCGCCGGATCGGCTGCGGCCCACGCTCCTGGCACCCCACCTCACCGAGCTGGCCTGGATTCACGACCATCCGGAATGCGCGCCCGGCCTGGCCGAGGAACTGGTGCGCCTGTTCGACGAGGTCCGTCTCCATGAGATTCCCGAACTGTTGAACGGTGAGGAGCCATCGATCGGTGCCGATTCCGGACCGTTTGCCGCCCGGGTGCCACCGCAGGAACTGGCCCGCATCGCGGCGGCATGGCTTCATTATCGCCAGGTGATTCCGCGCGACACCACGGACCGGTTCCTCGAAGTGGTAAACAGTCTCGACGGTGCAGCGGAGTGGCCGGGGCCGCCGTACGACCTGGTGGTGGCCGCCGGTTTCTCCCGTCTCGATCCCGCCACGACCCACCTCCTGCAGTCGGTCTCTCGGTTTGCCGAGGCTTTTCTGTTCGTTTCGACGGTGGCGGATCCGCTCTCCGGTCTCTTCCTCGCCACGTACCCGGATCCCGAGGAACCGTTGCATCCGTTGCAGCAGGTGCGAGCGACGGTGAGCAGGCTGTGCGATCGTCCTGATCGTCCTGATCGTCCTGATCGTCCCGATAGTCCGGATCGTCCTGAGGCGGCGCCGTCGGCAGTGAGCACGACCAGTTATCGTGATCGTCTGGAGAAGCTGGAACCGATGCTGCCGCGACTGGCCGAGACCGGCGATGTGCAGTTGCTCGCCTGCGGTGATCCCGAAAGTGAGAGCCGGTCCATCACGGCCATCGTGGTGGCCGAGCTGGAACAGGCGACACTGTCGACGGCGGACGGGAGCGGGGACGCTGCACCGGGAGATCTGCCACGTATCGCCATCGCCACCGCCGATAAATCCTTGGCTCGCAGAATATCGGCACAGCTCAATGACGCCGGTCTTGATTTTGATGACACCACTGGCGTGCCACTTGCTGAATCGCCTGCCGGTCTACTGGTGAACCACCTATTGCGTTGCGTAGTCACTGGGTTCCGGTATGAACCACTTCTCGAGCTGCTTACTCATCCATTTGTGAATCTGATGGCGGATTCGAGAATCTCCAAACGATGCACCCTACGATTTGAGAAGATGA
>JBDRBC010000529.1:0-30687 GCA_043823125.1 bacterium | reverse complement strand
TCCATCCTGCTGAACGTGGCAGCCTTGCGGCAAGGGGCGGTCCTGGCGACCCCGCCCGAGTTGCACTGGCGGATCCGGGCGAACCCGCTCTTCGACCCTTATCGAACCGAGACTCCACCCAACCCCGTTCTCGGGGCGGAGGTGGCGTCAGGTCGCTTCGCCTTCGATCTGCCCGACAGCCATTTCTTCTACCCCGGGGACGTTATCCACTACTACTGCCGGGCTGCCAGCGATGTCGGCGGTGACGTGCGCACCAGCTTGCTGCCAGGCGACACCACCGGTTTCGCGATATTTCCCGGCGACCCCGGCTACTCCCCACTGCAGTATCCGAGTTCATTCGTTATCGAAGGATTGCCGACGGTTTTCGCCGCCGAGCCCGGTGCGCAAGTACCGCTCCTGTTCTGGCAGGACTTCAAGGGTTCCCTCGAAAACGAGTGGTTCACCCTGTTGCAGAATCTCGGTTACCGACGCGGGATCGACTACGACGTGTATCGCAGTAACGCCCCGGGCCAGGACGGTCTGATCAGCCTGGGACTCCAGGCGCAGGTGGTGCAGCTCACGGGCTACGACATCATCATCTATTCGGCCGGGGATCGCCGGCTCCGCTTCACGGCCTGCGGTGGGAGTGTTGGCGAATACGGTCCGGACGATGCCGATTTTGCATTGCTCGACACCTGGCTCGAAGCATCGAATCGGCAGCTCCTGATCACGGGTAATCAGCTCGCCAGGAGTCTGGCCAGTAGCTCAGGCCCGCCCGCTGATTTCCTCGCTGACCGGCTGGCCGCGGCGTACGACGGCCTGGCGCTGGAACAGCTCGACGACCAGAGCAGCCCGCTGGTCACGCCGCTGCCGGGCAACAGTCCCTGCCTGACCACAGAGGTCGTCGCTCATGGCGGCTGTCCCGATCATGGGCAGTCACAACAAGGCTGGCTGTTTTCCCTCGCCAATCGCCGGTTCGATGCCGTCACCACCCTGCCGTCCGGTGAGCGGATCTTGGAGTTCACCGGACCCGCCGGTGAGACCGGACTCTATCCTTTCGCGGCGGGTATCTACCACGACGACACCGCCCACGGCAACCGCATCGTCTTCCTGCCGTGCGAGCCGAGTTATCTGCTGACACCCAGCGCTTCACCGGGCGATGTTGTGTCCGCCAGGACGAATCTGGTGCGGGAGATCCTCACGTTCTTCGGGAATCCAGCTGGTGGTAATCCGACGGCAGTACCGGAGTACGGTTCCTTCGCGGTACGGTGTCACCCCAATCCCTTCAATCCGCGGGTCGTCATCGAATGCCGGCTCCCGGCTCCGGCCCGGCTGACCATCAAGATCTATAATCTGCGCGGTGAGCTGGTGCAGACCCTGTGCGATGCCGAGCAGGAGGCGGGCACCCGGGCTGTGAGCTGGGACGGGGTGGACAACCGGGGGCAGCACGTGGCGTCGGGAGTCTATTTCTGTGAAACCCGCGCCGGCGCCGCGTGCGATATCCGCAAGCTGGTCATGGTGGATTGAGGTGCCGCGGGCACAACAAAAACACCTCCGTGGTCTGGTGTGAATATAGCAAAAGACTTTCGCCTTGCCTTCGCCGTTTGGGTGAAATGTCTTATTACAGCCAGATCAGTCTCAGTTGTAGCCCGTCGATCAGGGCAGCATCGGCACCTACCGCACCAATGCCATCTTGTGGATAGTGGCCTTGCCCAGCGCTTCGGTTTTGTAGAAGTAGACGCCAGACGAGACCGCGGCGCCTTGATCATCATTGCCATCCCAGATGACGAAGCCGTGGCCTTGATTAACCACTTCGTCAACTAGCGCTTTCACCAGCTCCCCCCTCACGTTGTAGATGGCGATGTGCAGCAGGCCACGTGCCGGCATGGCGTACTCGATCCTTGTCTTCGGGTTGAACGGGTTGGGGTAGTTGGCGGCCACTCGGAAGGCGTCGACGGTGGGCGTGGCCGTGGTCGGGTCACCGGTCGACTGGCCGCAGCGCTGGAGCACGTCTCGCAGCAGCTCGGACGCCACCGGTTTCGTCGTGCATGTGCCATCATTGCCGCCGCAACGAGTATCGCTCGCCACGTAGCCCAGGTCGTACGGCAGGTAGATAACCTGGCCGCCAGTGACACCGTCAAAAACATTGTTGTAGACCGCTGCTGCGTACGGGTACTGACCGGCCGTACAGTCCCGGTCGAAGTACTCAGCTACCCGGCCGGGCGTTCCCTGGGCGACCACCAGGTCGAAGTGCTGCACCGTCGGGTTACAGAAACCGCTGGCCAGCCAGCGCGTGGCACAGTCGAACACCGGATTGGTCTCGTCGTCGGGATTCCTTTGCACCGCAGGATTCCGCTGGTCGAGCAACACGTCGTGATCCTCGTCAACGAATTGGACCTGCAAGTACCGGTCCTCCCAGGCGCGGGTCTCAGCGTTGCGATTGTTCAGATCGTCCACGAGCCCGTTACCGGTCAGGAACAGGCAGCGGTTCCCCGTGTCGAACCAGTCCGTCAGCACGCCAAGATCGTCGCCGCCATCGTCCGAGAAATTCACGTCGGTAATGGTGAACCTGTCCTGGTCACCGGACGAATAGGCGACGAGATCGTATCCGAGAAGCTGCGCCGACGTAGAGCGTCCGCCGAGGCCATTGCCCACAGCTGATGAAGGCCCATTGGTGTAATAGATATCGAAGTCGATTCGCTCCTCGAAACCGACGCTCTGCCAGGCATACATCCATTCCTCCTGCAGACCGTTGCTGCCGAAGTCGTTCCACCACAGCACCGTGGGCTGGTCGCACGTGTCCAGATCCCTGATCGTCGGCAGGGCGCGGACCACGAATGAACTTGGATACTGCAAGTAGTTGAAATCCGGATCGTCCGTGCCTGGGAAGTGGCTGAAGCCAGTTGTATCACCCGGCAGGATAGCCGAACCGCCACCCGTGTCGGTGGCCCGGATGTAGTAGTGGATCTGGTCGCCGGGGAAGAAGAATCCGCTGTCGGGCAAATCGAAACAGAAGCGCCCCGGGACGACCAATCCGCCCCCTTGCCCCGTCGTCCGGACCGAGTCGCCAGGGGTACAGCCGCGGAATGAGCTGTTGCCCGAGCCGGCAGGAATGGCGGTCCGGCATGAATCGAACAGTGGATTTGGACCCAGCCGGTAGCACAGCTCGGGCATGGCAGCCAACTCGGTGCCTGTCCGCACGGGGACGATATCGAAGCAGATGGAGTCGCCGGGCAGGATGTACGCCTCCGTCTGCAGCGAGATATCGCTGGCCATGTCGAAACGGACGCTCATGCCGCATGGATCGGTGCAGTCGAGAGCGCCATTCTCAGCAAAGTTGTCCTGGGCAAGGTGGATCTCGCTGGTAGCGATGGACGGACCGTGGAACCTGAAGGCACAGAAGCGGGCGTCGTCATAGTATGGTGCTGGAGTGGAATCGAATAAGTCGATGCCCCACCACCATGGGAGTTGATAGATCCCAAGCGCCAGCTGGACATACTGTCGTCCCGGGTGGAGAAGATCCGAAACGATGAAACGCTCCCGGACACACTCAGGTCCGCCGTAATACAGCAAGTTCCTGTCCTGCCAAACCTCGCCGGTGATATCGGCCGGATCGCTGCTGGTAGTGCTACGGACATGCCACATATAGAACAAGTTGGCGCCAGCCGCTCCCAGCAGGAAGTGCTTGTACACGGAAAACTCGATAAAGGCGCCATCATATCCGGTCGCGCCACCGGCCCACTCCAGTACAGGTGACCAAATTTCGTTGTGAATGAAGAAGTCAAGCCCCAGCAATCCTCCATAAGGATTCACGACATAACCACCAGGGCCATATGTCCATGTGTGCCCAAGATATCCCCCAGTCCCCGGTACCACGTTGCCATCATCGATGAACGCCACCTGCGGTGTACGGTTGAGACAACACTCGTCTAACTCGTCGAGTAGCGGCCAGACCCAGCAGAAGGCGCCAACACTCGGGGGGAGGGTTACACGCCAGATGTCCTCTACCTGGTCCTCGCAGTCCTCGAAAACGGTGACGACACCGTTGTCGCCACATACCAGGATGTCGTCAACCTGTGCTAGGCCCGCGGACGGGTAGTCGCAATCCTCGTCGGACCAGGCACCGTCTGATGTGGCATACCAGCGCAGATGACAAGACGGATCGCCAGTGTCTGGATGGTGCACATAATCAGCCGGGGTGAACTGGATGGTCTCGCTGACGGGTACGGCACTGCCAATGCCGTTGAATGTGGCGATGGACGTCATCCCGTAGGAATCCTCGTACTGCAGATACAGGTAATCGTACCCGGGCTCACAGTCGTAGTTGATGGTGGCGGTGAGGGTGAGGTTGGTGGCAACGGAAGGATTGCCGACCTCTGCCCAGTAATCCAAGTACTCCACGTAAGAGTTGCCGTAGCCACCGTCGGGATCGCCGCCGCCGCAGGAGGGATAGTCCTCGCCACACCAGTACGAGTACGATCCGTTCACCGCCATATAGGTGTCGATATGCCAGGTGGAATCGGCCCACTGCGAGTAGTCGATACACCTCCATCCATCCCAGTTCTCGATCCCGAAATTGTCTTGAAAATCCCCAGCGTAGCTATTGCCTGGGCCGAGCGAGTAGCCCTCCTCCAGGTCACCCGCCGGCGATCCGACGTGGCTCAACATGCAGATGGTGTCCACCCCCGACTTAATGAAGCCGGTGTAGTCAGCATTGGTGAGGATGTCCCCGTCGCCCCGTGCGATCTCGTAATCCAGATTGGAGCGATTCGCCGGATCTGCCTGGACGATGCTATTTAGTAGTGCGAGAAATACACAGGTCGATATCACAGTTCTAAACATCGGTTCACCCCCACGAGATCTCGCCGCACAGCTTGCCACACGAGCCAATCCTCCCGGTGGTATGCCACCAGGATTCCGTCAGATCACTTCACCAGAATCCCTTTCTTAGTGACCGTCTTGCCCCCCGTTTCCAGCCTGAACAGATACGTCCCCGCGGCAGCTAATTCACCGTTCTCGTCACGGCCATCCCATTGTGCCGCGTGAGTTCCAGCTCGTTTCTGCTCGTCCAACAGTGTACAGATGAGCTGGCCCCGGAGGTCGTGGATGGTCACGGTGATTCGTCCATCATCTTGCAGGGAGAATTTCACCATTGTGCTTGGGTTAAATGGATTCGGTACCGGTTCGGCCAGCCATAGCTCGCACTCTCGCTCGGGCAGGCCAGATAGACCGCTGACTGTGTAGACAGAAACGTTGTCGAAGTAGGGAGCGGGCGTGGGATCAAATTCATAAGACCAAATTTCACATATATCATATGCACCGAGCGCCACTTGCAGGAAACAACATCCAGGCGCCAAGTGATCAGTCAAGTCCCAGATCCGAGAGAAGTACTGTGGCTCATACACGTGTTCCGTGATTATTGCTTCGCTCCAGGTTGACCAGTCGATGGTTCCTGCGGGATCGGTGGTGGTCCGGACACGCCAAGCATCAACAACCCAGGGGCATTCTAACCGGGCGCTGTGTATGTATACCTCATAGGCGAGTGCAACCACATCAACCGCTTCGAATGGTAAGGCAATCGGCGGCGACCAAATCTCATTGAGCATGTCATAGTCTGGTCCCATCAGTCCGCCTTCCGCGTTCACACAGAATCCTCCTGGGCCATAGCACCAGGTTGTGCAGTGCTGGCCACCTGTGCCGGGCACAACGATGCCGTCATCGATGAACGCGATCTGTGGGGTGTTGTTCTGAGCAACAGGGTCGAGGTCGTCCAGCAGTGGCCAGACTTGCGAGAAATCACCAAAGGCTGGGGGGAATGCGATCTTCCAGGCCGGTTCATTACCCTCACAATCTTCAAGAACGGTGACCACGCCGTTGTCGCCGCTAACTACGATGTTGTCAATCTGGGCGAGACCAGCGGTCGGCCAGTCACAATCCTCATCGTCCCAGGCTCCATCGGAGTCTCCACGCCACCGAAGGTGACAGGCGGGATTTCCAGTATCCGGGTGTGGCACATAGTCCTCCGGATAGAAGGTGATCGACACATCGATGACAACGCTGTCTTCCTTGTAGTTAAACACGGCCCAGGTCTGCATGAAGGCCGCATCCTCAGCCTCTAAATACAGGAAATCGTATCCTGGCTCCGTGTCATGATTGAGGACCGCATTGACGGTGATGATTGTATTGGTCTGGTCATCGGTGATCTCGGCGTAGTAGTCCAGATACTCCTCGTAGATCGTCCCGTATCCCCCCTCCGGATCGTCACCACCACAGGATGGGTAGTAATCGCCGCACCACCAGGCGTGGTTGACTGAATGGCCCGGATCGAGATTGGCACAGTTGTAGGTGTCGATGTGCCAGTAGGACGTCGTTTTCTGGTGCAGGTCGACTCCCAACCATTCCTGCCGAACAGGCTCACCAGCAGCGGTCTCGAACTTCCCCGCAAGCGAACCGGGGCCACCGTAGACGTAGGTTGTGTCTTGCGAGAAAACAGTGGCCGTGATCAACGGAAGGATCATGAATGGGAGAATGAAAACCATCCACAACATGACATCGCCCTCCAGTACCCCACAAGAGACACCCGGCCCCAGAGCATCGGACCGTCCTCGAATCTATCTCTGACGCCAGCTATCGCGCTGGCAACACGGGTCGAGAGAACTTGGATTGGGCGAGTTGGTCCCTGGCAATAGTAATTACCGATCCTTGGGGGCCGCAGACACAGGCTCCCTTGCACCACTGTCAGACGTCCTGGAAGATTATTTTACCAGACTCAATTTGATTTGTCTGTTCTGAGCCGAATACCAATACGGACCGTGTGGACAGCGGTAACCGGCTGGGAGGGTGAACCCACCGGATGGACGAAAATATTTTCAAGGGTGACCCAGGGGTGACCCAGTAGGTTTTAGGCAAAGAAAAGAGCGACCCACGAAATCCGTAGCTCGCTCTCTCTCTTTATCTTAGCTGGTCGGGACGGCGAGATTTGAACTCGCGACCCCTTGCCCCCCATGCAAGTGCGCTACCGGGCTGCGCCACGTCCCGACCGGAATTTGTACTTCGGTGAAAGCTCCCCCCAAGCGGCTCCAATGTAATAAGAACCTCGGATCCGGACAAGCGGCAATACCGGTCGCCGCTTACGACGTCTGGCCGCTTAGCTCTCCGCTTCAGCCTGCTTGAGATCGTCCGCCGCCGCTGGCGACTCTGCCTTTGTTTCAGGATTGAGTTCCCGGATGAGCGACAGCAACTCGGTGACCTCGTCACGGATCCGCACGATCTGCGTTGACGCGTCGAGCTTGTTGAACGGCATGGCCAGCTGCGGGGCGGCGCTGCCACTCTTCTCCTTGGGCGCGGCCAGCTCCTGACGCCGGATCTTGCGCGCACCGGCGATCCGGAAACCCTCGTCGTACAGCAAGCGCTTGATGGCCAGGATCTCGTCGATGTCGCGCTGTCGATACCGGCGGGCTCCCGACCGCGCCTTGCGCGGGTGCAGGGAGGGAAACTCCCGCTCCCAGTAACGCAAAACGTGGGCCTTGATACCGGTGACCTCGCTGACCTCGCTGATCGTGTAGTAGAGCTTATTGTTCTTGTCGGTCATTCCCAGCTTCTCCCGGAAGAGCGCGGCGATCAGTCCTTTTCCGAGCGCGGTTCTCGCTCCATCAGCTCCCTGATGGCTTGCCGTGGCGGTTTGTGCGAGAATAGTACATCATGAATCTCTTTTGTGATAGGAAGTTCTATATGAAACTTCTCTACCAGCTTTAAGGCCGCCTCGGTCATGACGACCCCCTCCACCACCTGCAAAGACTCGTTCAAGATTTCTTGCGGATCTCGCTCTGACCGCGCCAGCGCCTCGCCGAAGTTCCGATTTCGCGAGTGACGGCTGGTACAGGTGGTGATCATATCGCCGATACCGGCCAAACCGTAAAAGGTGGATGCCTGTCCACCGAGGGCCGTGCCGATCCTGGCGAGCTCCGCCATACCCCGGGTCATGAGCGTACCGCGGGTGTTGTCGCCCAGAAACAAACCATCACAGATTCCCACCGCCAGGGCGATGACGTTCTTGAAGGCCGACGAGATCTCCACCCCGACCATATCGTCGTTGGTGTAGACCCGGAAGTGTGGTCCGGCCAGATGCCGCTGCCAGTAGGACCAGTCCCCGCCGGCCTGCCCGGACAGGACCACGGCGGTGGGCAAGAATGCCGCCACCTCCTCGGCGTGGCTCGGGCCCAGCAGAACCGCCACCGGATTCCGGGGACTGCTCTCCCCTGCTCCCACTTCCTCCTGGCAGATCTCACTCATCCGCTTGAGGCTCGACACTTCCAGCCCCTTGGCGAGACAGATCACGGGCACGTTCGGCGGCAAGCCGCTGATTTTCGCCAGCCGCACCACATCCCGCACCGCCTGGCTGGGCACCACCACGAACAGGGCCGACGCGCCGGCGACGGTTGACGCCAGGTCGAGCGATGCGTGCAGGTTATCCGGGAGTTCGACGTCGGGCAAGAAATCGGGATTGCAGCGGAGTCGATTGATGGAATCGACCTGCGATTCCACCACTCCCCAGAGGGCTACCTCATCCCAGGTCGCAGCCAGATGGCGGCCGAATGAAGTCCCCCAGCTGCCCGTTCCCAGTATGGCGGCTTTCATGCGAGGCCTCGTGCCGGTTCAGGATGACTCGTCGTCGAGTTCTTCATCTCCGTTGGCGGGCACGAGTTGTTTTTCGGTGCCGGCCTGGAGTCTCTGAATATTGGCACGATGTCGCAGAATGATCCAGCCACATATGAAGAGGGTAAACACAAAAATGGTCTTGGAGAACTGCACCGAGCACCACTCGAAGTAACCCACCGCCACGATGAGCACTCCCGCCGCGCAGATGCTGCCGAGAGAAACGATCCGGCTGATGGCGAACACGACCAGAAACACAGCCAGGGCCGCCAGGGTGGGATACGGCGCCAGGATGAAATAGGCGCCGGCCGTGGCGGCGACCCCTTTGCCGCCTTGAAAGCCGACGAATGGAGAGAAGGTGTGCCCGAAGGAGACTACGAAACCGGCAGCGATCCGCCAGATGTCGGGTGGCAGATGGAGGGGGGTCGGTTCGCCCGCCGGCCACTGGGAGACGAGCCAGGACATGAGCAATACCGCGGCGGCGCCCTTGGCCATGTCCAGCAAGAGCACCAACACCCCCCAGCCAGTACCGAGGGTCCGCACTATATTGGTGGCGCCGAGATTCCCGCTGCCGTGCTGCCGCAGATCGATTCCCTTGACACCCTTGGCGATGATGAAACTGAAGGGAATGGCCCCCAAAAGGTAGGCGCAAACGAGACAGACGATCAGCAGCATGGACGGCGTTCCTTTCCCTTCAGTGCTTTTTCAATTTGATAAACAAGCGGCTGCCAGTAAACCCATATTTCTTCCTGAGCTGGTTATTGAGGTACCGCAGGTAGTCCCGTGCGAACAACGCCGGATTGTTGACCGAAACGACAAAAACCGGCGGCGCGGTCCCGGCCTGGGTCGCGTAGTAGATCTTGCCCACCCCACCGGCATGGTGTCGCGGTTGCTGATGCTTGACGATGGCGGCGAAGGTCTGATTCAGCTCCGACGTATCGATCCGCTTCTGCCGAGATTCGTGGACCTCCCAGACTGTCTCGAGGATACGCCCCAGCCGCTGATGACTGAGGGCGGAAAAGGTGAACCACGGCGCGTAGGTCAGGAACGGCACATTGCGTAAGAATTCGTCCCAGGTTGCGCGGTACGTGGCGTGATCCTTCTCCACGAGATCCCACTTGTTGAAGGCGATCACGACTCCCTTGCCGGCATCGTGGATCTGGCCGGCGATGCGGGCGTCCTGGGCCACCGCGCCACAGGACGCATCGATCATCAACACCGCCACATGACACTCGGCCAGGGCGCGCACGGTACGCATGGCGCTGAACGCCTCGATGGCTTCCTTGACGCGGGTCTTGCGTCGCAAGCCCGCCGTGTCGATGAGGCGTAACGTCCTGCCGTGCCAGCGGAGATCGGTGTGGATGGCGTCCCGGGTGGTGCCGGGAATCTCGCTGACCAGCGCCTCCTCCCGCCCCACGAGGGCGTTCAACAGACTCGACTTGCCCACGTTGGGGCGACCGACGATGGCGATACGGCAATCACACGCGGTCTCGGGAGCGCTGGGCGGGAAATCGGTCACCACCTGATCCATGAGATCGCCCACACCGATCCCGTGCAGAGCGCTCACGGCGAACGGTTCGCCGAGTCCGAGCTTGTAGAAATCGGCTACCCCGAGGCGCACCGCATCCTTCTCCACCTTGTTCACCGCCAGGACCACCGGCGTCTGCTTGCGCCGTAAAGAGGCGGCGATGGCCTCGTCCCAGTTGGTGGGGCCGGTCTGACCGTCCACCAGGAACAAGACGACGTCCGCCTGCTCCACCGCTTCGAGGGCGATGGCGGAGACGAGTTGATCGAAATGCGAGACCGTTTCACCGAAGGGAATGATGCCGCCGGTGTCCATCAGCAGGAAGGAGAATCCCGCCCAGTCCGTCTGCTGCACTATACGATCGCGGGTTACCCCGGCGGTTTCATGCACCACGGCCCGGCGTGATCCGACGATACGATTGAAGAGTGTCGACTTGCCCACATTGGGCCGGCCGATGATCACCACCGACTGCAGGGACACGGTTCCGCCTCCGGCGGGAAAGTCCGCACAAACTCTTGTGCGACAAAGGGTTTCGAAGACTATTGACGGGCGGGATAAAAGCTAGTCCATCCCCAGCCAGAAGTCAACCAACCCCTCTTCCGGCAATACGACGAGCCGGTGCGACAGGCAAGCGCCGAGGGACTCGAGATGCCAATCATCCAGGGTGCGACCATCGGCATTAAAGGCCGCCGGTGGCAACAGGACCGGCCGCCCCTGCTCCGGGGGCAAGGTTTCGAGAGCTTGACGGAGGTCCTGTCCGGTGAGCAGCCCCGCCACGGTGACCGACTGGCCGTAGAAGTGATTGGGCACGGTGACCAGCGTCGGCGGCGGCAGGCCCGCGCCTGTCCAGACGGGAATCAGATCACGGCTGAAGGCCCGGGCGGCTGCTTCGCCGGTCACCACCGTGATCGGCACCGCTCGACGAATGGCGGCTTCCGGGACCTGTCGGAGCTGCTGGCGCCAGCACTCCCGCAACTGGACGGTCATCCCGACTCCGGTGTCCACCTGGGGGAAATCGTCGTAACGATCCACGGCGGGAAACGGCTCGTCCGCCAGGAGATAGAATTCGTCGCTCAGATGCAC
Source organism: bacterium (assembly GCA_043823125.1). Classification (GTDB taxonomy): domain Bacteria; phylum Krumholzibacteriota; class Krumholzibacteriia; order LZORAL124-64-63; family LZORAL124-64-63; genus JBDRBC01. The sequence goes on along the minus strand of JBDRBC010000529.1, from coordinate 19,445 downwards.
GAACGGTGTACCCACCGTGGCCAGTGCCGACTTCTGCCAGACGCGAGCGGCGGTGACGACCTCTCGGGCGAGGGCGGGCGTCACCGGCTCCAGCTTCGTCAGCCCGGTCCGATACCGGGTCAAACCCACCGGCACGATGGCCAGCGAGGCCACGCCAGGCGCCAGGGCCAGCAGGTCCCTGACACTCCGTTCGAGCAACTCGCCATCGTTCCAACCGGGACAGAGCACGATCTGGGTGTGGACGGTGATGCCGCCGGCGCAGAGCGTCCGGAGCTGACCGAGGATGTCGTCGCCGCGCCGCCGACCCAGCAATCGCCCTCGCACCTCGTCGTCCGTGACATGCACCGAGACGAACAGCGGTGAGAGCTGCAGGTCCAGAATTCGCTGGCGGCCACGTGTACCCAGCGAGGACAGCGTCACGTAATTGCCGTACAGAAAACTGAAGCGGTAATCCTCGTCCTTGAGGTAGATGGTGGAGCGCATTCCCGGCGGATTCTGATCCACGAAGCAGAACACACAGTGACAGGCGCAGCAGCGGAAACTCGGTGGCGCGAGACACGCGGTCAACGTGGCGAGGGCCTCGGTCGGCAAGGTCACGGGGAATACGGTTCCGTCTTGCCGCTGGATGGACAGGGTCATCATCTCTGTTTCGGGCAGATAGAAATAGAGATCCAGGATATCGCTCAGGGGACTATTTTCCAGACCCGTCAGGGTATCACCCGGCTGCCACGAGTAGTGCTCGCGGTACTCGGCAGGCAACGGTTTCAGGATCTGCATCACGCTCCACCCGCCGCTGGCGCCCGCGTCCCCGTGCAGGGCTCCGGGCGCAAAGTATTGACGGGCAACTGATGGGCAATTCGAGAGCAAAGAGAGAGGCGAGCTGTGTTCTGGTAACTCGCCTTCTCCCTTGAACTTATTGGAGCGGGCAACGGGGTTCGAACCCGCGACCACCAGCTTGGGAAGCTGGTGCTCTACCAACTGAGCTATGCCCGCTCGTGGACCAAACGTAACCTCGGCACACCGGTCGTGTCAAGGGATCGCCGCCCCCGGTCCAGGCGGCTTTTTTTCGGCTGCCCGGGCCAGCAACTGTTCGAGGAGCGTCGCCACCTCGGCACTCTCCGGCGCCCCCCGCAATTCCGCCGGCAGCGGCCGAAACCAGGTCCGTTGCCGCTTGGCGTACTGACGAGTGACCGTGAAGATCCGCTGCTCCAGCTCCTCGACGGAAAGCTCGCCGTTCAGATGGGCCACGGCTTCACGGTACCCGATACTCTGCAGACCCGGTGCGTCGACACCGTGCTGGGCCAGCAGTCGCCGGGTCTCCGACAACCAGCCCGCCGCCAACATCTGCCGGGTACGTGCCCGGATTCGCGCGTCCAGCTCGGCAGGAGATCGCTGCAGACACACTACGGGAAACTGCAAATCCCCCACCGGTCGGGGCTGCTGTTCCCGCCTGAGTTCGGTGGGGCTGCGCCCGGTGGCCAGCTGGAGTTCGAGGGCGCGCTGACTGCGGTACCGATCGTTGGCGTGGATCCGTTGCCAGCTCGCCGGGTCCACCGCGGCGAGTCGCTCGCGGATCTCCTCGTCACTCAAGGGGGAGAGTTCGGCCCGCGCCTGGGCGGCCGCCTGTCGTTGCTCGACATCCATTTCGAACAGCCCCTCCTTCACCGCCTGCAGATACAACCCGGCGCCTCCCACCAGCAAGGCCACCTTGCCCCGCGCCCGAATGTCCTGGTACACCCGGCGGAAGTCCCGTCGAAAACTCGCCGCGGAATAGTGTTCTCGCGGCGACAGGAAATCCACGAGGTGATGCCGGCAGGCACCCTGTTCCGCGGCCGAGGGCTGGGCCGTGCCGATACGCATACCGTGGTAGATCTGACGGCTGTCGAGTGAGATCACTTCCACCGGATACCGGCTGGCCAGGGAGACGATGAGTGCCGTCTTCCCCACCGCTGTTGGTCCGACGATCACCGGGCAGATGCCACCGCAGGTCAAATACCCGGTGGACGGATCGGCGTCTGACATGTCAGCGCCTCCCGAACCGTTTTTCCAGTTCCGGCAGGGAATATTGAATGAGGGTCGGCCGCCCGTGTGGACACGAGAGCGGCAGGTCGGTAGCGAAGAGCTGGTCCACCAGGTTCTGCATCTCGGGCACGGTGAGCAGCTCACCCGCCCGGACGGCGCCGTGACAAGCGTAGCTCGCCAGGAGCGCCTTCTGGTCAGGCAGGCCGCTACTCTCCGGCTCGGTGAGATCGTCGAGCATGTCCAGGAGCAGCTGGCCTTCAGCCCAGTTCTTCAAGGAGCCGGGTATCCCCTGGACCAGGATGGACTGACCACCAAACGGCTGGATGGTGAACCCGAGCCGCTCGAGCGCCTCCCGCTGTTCGTGGAAACTCTGCACCTGATTGGGCGACAGATCCAGATGCGCCGGGAAAAGCAGCTGCTGGGTGGGGATGCCGTGTCCCTCGCCCAGGGCGCGGCTGGCCTCGTTGTACAGGATCCGTTCGTGGCTGTTGTGCTGATCGATGATGACGAGCCCGCCGCGGATCTGGGTCAAGATGTAGGTACGGTGCAGTTGCCAGAACGGCGCCTGGCGCAGGGAGGTCCCGGAATCGGGTCCGGTGGCTGCCGGCCGGCCGCTGAACAGTTCTCCCTGATCACCTATCGCCATGGTACCGCGATGGTCACTGTCGGCAGACCCGAAATGGCGGCCCAGGAAATCGGATTCCGCCCGGGCCAGACCGGCCAGCGGGGAATCCGGAGCGATGGCATCACCACTGACCGGCGGCGACTCGCCCAGATCGTTTTCGCGAACGATCGGGCTCTCCGCCCGCAGGTTGAGCCCTTCCTGAATGGCGTTGCGCACCAGGGAGAAGATCCGCCGTTCGAGCAGCAACCGGACTTCGGTCTTGGCCGGGTGCACGTTGACATCCACATCGCCGGCGGGGATCTGCAAGAAGAGCAACACCACCGGATGCCGGCCCGGCGGGATGACATCGTGATACGCCTGCGCGATGGCGTGGCTCAGGGTACGGCTCTGGATGGGCCGGCGATTGACATAGATGAACTGCTGGGTCCGGTTGCCGCGCGTCCAGGTCGGCCGCGAGGCGAGGCCCCCGGCGGACAGGCCGCCTTCACTGAAATCGAAGCGGGACAGGTGCTCCACACAGGCGGCGCCGAGCAGGTCCCGGGCCCGCGCCGGCAGGGAATCCACCGGGAGCAGATCCAGTGTATCCTGGCCGTCACACCGCAACAACCAGCGCACCTCGGGGTGGGCCAGCGCCAGCGAGGTGATCAAGGCCACCACGGCGCGTTTCTCGGCGGCGGGAGTCCCCAGGTACTTGCGCCGGGCCGGGGTATTCCAGAAGAGATCGGAAACCTCCACCGTGGTGCCCTGGTTCCGCGGCGCCGGCTCCCGGCGTTTGGTCTCACCGCCGTTGATGACAATGAGGCCGCCCAGTTCCTCGTCCGCGGCGCGGGAAACCAGCTGGCACTTGCTCACCGAAGCGATACTGGCCAGCGCCTCACCCCGGAAGCCGAAGGTCCCGACCTGCATGATATCCGCGGCGGAAGCTATCTTGCTGGTGGCATGTCGCTCGAAAGCCAGCGGCAGGTGCCGGAACGGGATACCGTGCCCGTCATCCTCCACTCTCAGGGAAGCCAACCCTCCGTCCGCGATTTCGATCCGCAGGGTTCGCGCCCCGGCATCCAGTCCATTCTCCACCAGCTCCTTGATCACCGACGCCGGGCGTTCGATGACCTCGCCGGCGGCGATCCGGTCGATGGTGACACTGTCGAGCACCTTGATGTCCGTGCGTGGCATTCCGGCCCTGACACCCTTCTGGTTCCGCATCTGGATAACAGTCTGGAGCGTTTTTCGCTGACGGTCGGCAACGGACCCTGAACAGTTCAACGAACAGAAACCCGAACCGAACAGGTCATAGATTACGCACAGGACCACCTACAGTCAATGAGAGGCATCCAGGAGGATCGGCAGGGATATATTAACCGGCAGCTCAGGGTTCGGCGCGTAGACTCGTCAGGGTGGCGTTCAGCAGCGCCGCGGCGTCATCGTATCGTCCCGGGTAGACGTTGTACGCCGACAGCACCTGCCCCGCGGGTGTGCTCGCGAGATCCTGCAGATTTTCCATGAGCCGTCGCTGCAGACGGGAGACGGACTGCACATCCTCGGGGGCGATCATCAGGACCACGCCGTCCGGTGTGCAGGTGAGGAAATCGGAACTCCGCACCTGTCCGCCGAGCTGCTCCACCAGGAGTTGCACCAGCTGTTCATTCCACTCGTGCGGCGCCGCCGCACAAAACGCGGTCAAGGCGAAGGCCGTGTGATACCGATCACACCGATCCATCTCGCGCCGGATGGTATGGAGCAGGACCTCGCGCTGGGCGAGCAGCGGTGAACTCGGTGCCGCCAATGGCGTTTCCGGTGACAACGGAACGGGAACTGGCGTTGTTTCCACCAGCTCGGCCGGAATGGGCGCCGCCTCTGGCGCGGCGTCTGTGTCCGCAACCGTTTCCGTCGCCACCGGGCAGGTAGTGATCAGCTGCGCCAGCCGGTGAGCGATCTGGCCGTCGAAATCGGTGAACACCACACCGTCGAGAGGATGCCGGCGCTTTTTCCCGTACAGCAGCAGGCCGGGCAGCGGCGTCTCGCTGCTGGCGGTGGCGGCGAGTAGACACTGTTCTTCGGGATGGGGATCAGTGGTGTGCGAGAGGAGGGTCACGTACCAGCCATCCCCCATCGCCTCGGTCAGGAGTCGTTCGCTCTCCCCACGCCACGCCGGTTCGGTGGACCCCTCCGATCCCACAAACTGGAACTCGCCGTCCGTCTCCGCGGTGACCAGATAGACCTGCCGGGCGCCAGTGAGACGTTGGCTGGTGGCGATGATCCGCTGCCAGACAGCTCGGCGCGCCGTCTCGGGATAGGATACGATCTCGGCCATGGCGGTGGTCAGCGCGGTCAAGCGCTCCAGACGGTCGTGCTGGATCAACTTGCTGATCAGTTCCACCAGCCGTCTTTCCAGCAAGTAGATGATTTCCCCGGCGATCTCGTGGAACCGATGCGAATCGGCCGCCGAGGTGAACGCCAGGGTCAAGACCGCCAAACAGGGATCCTTGCCGATGGGCAGGTAGAAGACCGTCAATCCGCCCTCGGTGTTCTCCGCATTCTCGCACTGTCGGACCACCAGCGGGCTGCCGGATTGTTGTACGTCCCGCCAGGCCGGATTCTCCGGCAGCTCATGCCGGGACGTGGCCGCCGCGTTCAAGGTCTTCTCGGCCACCAGCAGGCTGCCGTCATCGCACACCACCGACAACGACATGCCGTCGGCCGCCAGGTGCGGCGCGAGAATGTCGGCCCAGGCGGTGACGGTTTCCTCGAATGAATCGACGTCCTGCATGGCTTTTACCAATTGAGCTTCCGTGTCCCGGTACAGCTCGCTCGCCTGCGCGCGCTGCAGGCCGAGGAACCGATCCAGGATCAGACTCAACCGTTGCGCCAACCGTTCGCTGGTGGTGAGATCGTCGCGGTCCAGTCGCTGATCGCCAGCGCCGACATTGATGTTGAGCACACCGAGCAGTCGATCTTCCCAGACCAGCGGCGCACTGATGGCGGCCACGATATCCGGTCGGTCACGATGGCCATCGCTCGCGTCGCGACCGGTGACCAGTTCGGCTCGGAGTTGCTGGGCGACGCGACCGGCGATTCCCTCGCCCAGGGAAATCCGGGTGCTGTGGAGAGTCGCTTCGCTCAAGCCGTAAGCGAACGCCACGTAGAGTTCAGCGGATTTCTCGTCGAAGAGCATGATGGACCCACTGGTGGCGTCCACGGCCCGGGTGGCCAGCGACAGCAACCAGCGCAGCAACGACTCGCGCTGCAGCACTTCCTCGATTCGGCTGAGGGTCCGGTGGATGGATTCCGTTTCCCGTTCGAGATGTTCGAAATCCCGGCTGACACGTGGCGATATCACCCGGCTCAAAGGGGCCGGTGAGAGCCAGCGCCGGAAATCGCGGCTGGACATGGTCACGAAACCGGCGTTTTCCGCCGTCTTGACCAGCTCGGCCACACCCTCCAGACCGAGGGGATAGACCAGATAGTCGGTCGGTACCAGATCGGGTGAATTGAAGTCCTTGAAGATGGGCAGACCCATCAACTCGGCGATGGCGCCACCCACCGAATCCCCTGCAGGATCGATGACCCCGGTGATGATGGCATCGCGCCGATGGGACAGGTCAGCCAGCAGAGCCACTTCCGACTCTCCAGGCGACACCAGGGCGACTTTCCAAACAACAGGACGTTCCATGACCTCTCCGCTTGCGGTCAAGTAAAGCGTTACCCTATCCATCGGCCAGGTTGTCTGCGACTTGATCACTGGCTTGTGGCGAAACCTGCTGAAATTCAACGCTGGATGGGGTAATCCGTTGGGGACAGTGGCGCCCCTGCCGTTTCCCGGCGGGCTGGTCCGAATCGGCGGCCTGCCGTTATATGGTTATTATCCAGGGAGTTGTTTCTTGATCTTCATCAGCCACATGAATGCATCCACCGGACTGATGTTCTCCAGGTCCAGTTCCTTGAGCGACTCGAGCGCATCCCGTTCGGCATCCTGAAACAGACTCAGCTGTTGCGGCGAGCCGGCCCCACTGCCGTCTGCGACCAGAGAGGCGCCTCCGGGACCGGCCCGGAAGAAACCGCCGGAGATGGTCCGCTTGTCCTCCAGGGTCAACCCCTCCAGGATGCGCTGGGCACGTCGCAGCACCGGCTCGGGGATGCCAGCCAGCCGCGCCACGTGGATGCCGTAACTCTGATCGCTGCAACCGGGACGAACCGCGTGCAGGAAGATGATCTTGCCCTCCCACTCCTTCACGTCCATCCGCAGGTTGATCAAGCCGTCGAGGGACTGTTCCAGCTCCGTCAGCTCGTGGTAGTGGGTGGCGAAGATGGAACGTGGCCGCGGCCCGAGGGACGACTGCAGATACTCCGTGATGGCCCAGGCCAGGGAGAGCCCGTCGTAGGTGGAGGTCCCGCGTCCCACTTCGTCCAGGATGACGAGACTGCGCCGGGACATCTGGTGCAGGATGTGGGCGGTTTCGGTCATCTCACTGAAAAACGTGGACTGTCCCCGGGCCAGGTTGTCGCTGGCACCGACCCGGGTGAAGATCCGGTCGGCCAGACCGATTCGCGCCGAGGCGGCCGGAACGAAACTGCCGGTCTGAGCCAGCAGACAGATGAGCGCCACTTGTCGCAAGTAGGTGGACTTCCCCCCCATGTTGGGGCCGGTCAGCAAGATGATCTGCCGTTGCTCGCCATCCAGCGACGTATCGTTGGGAATGAAATCACCCGCCAACAACTCCTCGACCACCGGATGTCGGCCGCCAATGATCTCGAGCTCGGTGGAATCGTCGCACAACGGCCGGCAGAAATCGCGTTCCTCGGCGATCTCGGCGAAGGCCAGCATCAGGTCGATGGCCGCCACCAACCGCGCCGTCACATGGATCTCCCGGATGGTCTGCGCCACCTCGGCGAGTAGTGCCTCGTAGAGATCACGCTCCAGTTCCTGAGCACGACTCTCCGCCTCGAGAATCTTCTGTTCCGCCACTTTGAGCGCGTCGGTCTGGAACCGACTGGCGTTGACCAGGGTCTGGCGCTGACTGTAGTCGGCAGGAACCTTGTCCAGATGCTTCTTGGTCACCTCGAAGAAGTAGCCGAACACCTTGTTGTAGCCCACCTTCAGCGTGGGGATGCCACTGCGTTCACGTTCCTCGGCCTGGAGCCTGGCCAGATAGCCCTTGGTATCCGTGGCGATGGTGCGGCAGCCATCCAGTTCCTTGTGGATGCCGATCCGGATGTACCCACCCGAGCGGGTGAGGGCCGGTGGATCGTCCGGCAAGGTGTCGATGATCCGACTGGCCAGCGGCGACAGATCGGGCGCTTCGATCGCCCAGCCGGTCACGGGCGGACAGATGTCTGGCTCGGCCTGAACACGTGCCAGGAGTTCACTCACGACCCGCAGCGACCTGCCGAGCTGGCCCAGTTGCGCAGGACCGATACTGCCGCGCGCGGCCCGGGCCGACCACCGCTCGAGATCACCGAGACCGCCCAGAATAGTGCGCAGATCCCGCCGCCACTCCCGCGCCGTCACCGCGGACGCCACGCCGTCATGCCAGCGGTTGAGAAGCTCCAGCTCGGTCAACGGCGACGCGAGCCGTTGGGCCAGCAGCCGCCGCCCCATGGCCGTCCTGGTGCGGTCGATGTGATGGATCAAGGTTCCGGCGCCCCGGTCGCCGCTGAAGGTCCGGAAGACCTCCAGGTTACGCAGGGTCTCCTCATCCAGCAGCAGACGGTCGCCGCAGGCGCAGTAACGTAACGAGGTGATCTGAGGGGGGCGTTTGAGATTGAGTGACGTGAGGTACCGCAACAACGCCCCCGCCGCGGCGAGCGCCAGCTCCCGCTCGCTCGATTCCAGGCCGAAGGCTGAGAGTTGCTTGACCTGGAAATGCTCCTGCAAGGTTTGCCCGGCGAAGGCGGGGTGGAACCAGGCGGCGCTGACCGGATTGAACACGATGTCCGGCTTGGCGTTACGCCAGGTGTTCAGTAACTCGCCCTCGCAATCCTCGCGTACGATGACCTCGCGCACGGAATGCCGTTCGCAGAGATCCGACAGGGAAGCCGCTTCCTGACCGCACCGGAAATCGCCGGTGGAGGCGTCCAGCAACGCCCAGCCGGCGATACCCATATCTCCCGGCAAGTAAGCGAGACAGTAGACGCCGGCGGCATCCTGGATCAGTTCCGGCGCCGTGGCGGTGCCGGGGCTGAGGATCTCCACCACTTCCCGCTTCACCAATCCCCGCGCCTGCGCGGGGTCCTCCACCTGCTCGCAGATGGCGACGGTCAAGCCGGCGGCCAGGAGTCGCGAGAGATAGGTGTCCAGGGCGTGATGCGGTACGCCGGCCAGCGGCACCGGGTGGTCACTGTTCCGATCGCGGGTGGTCAGAGTGACGCCGGTGACCCGCGCCAGAACCTCGGCGTCATCGAAGAAGGTCTCGAAGAAATCGCCCATGCGGAACAGGAGCATGGCGTCGGGATGGCGCCCCTTGATCTCCAGATATTGGGCCAGCATGGGAGTGACTTTGCCGCTCATGTCTCACCGGTTGCTCTCGACGACCATGGCCTCGAGACCGTGTTGCCGTTGCAGACGTTGCGCCTCGGTAAACGCCAGCGGCCGACTGGTAAAGGAGCCGGTACGTACCTTGTAGAGGACCTGATCGGCGGCGCCGGGTTCCTGAATGATCCTGATCTGCGCCAGTGTCGTTTGCCAGGTGGCCACGAAAGCGAGGGCGCGTCCCCGGTCCGAAAAGGCGGCGAGCTGCACACTGAACCGACCGCTCGGCTCCACTGCCGGCACGGTCCGTTCACTGGCCGTACTGCCGGTCTCGACCACGGTGGGCCCGGCCGGGGAATCACTGTCCAGATGGCGCTGTCTCTCCAGGAGCTGCAACGAGGCGAGGGATTGTGGAAATTCCGTCAGCAGTTGTTCCCGTTTCGCGGCCGCCTCGTCGTGCCGGCCAGCCGCCGTGAGCGCTTCCCAGCTTCCCACCAGCAGGGCGGGAAGTCGCGCGGCGAGCGGTGACCGCTCGGCCGATTCGAAGTATCGCAACGCCAGCGCGATGTCGTCCTCTTCCAGGGCGATCTGGCCGAGATAGAACCGGGCCCACGGAAACATGGGATCACTCTGGAGAACACTGGCGAACGCCTCCCGGCTACGCTGGGTGCGTGACAGGGCGTGATTGGCCATGCCGGCCAGGAGATAGACCTCCCCCGGCAAGGCCTCGCTCGCCTGGGCCAGTAGCCGCTCCAGGGGCAACAGGCAGTCCTGGAAACGCCCCCGGGCAAATTCGATGGACGCCATCTCGAGGGCCAGTCGGATCCGGGTGGCCGGGGAGATGTCTTCATCCTCGGCAGCCTGGCGAAGTGCCGCCAGGGCGTTCTCGGGATCTCGCTCCAGGCAGAACAGACAGATCCTGGTCGTCGCTGGCTCGCGGTCCCGGCGGTCGAGTTGCGCTGAGAGTTCACGCGCCTCGTCATAACGCGAGGCCGCGAAATGGTCGCTCACCACCGTCGGCGTCTCCTGCCCCGGAACCGCCAGGGGAGTGAGCAACAAGCAGCCGAGCCCCAGACCGAGAACCGTTCGGGTGCAACCACCACTGATTTTGGATCGCCACGGCATGGCTATTCATCTCCCCCGGTCCTGCCGGCGACAAAACTCCCGGTGGCGTGGCATATACGGCAGAACCAGCGGATGTCCTCGGTGGCGTCCCCACACCGATTACACACCCAGCCACTGGCCTTCTCGGGCAGAACCAAGCCTTGCCAGATCCGACGGAACGGAGATTCCGGCAGCTCTTTCACCAGGAGATCGAGATACGGCGCCGTCAGGTCGGGAGTCAGCTGCCGGTCGTCCGCCTTGTTGACCAGCAGGCGGACGGCGCTCTCACGATCACCGATCTTCTCGTAAAGCAGTGCCAAGGCGACCCAGAGGGAAGCCGGCGCGGTTTCCCGTTCGCAAACGGACTCGAGGATGGGAATGGTGCGTGTATAGTGCCCACTCTGCAGGAGCGCCTCCTGCAGTGGCGGCAAGAACAGGTCGGCCGCCGTTGGGTCGTGCAACAGGCCCTCGGTGGCGGCGGTCACCGTGGCCTCGAAATCGTGCTCGAGCAGTGCCGCCAGGATGCGTATATAGATCCGCCCGGTGGCGGTTTTTTCAGTCTCCGGAACCTGTTTGAGCAACTGTCGGGCAGTGGGAGCGTCACCCACGCGACACGCCTGCAGACAGCGGTCGAGCTGAAAATAACCGTACTGTTCCCGGAACGAATCCGCCGCACCGCCCCGGCACCGGGCAGCAGCATCCTGCAAAACCTTCGCCGCGGCGGCGGAATCGTCGCGACCGATGGCTTGTGCGAAGCGAAGCGACCAGTACCGCGGTTCGCCGCTGGCGCGAGAGGCCAGGGAATCCAGCACCTTGCCGGCCTCCCCCCACTGGGCCAGGGCGATCAGGTCTTCAGCCAGGGCGAGGGAAATGGAAAACCGGGTCTCGTGAGGCACATCGTTGCGCACGGTGAGACCTCGGTGCAGTACCGCGGCCCGCTTGGCGTCGCCGTTCTGACGCAGGAAATTGCCAAGCTGCAGGTAGGGATCGATACTGTCGGGATCCCGAGCGATGGCGGCCTTCAACGCGGCGATGGCTTCCTGTCGCCTGCCGGCGAGCCACAGCTCCAGTCCCTTGGCGTAGCTATCCTCGCTCACGGTCGGTCGCCGCCGCCGGAACAAGACCACCAGACTGATCACCACCACCACCAGCACCAGCAGTCCGAAAAGCCAGGGAGCCAGTTCAGTCACCGGTCTCCTCCTCCGCTTCCGGTTCGTCCGTCATGTCCGCCAGCGGCAAGGTACGCAGGTCGACGATCTCTTGCTCATGGGCCTTGATCTCACCACGTAACCGCCGGAGCTGATTGTGCAGCGAGATCCACCGCACCGACGCCCAGACGAAGCAGCCGGTGAACCCGAGCAGGAACGACAGCACGAACACCCAGAACAGGGAGATGTCCAGAAAGGAGCGGCCGAACAGCTTGATGTCGACGGTCGTGTTGCTGTTCTCGTGAAAGAAGAAAACCAACACGAACAGCAGAACCAGGAACAGGATTCCTCTTACAACCCACACGGTAGTCACCTCGGGTCGGACAGGGGTTCCCCCCTGAAGGTCGAGTTCTGGTACCCGGTGATCTTGACCGTCAGTTCCGCCCCGATGCGGATCCTGGTCAGAGGCACGAGCACCTTGCGATTGTTGGCGGTCCGGGTCTTCCCGTAACCCGCCGCGCGTCGCGCCGGGCCTTCCACCGCCACTTGCCAGGTGGCGCCGGTCTGCCCGGTCGCGATGGTTTGCCAGACACGCTTCTGCTCTTCCAGCAGAAGCGCCAGGCGCTGCTTCTTCTCCGCCAGCGAGACATCATCGGTCAATCGCGCGGCGGGCGTACTCGGGCGAGCCGAATACTTGAAGGCGAAGATCTGATCGTATCCTACCTCTCGCACCACCTCAAGCGTAGCGTTAAAGTCCGCTGCCGTCTCCCCCGGAAAACCGACCATGAAATCACCGGAGAAGGTGATGTCGTTCACGCGGCGCCGCAGCTGATCGATCATGGCCAGGTAATCCGCCTGACTGTACCGCCGCTTCATGCGCCGCAAGATCCGATCGCTCCCGCTCTGCATGGGAATGTGCAAGGCGGGGCAGACCTTGGCCTCGCTGGCCATCACCGCGATGAGTCGGTCGGTCATGTCACGCGGGTGGCCGGTGAGAAACCGGATGCGTCGCAGCCCGGGCACGGCCGCCACCTGCTCGAGCAGGCCGGCGAAATCCAGTTCTTCCCGCCAGAGATAGGCGGTCACGTTCTGGCCGAGCAAGGTCACCTCGACCCCGCCCGCGGCCACCACCTGCTCGATTTCCGCCAGGATTACCTCGGGCGCCTTTTCGCGCTGCGGGCCTCGCGTGGCCGGCACGATACAATAGGTGCAACGATAATTACACCCCTTGTGGATGGCCACCAGATGGGAATTGTTGACGGGCGAGACTTCCGGCGACACTCGGTAGTGCTGGTCCGGTTCGTGTCCGGTTTTCACCCGAGGCCGCGCCTCTGATTCCGCGAGCAGCCCGGTGAGCAGCGCGGGGAGCTGCTCGTACTGGTCCACCCCCACCACGAGATCCAGACCGGGGCATGATCGTAACAGTTGCTCCTGCATCCGTTCGGCCATGCAACCGCAGATGCCGATGATCCTCGGCCCCGATTCCTGCCGTTCCCGCCGCCGGACCAGCTCACCCACCCGGCTGAGCACCCTGTGTTCGGCATGTTCGCGCACCGAACAGGTGTTGATGAGCAGTATATACCCCGGTTCCCCGGCGGCCACCGTACGGAATCCGGCCGTGGCGAGGATCTCGTTCATGGCCGCGCTGTCGTAGACGTTCATCTGACACCCGAAGGTCTCGATGGCGACAGTGTGGCGGTCGACGTTTTCTGGTGTCACCTCACCCGCCCTCCGGTTCCGGGTTTACCGGCTTGCACAGCTCCACGGCAGCGGCGCTTAAACAACCGGCGACCACCGCGACGGGTCTGACCCGCACCAGACTGCCGGCTGGCCAGCGGTCCGGCACCAGCACCGGCGCGTAATTGTCGGTGGTGGCCTGGCGAAGATCGCCCGCTTCGCTGCGCGATTCCACCACCGCCTCACGCCACTGCCCCAGCAACGACTGCAGAAAGGCCTCCCGCTTGCCGGCCGCCAGCCGACGCAGCCGGCGACTGCGTTCGGTCACGGTTTCGGGATGGACCTGGTCCTTCCGCTCCGCGGCGACCGTACCAGGGCGAGGCGAATACCGGAAGACATGCAGGTAACTGAACGGTAACGATTCCACGAAGGCACACGTGGTGGCGAAGTCGTCGTCACTCTCCCCCGGGAACCCGACGATTATGTCGGCGCCGATGCCGCAGGCGGGCAGATGCAAGGCAGCTGCTTCGATGGACTGCCGCGCTTGCTCGCTGTCGTAAGGCCGACGCATTGCGTGCAGGACCGCGTCCGAGCCGCTCTGTAATGAAATGTGCAGATGCGGCCGGATGCGGGGCTGGTCGCTGCAGAGCCCCAGCAACTCCGGGGTGATCTCGTCGGGGTGCAGACTGCTCAGTCGAATACGCAGGTCGGGAAAATCGGTGAGCACCGCCCGTAATAAACCGATCAGGCCATCTGAACCATCCGGACCATCTGAACCATCCAGATCTCGGCCGTAGAAGCCCAGATGGATACCCGCCAGCACGATCTCGCGGTAACCGGACGACACCAGATGCGTCACCTGCGCCAGCACCGCGGCCAACGGACGGGACCGACTGGGTCCCCGCGCCCGCCAGATGAGACAGTAGGCACACCGGAGATCACAGCCGTCCTGCACCTTGACAAAGGCGCGCGATCGCCCGCCGAAATCGGTGATGGACGGGGTCGTGAACGTGCTGTTGTGCGTGAAGTCTTGCACCCGGATCAGGGGCGAATCGGTTTTCAGCACGGCAGGCAACCAGGCAGCGACATCGTCCTTGAGATTGTTCCCGATGATGCCGTCGACCTCTAGAACCTCGCTTAACCGTTCCGGCTGGGTCTGGGCGTAACAGCCGGCCACCACCACCTTGCTCTCGGGTTGACGGCGTTTGACCTGACGCGCCAGCCGCCGGCACTCCTGGTCGGCCTTGCCGGTCACGGTGCAGCTATTGAGCACGTAGACGTCCGCCGGTTCATCCCACGGCACGATCTCGATGCCGCCACGGTCACGCATGGCGGTTTTCATCCCCTCGGTATCGTACTGGTTCAGACGACAGCCGAGGGTCCAGAAGGCGATGCGAATGGTCGCCGACGGCAACTCGTCTGGGAGGTGGTGACTCATACTGCCTGTCCGAGCTCCTGGATACGGTAAAGGGGTGGAACGGAATTCCACCCCTGTAACTCACATTGACTTGCCTCGCGCCAGCGGTCAGGACTTGGTGTCGGTGTCGGCCTCCGCGTCGCTGTCCGGCGTGTCCGCTTCTTCTGGCGTATCTTCCGGAGCATCATCGGGAGTAGCTTCCGGCGCGGCCTCAGCTGCAGGGGGCTCCTCTGCCGGTGCCGTTTCCTCTGTCGTGGTTGCCGGCTCGGGAGTCTCCTCGGCGATTGGTGCGTCGGCAGGAGGCGAGTCCGGTTCCGCAACGGTATCCACGGCTGCCTCGTCCGCGGCTTCCGCCTCCGGCTCGGCTTCAGCAGTTGCTTCAATGGCTTCCGCTGCGAACTCCAGGTCCTCGTCCAAACCCATCTCATCGCTGGTATGTGACTGATCCGATTCCTGACCGGATTCGGCCGCCTCGGCCGCCGCCACCACATCTTCGAGTCGAGGATGGTTCTCAATGAACTTGTCCAGCGAGTCCTCTTCCAGCTCCTTCAGACGTTCGGCGATAGAGAGCACGATGCGGCGATTCTCCACATCCATCTTGATGACCTTCAGCACCGTCTCCTCGCCCTCGCGGAAATAGTACTGGGGCTTGTCCAGCTTCGGAATGGCCAGATGGCCCAGCGGCACGAAGCCCTCGAGGTCTTCGCCCAGGTCCACGATGATGCCGTGGTCCAGCATGCGGTTGATCACGCCATCCAGCGAGCGGCCCACCGGATAATCCTCGGCCAGTGTCGGCCACGGGTTGTCCATGAGCTGCTTGATGCCCAGGCTGATGCGACGTTTGTTGGTATCGATATCCAGGATCTGCACCCGCACGGTGTCGCCCCGCCGGATGACTTCCTTGGGATGGCGGACCCGCTTGGTCCAGGACATGTCACTGATATGCACCAGTCCGTCGATGCCCTCTTCCACCTCGACGAAGGCACCGAAATCGGTCAGGTTGCGTACCTTGCCCTCGATGATGGAACCCACGGGATAGCGATCGGTCAGGGTAAGCCACGGATCCGAATCGCACTGCTTCAGACCGAGGGAGATCTTCTCGTTCTCCTTGTCGATCTTAAGAACCATCACGTCCACAACGTCACCAATGGCAACGACTTTTGACGGATGCTTGATATGTCGGGTCCACGACATCTCGCTGATGTGGATCAGACCCTCGACACCCTTCTCCAGCTCCACGAAAGCGCCGTAATTGGTGATGCTGACCACCTTGCCCCGCACGATGCTCTCTTCGGGGTACTTGGCCTCCACATCGTCCCACGGATACGACATGAGCTGCTTGAGTCCCAGGGAGATACGTTCGCGCTCTTCCTCGAAATCGAGCACCTTCACCTCGATCTCGTCACCGATGGCGACCACTTCGCTCGGATGCGAGACGCGGCCCCAGGAGAGATCGGTGATGTGCAACAAGCCGTCGATACCGCCCAGGTCCACGAAGGCGCCGAAGTCGGTGATGTTTTTCACCGTACCGGTGCGGACCTGATCCTTCTCCAGTTCGGAGATCAGGGTGCGTTTCTTCTCCTCGCGCTCCTGCTCCAGTACGATCCGCCGGCTGACGACCACATTGCGGCGCCGTTTGTTCTTCTTGATGATCCGGCAATCGATCTCATGACCGATCATGTCTTCCAGGTTGGGCACCTGCCGCAGGGCGACCTGCGAACCGGGCAGGAAGGTATCGACTCCCCACAACTTGACGACCAGACCACCCTTGATGCGCCGATCCACGCACCCGGTGACCACTTCGCCATTCTCGTGGGCGTTCTTGATCTTGTTCCAGACCCGCAGGAAATCGGCGCGTTCCTTGGAGAGGACAACCAGGCCGTCCTGGTTTTCGATCTTCTCGAGAAACACATCGAACACGTCGCCGGCGGCGACATCATCGCGGGTGCCGAACTCCTCGACAGGGATGACCCCTTCGCTCTTGAAGCCGATGTTGAGCAAGACTTCGTTCTCGCGGACCTCCACCACGGTCCCCTGGAGGATCTGCCCCTCCTGGATCTCGGTGAGGGTCTCCTCGTACTGGTTGATCAGCTTGAGGAACTCTTCGTGGTCCAGCTCGTCGCCACCCTCGATATAATCGATGTTGATGATGGCGGCGGGATCGAACAGCTTGGTCAGCTTGGGAGCGGCCGGGCGGTTCTCTTCATCGGCGAAATTGTCTGCGGAATCGGAAGGATTCGACCAGTCACTGGTCGCGCCGGGCAGTTGTACCGTCACTTCCTCATTGACGGACTCCGACCCGGGATTGGGATTGATGGTCATGAAACAACGCCTCCTTTAACATGAATTTACCCGGCTCGCAGGCCGGGTAGGGCAAGAAATATACACTTCCAAATGCTTTTTGGCAAGCAGTTTGCCGCTTTGGGCGTGCCTCTGGAGACCGTCCTTTTTGCCCGTTCACTTCGCCCTGCGTCGACCGAAAATCTTCCGTTCCCGGGCGCGATAAATCTCCCGCTGGCGCTCCCCCTCCTGCCGTTCCCACTCCGACTGGGGAAAATCGGCGAAGGATCGTGCCTGCAACTCCTCGAATATGGCCTGAAACAGTCCGGCAATCCGCTTGCAGATGACCCGGTTGTCGTGTTGTCGCCGCAGGACCGGCAAGGCGCGCAGGTCGACCCGCGGCGCGATCCGCACTTCCAGGGGTGAGCGGGCGGATCCCCCAGGCGTCAGATCGTGGCTGCCCCGGATGAAGATCGGCACGGCCGGCGCCGCTACTTCCTGCAACAGGATGCCGAGACCGCTCCGCACCGGGCCAGGCCGGCCGATGGGCCGCCGGGTGCCTTCGGGAAAAATTAAAACATCGCCTCCGTTTTGCAAAACCGACACCGCCGCCGCAAACGCCGTGCCGTCGTACCCCGCGCGCTGTATGGGAATGGCGTCGAGCCAGTTGAACAGAGCGCGGGATGGCGGCCACTTGAAGAGCTCGGCCTTGGCGAGGGTCCCCACCGGATACCGCTGGATGACACTGCCCACCAGCGGCGGATCCCACCAGCTCACGTGGTTGCAGGCCATGATCGTGCCCGACGGGACTGAATCGAGGTGTTCGCGACCATAATGACGCAGGCCGTAGAATCGCGCCATCCCCGTCATGAAACCGTAGGCGATGCGATATCTCGTGATCAGACGGGATTGATGACGCCAATGCTGATCGAACCGCGGCAACCGCTCCTGAACCATCCGGATAGCTGCGGCGAGCGCCTGCGTGTTCTGCTCCGCCAGGCTCCACTGGCTGGTATCGAGGACCATGGCATCGGGTGGAATGATGAGTGGACTCTGCTTGCGTTCGCTGTCTTGACGATCACGGGCCGCCAGCTCGTCGCGCACCTCGTCCCGCGAGATATCCGCCAGTTTACCGCGGTACTGGCGAAACCGTCGCTCCACTCTCGCCTCGAGAGAGGCATCGAGGTAGATCTTGGCATCGGCCAGGGGAAACACCACACTGCCGATGTCCCGCCCCTCCATGACCACCCCACCCGATCGGCCGAGACAACGCTGGCGCTCCACCATTTCCCGACGGACCGCCGCGTGGGCGCTCACCTGCGAAACCGCGTTGTCGATGGCCGGCGTTCTGATTTCGGCGGAGATGTTCTGGTCGTTCCAGCGCACCTGGACGCCGTTCTTCTCGGCGCGGAGTTCGAGGGTCGCGTCCCGCAGGGTGGTGGCGAGTTCTGCTTCGCCGGCCAGATCAAGGTGGCGGCCCAGAGCGGCCCAGGTCAGTGCCCGATACATGGCGCCGGTATCGATGTACACGAGGCCGCACTGCTGGGCCAGGTAACGTGCGGTGGTCGACTTGCCGGAACCGGCGGGGCCGTCGATGGCGATGACCGCTCCGGTCAACAAGGCCGGTCCAGCCTCCACGGCGGTGGCGGATTCCTCTTTCCTGATCCGGATCGATTCCATGCGGCTTTCCAGCTGACGGGTTAGGTTCCCTGCCAGGAATCCTCGTTGAGAATCTCCTTCAGGGCGGCGATGCAACGCTCGTTCTCGGCGGGCAGGCCGACACTGATACGCAAGGCGCCTTCCCCCAGGCCGAAGGCGGCCATGGGCCGGACGATGATCCCGCGCTGGAGCAACGCCTGGGTCATCTTACTCGCCTTACCCGGACAGCGGACAAGCAGGAAATTGGTCTGAGACGGCGTCACATCCAGACCGAGTTCGTGCAGATCCGCCGCCAGCTTCTCCAGCCATTCACGATTCCGTCGCGCCCGCTCGGGCAACACGGACCAGTGATCGATACAGGCCAGAGCGGCTGCCTGCGAGATGGCGTTGACGTTGAACGGCTCACGAGTCTTCTGAAGTTCGGCGATGAGATCCGGGTGGCCGATGCCGTACCCTACCCGGAGACCGGCCAGGGAATGGATCTTGGAGAAGGTGCGGAGAATGACCAGGTTGGGGTACTTGGCGGCCAGCTCCTGGGTCTGGGGATAGTCTTCGGCTACCACGTACTCGTAGTACGCCTCGTCCACCGCCACGATGACCCGTTCGGGAATGGTATCCAGCAACGCCGTGAATTCGTCGACGTTGTTGTAAGTACCGGTGGGATTGTTCGGATTGCAGACGATGACCAGCTTGGTCTTGTCGTCCACCGCCGCCGCCATGGCCCGCAGATCGTGCTTGTCGTTTTCGTCCAGCGGTATCGACCGACCACACTCGAAATGGACACCGGCGGTCAACGGGTACACGATGAAGCTGTGCTCGCTGAAAACGATGTTCTCCCCCGGGGACACCAGGGCCCGGATCAACATGTCGATCACTTCGTTGGAGCCGTTCCCGAAAATGAGATTTGCCGGCTGGACACCGAGCTGCACGGACAGGCGACGGGTCAGATGGAAACAGGCGGAGTCTGGATACCGGTTCACCCCCAGAGCGGCCTTCTGGATCGCCGCCACCACGTCCGGCAAGGGACCTTCCGGATTCTCGTTGCTG
>JBDRBC010000528.1:0-3679 GCA_043823125.1 bacterium | reverse complement strand
ATCCACCTCTTCATCGATTAGGGTTTTGACGAGTTCGCCGCGCACATTGTAAATGGCAATGGTCAGTTTTCCTCCACGGGGCATGCTGTACTCGATCTTGGTGATCGGGTTGAACGGATTCGGGAAATTGGCCTCGACCGTGAAGGCCTCGATCCCGGGGACATCAACCACATGCCCGCCGGTTGCGGTGCCGCAAGCATGAACGACATCCCTGAGAATTTCCGAACGTACCGGTAGGGGGGGATTGGCATTGGGATTACCGCCACACGGAACGTCATCGATGACATAGCCGAGATCGTAAGGCAAGTAGATCACCTTGTTGGTCGGGTTTGGCAACGAGGATCCGTAGTTGAAAACCGCTGCCGCCGCAGTTGTGGGTTCCACACATGGACCGGAATTATCGGGGACTAACCAATTCGCCACCTTGCCCGGTGCACCGAGTGCCTCGACGAGGTCGAATGACCCAATAGTCTGACCATGGTATGCATCGGTTCCCCACCGTAATGCACTGTTGAATAATGGATTTCCGGACATTGGCACAGCTTCGGCAGAAGGATTGCTCGTTCCCAGGGCTGACTTGAGGTCGCAATCTACCAGAGCCACCTGCAGGTAGGTGCTTGCCCAGCCCATGGCCGCCGTATCGCCACCTGTAAAGATGTCACAGGCGAGGTTGTTTCCGGTCAGGAAGAGACACTTTTCGCCCAACCCCATCCAGTTCTCCAGGACCCCGGTATCGTCACCGACGTCCCGGCCGAAGTTGGGGCCGGTGATCGTGAACCTGATCAGATCGCCACACGAGTAAGCGATCATATCATAACCCGCAATCTGCATGAATGTGGCACGTCCACCAAGACCGTTTCCGACACCCGATGACGGACCATTCGTGTAGAAGATGTCGTAGTCCTGGCCTTCCTCGAAGCCAATACTCCACCAGGCATGCATCCATTCGGCCTCGAGACCACGATTGGCAAAGTCGTTCCACCATAGCGTTGTGGGCTGCTCGCACTGGCCGTCACCCAGGGAGGTGATGGCGGGCAGCGCGCGCACGACAAACGAACTCGGATATTCCAGCATCTGGTAGCCAAGATCGCCCGGGAAGAAACTGAAGCCGGTGGTGTCGCCAGGCATCCGGGTGGTGGCGAGGAGGCCTCCGTCGGTGTCCTGTGCCCGGATGTAGTAGTGGATGATATCACCGGGGAAGAAAAAGCCCGCATCCGGTAAATCAAAGCAGTAGCGGTCCGGAATGACGATGCCACTGGCATAGCGAACGGAATCACCAGGTACACAGCCCCGGGTAGACGTGTTGCCCGTACCAGGCGGGATCTGAGTGCGACAGCCGCTGAATATCGGGTTCGGATCAAGCTTGTAACAGAGTTCTGGCATGGCGGCCAGGACCGTGCCGGTCCGTGTCGCGACGATGTTAAAGACGATCGTGTCACCTGGCGTGCCAGGAGGCATACCGGAGATATCCTGCGCCATGTCGAAACGTACATGGTTGGCGCAGGCATCAAAGCAGTCGATATCGCCAATTTCGGGGAAGTTGTCCTGTGCGATATCGACCTCGCGGTAGGATATGCTCGGACCATTTATCCCGTATGCCTTGAGGACCACGTTATCGAAGTAGGGCGCAGGCGTGGCGTCTACGCCATCGAGGCCCCAGAGATAGCCGAGTTGATGTACCCCCAGAGATATCTGCACGTGGGTCCGGCCCGGAGTCAAGAAGCTCGATATGTCTTGGGAGAAACGAACGTAGCTGGGGGCTCCATAGTAGACAAAATCATCATTTTGCCAGGGTGTCCAGTCGTCAGAATCCTTGGCTCCGTCTGTCGAGCGGATATTCCATTCATAGAAAACGCCTGGCGATGACGGAGAGAATTCCTCGTGCTGGTAAACATCGAACTCGAGGACAGCGCCATCGTACCCACTGCCGGGCCATTCCAGGATCGCCGACCAGATTGCGTTTTCCAGGTACTCTTTCAGGCAGGGGGCCATTCCGCCCTGGCTGTTGACAATAAATCCACCGGGGCCATAACTCCATGATATGGCAGAAGTTCCGCCTGTCCCGGGAACCACGATTCCGTCGTCGATGAAGGCAACCTGTGGTGAGAAATTCTGTCGGAGGGGATCGATCTCATCCAGCGCGGGCCAGACCTGGGAGAAATCGCCCACGCCGCCTGCCGTGCGATCCACTCCGATCCAGCCTTCGAAATCAGGCATGCCGTACATGTCTTCGAAGTCACCGTTACCCAGGCCCGGTCCCCCGAGAACATAAACAGTATCGGTGCCGGAGGAGCCATCCGGCAGGTAGGGGTCTTCGACGAAGACGCGTGGCAAGAAGGCCGGCGTGGCTTGATGCTCGTGAGAGAGCAAGGTATAGGTCACGGTGGCAGGATCATCTTCATAGCTTTCTTCGACGAGGGCGTAAAGATACTCCCCTTCGCTGATGTCCAAATCGTCCACGCAAAACACTGAATCCGGCATTACCGACCCGCCGGTAAATGGCAACCAAGAATACGGGAAAGGGAACCCTTCCGCAACCGACCACATGATTTCAGCCCATTCACAGCCAGTTTCCGGCAGCTTTTCGCCCAGAGTATATTCTCCGTCGGGGAAATTGATGCGGGACGTACCAAAACCGCCGATTAGATAAAAAGAGCCGTCGTCATCGACGCCGAGTCCTAAACCGGGAGCATGAACATCCGGCCCGTCATGAGTCCAGTATTGCTCTACCCGGAAGTAATTACATTCTCGTTGTTGGAACCAGACATGAGTGCCGATCGTAAAACCAGGCGGAAATGTCAGCCCGGCTTGATCCCAGTTGATCTGGAGCTCCTTGGTGCCATCCCCGGTGACACTCGATGGGGATATGCATGTGCTGCCATCATACAGAACCGCATCGCGGTAATAATGGATTGTATCAGCTGTCCGGATTATGAGGTGGAAATCTGTGTAGGTATCGGTACTTGTATTGGTGAATCCTTGACTCGATTGCACATCCCTGAGTGGGGCATCGGCCGCGGCTAGAGGCACGAGAATGGTGCTTGACACAAGCAAAACAAATATCAATGACCTGAACATAACTTTTCCCCCTCTGGTTGTCCCCGCTATCATAATTAATTGAAAAACAACACTTACACTGCCTGACCACCCATTGCCGTTGAAACTCCTCGTGGTTTGCTTGCATGGATGCATGCTTCATCAAGCAAGAATGTCTTCAGGAGCCAATGACGACGAGACAGTACCATTATTGTCACGATTTTGTCCAGCAGAACATGAGCTGACCGCAAATAATATGGCTATCTCTCGGCGGGCTTGATTAACACTGCTCCCACGCGAGAAACCAGTGGGACAGGAAAATAACTCCAACGGCCAATTACTGCAGAAGTCTGATAGTCAGCCCGAAACTTTATCTCGTCAGCGTAACAGCTTACTCCCCCTTTACCCCTTCACCGCCCACTTCAAGATATTCCCCAACTTCGGCGTTGCCCCCTGCATCGATATCCCCACTCGAAAAATCCTCCCACCGGCCCATACACACAGCACCGTGTACAGCACCACACCCAGCAATCCCACCCACGGCTGCCAGGCCGGCAGTTCCACCGGCGAGCTCTGCCGCAGTAACATCATCATTGGCGTCAGCGGCGGGATCAGCGACATGCCGGTGGCGAACCCCGACAGC
>JBDRBC010000527.1:0-4373 GCA_043823125.1 bacterium | reverse complement strand
ACCTGGGCGGGTTGAGCGCTGGCCTCTTCGTCCTGTCGGCGCTGTTGACCTTTTTCGGCGGCCAGCCGTTCCGATCCCTGGCCCGAGCCGGCGCGCTGGTGGCGCCGTTCCCGGTGGCCATCGGCTGTCTCATCTTGATCTTCGACCTGGGCAACCCCTTGCGTTTCTGGCGGCTGTTCAGCACGATCCAGTGGACCTCGCCCATGTCCGTCGGGAGCTGGTTGCTGGTGATCTTCACCGGTGTGGCGTTCCTGCACGCGGCCTTGTGGAAGTTTCCCGAATCGCCCGACTCGTTGCAGTTCCGGAAGTGGACGGTGCGGTTACCCGGCGCCGATCTGCGACGGACCTGGCGACGGTTGCTGGCCGCGGTCGGTATTCCCCTCGGCCTGGGCGTGGGGATCTACACCGGCGTGCTGCTGGGCGCCATCCCGGCGCGGCCGTTCTGGAACACACCCATGGTGGCCATGCTGTTCCTGTTCAGCGCTCTGTCCACGGCGACGGCGGTGTTGCTCATAGTCGCCAGCAGGAAAGGCGGCACGAGCGACAGTTTCGCCACCCAGCGGCGCGTGCTGTACAGCGCGGACATCGGCATCATCTTGATGGAGATCTTCCTGGTCATCCCGTACATCCTGCACAACGCCCTGTCCACCGCGAGTCAGGCCGACAGCCTGGCGCTGGTGCTGGGCGGGCCGTTCACCTGGTCGTTCTGGATCGGGTTCGTGGCGCTGGGGCTGCTGATACCGTTACTCATCGAGCTGTTCGACCTGTTGCCGCTCATCGCCGGCAAGGCCCATACCTCGCACAACAAGTTCTTCGGATATCTCAGCGGCGTGCTGGTGCTCGTGGGCGGCTTCATGCTGCGCTGGGTCTTCGTGCACGCCGGGCAGGTGAGTCATTTTGGCTGAACACGAGAATGATCGTGACGAATCTCGACGCCGTACTCACGAACGTGAGGCGGAGCGCCATCTGCTCGCCTGGCTGATCCTGGCCTTCCGTCGTCCGACCCTGGCTTCCCTCCGGGAGATCTTCTCCGTGGATCCCGGATTCCTGCTCCGGGAGGCCGGGTACGCTGACGGCGGAGTGCCGGATCGGTTGCCGCCGCCCGAGGCGGCCGAGATGGTACTGGACGAGCTGGCCAGCGAGTACGTCCGGCTGTTCGTCAACGCTCCCGCCACACCGGTAGCCCATCTGGCGGCCACCGCCTACCTGGTAAATGACGGCCCCGAGGCGCAGGTGGACTATCTGACGGCCCTGCAACTGGAACTGGCCAAGGCAGGGCTGGGCCTGGCGCCGGAATCCACCGAACCCCCGGATCATTTGACGCTCTTGCTGGAGCGGCTTTACTTGTGCGACAATGATGGTGCGGACTCCCGGATCAGGTCGGCGTTCGCCAGGTCGTTCCTGGCCGGCTGGCTGCCGCCTTTCCTGGCGCGGCTCGCCGCGGCCGACCCGTTGCCGTTGTACCGCATCGCCGGCGCCGTGCTGGCGACCATGTTCCAGGTGACCATCCCCGCCGCCGAGGAAGGGCATGAGTGAGACGCGTCCCATCTCGCCCCGTCACGACCTGATCCTGCAGTCCGTCACCGACGGCGTCCTGGTCATCGACCTGCAGAAACGCATCCTCTACGCCAACCGGAATATCGCCGGCATCTACGGCCTCGAACCGTCCGACCTCATTGGCAAGTCGTGCGAGGAGGTCATCGGCTTCGACCACTGCGCCAGCTGTCCGCACGCGGCGGTGCTGGACGAGAACGAGCCGTTCACCGGCCACAATCTGCGTTGCGAGCACTGCAGCACCGGGCCGTACTGCGTGTCGGCCGCCCCGTATCGGGACGAGGCTGGCGACGTCATCGGCATCGTGGAGATCTACCGGGACATGCGGGCCCTCGGCGCTTACATCGACGACATGGAGCAGACCAACATCCAGCTCCATCACGAGCGCCAGCGGCTGGACGATATCCTCACCGACAGTTCCGACGGCTACTTCACCGCCTCGCTGGACCGCACCATCCTCAGCGCCGATGCCAAGTTGCTCAAGTTACTGGGCAAGCGGTCGGAGGAAGTGGTCGGACAGAGTTGCGACCAGGTGCTCTGTTCGGACAAATGCGACAGCGACTGCCCGATACTCTGGGCCCGGGAACACGGTGAGAACGTCATCGGCTCCAGTGATCAGATCCAGACCAGCGAGGGGCCGGTGCCGGTGGAGAAGAGCATCTTCCTGCATAAGGATCCGGCTGGCAACGTGGAGCATGTCATCGGTGTCATCCGCAACGCGGCCGAGATCGTGGAACTGCGGCGCAAGACCCGCCTGGCCCGCGGGTTTTCTAAACTGGTCAGCGCCAACGTGAAGATGGAGCGGGTCTTCGAGCTGATCCGCACCTTCGGGCCCACCGACGCGGCGGTGCTCATCCTCGGCGAGAGCGGCACCGGCAAGGAACTGGTGGCCCGGGCGCTGCAGGAGATCAGCCCGCGACGCGACAGACCGTACCTGAAGATCAACTGCTCCGCCCTGGCCGAGGGCCTGCTGGAGAGCGAACTGTTCGGCCACGTGCGCGGCGCCTTCACCGGCGCCGACCAGCACAAGCGCGGCCTGTTCGAGGTGGCCGACGGCGGCACCCTGTTCCTGGACGAGGTGGGCGACATGTCGCCCAAGCTGCAGACCAAGATCCTGCGGGTGCTCGAGGAGCAGGAGTTCGAGCGGGTGGGCGGCACCGAGTCCATCAAGGCGAACGTGCGGATCATCGCCGCTACGAATCGTGACCTGGACAGCGCTATCGCCGAAGGGGACTTTCGCGAGGATCTTTATTACCGTCTGAACGCCATTCAGATCAAGCTGCCGCCTTTGCGTGAGCGACGTGAGGATATCCCGTTGCTGGTGGAGCGGTTCCTGGTGGCTCTGAACCGAACGCACGATCGTGGGGTGGAGCGGATCTCGGCCCGGGCGCTGGAGTTGTTACAGCGGTATAGCTGGCCGGGTAATGTTCGTGAACTGCGCAACGCCATCGAGTTCGCGTATGTTTGCGCGCTGGGTGACCGGGTTGAGCGACAGGATTTGCCGGAGCAGATCCGGAGTCCGCGGTTGCCGGGGATCGACAGTAGGAGTCTGGAGGGATTGGATGAAGCTGGTCGGTTGCAGGCGGCCATGCAGCAGTACAATGGTAATCGGAACCTGGTGGCGCAGGTGCTGGGGATCAGCCGGACTACGCTTTGGCGGCGGTTGAAGAAGTATGAGTTGTGAGTTTGGGTGATGCGGGGATGGGTTCGAGTCCTACCCGGGGAGCCAATCTCTCACTGGAGTCCTTTGGCGTTGTCGCTGAAGGGCTTACTGGTTCGAGGGCCGCTCGATTTCTTACCGCTTTTTTCCTGCTGACAACTAAGCGCATACTGTACAACAGATTGAAAGGTTCGAGTCCAGTACGGGTGTCTCAACCTCGGCGGCCAGCACTCGTGATTGCGATTCCTGCCCAGCTCCTACTCTGTGAAAACAACGCTTGTGAATAAACGTTTATTCATTTATTCTGTTCGCGATGTTGGACGGGAAGGACTCGGCATGGACACGAAGAAGCTTTCTGAGCGGCAAACGCAGATCGTCGATGCGGCCCTGCGGATCATTGCGAGCAAGGGTTCTCGCCGCTTCACCGCGCAGCTTTTAGCGAAGGATGTCGGTCTCACGGCCGGGGCGCTCTACAGGCACTTCGCGGGCATGGAAGAGATCGTCGATGCCGTCGTGGACCGTGTTGAGGAGATCCTGTTCGATGGCTTCCCGCCCCAGGCGGCCAACCCGATCGAGCGGCTGCGGCTCTTCTTCTACCGCCGCGCGCGGACCATCCTCGACCACCCGCATATTTCTCGGCTGCTCCTTTCTGATCATCTTGCGCAGGCCGGCGGCGTCGCTCAGTCGAAACGGCTGGGTGAGTTCAAGAGACGCTCCCAGGTCTTCGTCAGCGAGTGCCTAGCCGAGGCCCACGAGCATGGTTTGCTGGCGAACGCGACGAGCCCCGAGGCAGGCACAGTTGTCGTGCTCGGGTCCATCCTTGCGCTGTCGCACGCCGCCGCGCGGGTGGCGAACGGCGCGGAGAACGAGCGCCTGTTCAACGAGGTGTGGTCCGGGATCGAGAGAATGCTGCGGCGCTAGTCAAGCGTCGAGAAACCCATGGCAAGGCCGGCGCAGTCAGCACGTCGAGGCACGAAGGAGTGAAACATGGAGAGCACGAAGACCAGAGCGGTACTGCTGTTTATGTTGGTGATGACTTTTGGGGTGCTCCTCTTCGGGGGCTACGATCTCGTAGAAGGGGTTCTTAATGTCGCGCCAGGCGCGGGCCGGCTCGATGTGCTCGGGGATCAGGCCGCGGGTCAGGTCGCTGATGGTATGC
>JBDRBC010000526.1:0-12863 GCA_043823125.1 bacterium | reverse complement strand
CCCGTCCGGAGACACGGCCGGCCCGCCTCCCTTGACCTCGGAGAGCTGCATGGTCGTGTCGTCGTCCAGGGACCGTTTCCAGATGTAGTACGGTTCGTCCAGGGCGCTGCGGTGGGCGTAGACGAGGCAGCGGCCGTCCGGCGTGAACTGGGGGGCGTAATCGTCGTATTCGTCTGCGGTCAACAGATGCGGCGCGCTCCCGTCGGCGTTGGCGAGCCAGATGGAATGGTTGTCGCCCCGGAAGGATCTGTAGGCCAGGCGCTTGCCGTCGGCCGAGAGGGCCATGTCGGCGATCCAGTCGACATCGGCGGTGACCTGTCGCACCACGCCGGTTTCCAGCGTCATGTACACGAGTCCGACCCGGTTGCCGACGCGCTGGTTGACGAGCAGTTCGTCGTTCCCCGCCCATTTCACGCGTCCTTTCGGGACGATGTCCGTCGAGATGTCGCGGTACTGGTCTGGATCGTCGATTCCGCAGACCCGGAGGGTCCTCTTGTAGTCATAGTATGTCAGGACCATGCTTCCGGCCGAGCGGTCGGCCGATACCTGGTAATAGTTGGTCATGTCGTTGGTGAGCGGTGAAAAGCGCGTCGCCCCGGTCGCCAGCGACCAGAGGTTGATGTTCAGGTCGGTCGTCGTGACAGGCTTGCCGAGGACGAGCAGACCGGAGCCGTCGGCAAGGGCGTGGATGTCCATGACGACCTGCCATTGATCTCCGGGCAGGGTGCGAGGGGCGCCGCCGGCGATCGGATAGGCCACCAGGTTGATCTGTCCGGTGACCGAATCCCTGACGGACGTGACGATGCCGGATCCGTCGGCGGACCAGGCGAGACAGTTGTGGGTCGCGTTGTCCCGCTGCTTCGTGGCCACGGGCCTTTCGTCGGATCCATCGGCTTTGGCGGTCAGTATCCTGGCCGAATCGCCGTCGGTCCGCTTGAAGACCAGCCTGTTGCCGTCGGGAGAGCAGGCGAACCGGCGTCCGATGATGCCGGTCGTGATCAGGTGCGGATTTCCTCCGAGCATGGAGATGCGATAGAGATCGTACTCGGCGCCGTTGCTCCAGCTGTAGGTCGGGCCGGTCATGGCGAAATAGACGTAGACGCCATCGGGAGAGAAGATCGGTGATCGGATGCCCTGTTGCGCGCGGTCGACCAGGACGCTCTCGTTGCCGGTGGCGATCTGTTTGAGATGCAGGCTCGTCTGGTCGTTGACCGTTTGCGTGTAGACGAGGTATTCGCCGTCCGGGGACAGGGCGGACGATCGCGTGCGGCCGTCGCCGGTCAGCGGCGTGAACGACAGGTCTGTCGCGGCCGGCGGGCCCTGTTCATGGTCGGGTCCCCGCAGCCGGTCCAGTCCGAATACGCCCACGACGATTGCCGCCAGCACGGCGGCCGCGATGAGCCAGCGTTTCGACGATGCACCCCAGGGTCGCGCAGGCGTTTTGGCGCTTGGCCGGGTTCGGGATGGCGGTGGGGGCGGTTCGGGATCCGTTCCGGTCTCTGAATCGTCCCGTCTCGGCCTGCCGAGCTGGAATTCCAGTCCGTGAATCAATTTGGCGAACACCGGATCGGTCCCGTCCCCGTTCCAGCGGGAAAGGTCGAGCGTCTGGAAATTGCGGAATTCCCAGGGCGGATCGATCTCATCGATCGTGACCGGTACGAGAATCTCCTTCTCGGCCCCCCAGTCGGCTTCGTTGCGGACCCAGCGCGAATTGGTGCTGTGCTGGGACCAGAGCACCACGACGCAGCGCGCGGATTTCAGGGCGGTTTCGATGAGTTTCGGGTAGTAAGCGCCGGTGGGTATTTCCAGGTCCCACCACACGGTGAATCCTGCGTTCTGCATGGCACGCGCCAGGTCGCCGGCGAATTCACGGTCCTTGCTGGAGTAGCTGAGGAATATGTCCCTCGGGGCGTTGTCGGGGTTCACCGGAATCTCCCGGGGCCGAAACAGCAGCGTCATCACCCGGTGCCATACCGGTGCTGATTGCTTGTAACCTGTTTTGATACACGGCTTTCAGGCTAGCATGCCGGCCCGGTCGGACACAATGCGAAAAAGGGGCCGCGAAAAGGGCCCTAGGTCCATACGGATGGGCATTCGGGGTCGCCAAGCAAGAATGGGGCTTCCTCTATGTTCATTCCCCCCTGCTGAACAGATGAAATCAGATCAGCATATCATTTCAACAGCACCATCCGCCCGATCCGCACCACATTTCCGGCTTCAAGTCGACTGAAGTACGTACCCGAGGCGATCTGACGGCCAGCGCTGTTCTTCCCGTGCCAGATCGCCTCGTGGCGACCGGCTGGGGTGACCTCGTCCACCAGCGCCTTCACCAGCCGTCCGCTCACGTCGTAAATAGCGAGTCGGACGTGCCCGGTCTTCGGCAGTGCGTAACCTAGGGTGGTGCTCGGGTTGAATGGATTCGGGATGGCGCGATCGAGCTGGACAGAGGTGATGATCTCCGGCACCGCTGTGACACCGGTCGCTGCCGACGGCGGGCTCACCAGGTCCGCGTCATCGACTGCCACCACGTACAACCAGGGATACTCCAAGTCGGCGAGCACGATGTCGGTCTCGACGGTGGTGGCGAGGGAGACCGCCTCGTCGAAGGACGCTCTCATTGCGCCGTACACGTGGTAATACGCCAGGTCGACCGCGGCCACAGGGTCCCATTCCAGCGTGTCCGGATTCCATTGCACGTTACTCGGCGCCTGCGGAGCGATGTTGTCCTCGCTGTAGCCCGTCACCGGTGTGCTGGCCCAGTTTCCCTCATCCATGTGCGCGATGACCCGGAACGACGAGGCCGCTTGTGGCCCGTCGCCCAGCGTGTTGACCTGGGCGGTGTAATAGTGCGCGCCGTACGCACCCGAGGTCGTGACGGTCACCCAGACGCCGTTGTCCTGACGCTGGATGGTGTACATCTCCGAGCGGTTCAGCTCATCAGTGTCGTACCCGCTGTGGTACCAGCTCACATATACGAATCCGCCCTGGTCGTCAGGGATGTCGGTGATTGTGGTGATGGTGGGCGGTTCCGCGAGCGCTGAGACCACCAACATTGTCGAATCGACGTTGACCCCGTTGGTGATGATCAAGGTAACCGGGTAATCGCCGGGCGAACCGAACGTGTAGGTCGGATTACGTTCGGTGCTGACGCCGCTGCCGTCGCCGAAGTCCCAGTCGTAGTACAGGCCGTAGCCCTCGGACAGGTCCTCGAAATCGACGGTGAGCGGGTAGAACCCCTCCTGCGGCGTCGGCCAGAAGTCGGCGTATACCATCTCGTCGAAGCCGCACTGGGTTGGGCAGACCTGCAGGCCGGCGCCGCCGGCGGCGACGTAGGCGTAGTACTCGTTGATGTTGATGCCGCGAGTGAGGGCGGGGACCTCGACGTTGCCGACGATGGACGGATTGCCGCCGTCCCGGATGTCGATGAGCTGCATGCCGTTGCCCGAGCCGACATATGCGAAGATGCCCATGAGGTCCAGATCGCCTGCGGTATACTGAGTTCCGATATCGCCCTGGAGACTGGGGTTCGCCGGATCGGTGACGTCGACGATGTAAAGGCCCGAGTCAGGCACCGTGACGTAGGCATTGCCGCCGGAATAGCCGACCTTCAGGGCGGTATCGAGGATATCGTCCTTCACACCCTCGATGATCCACGGGTTGCTCGGGTCCTCGACGTTGAGTACCACCAGGCCGTCGAAGCCGTCGGCGACGTAGGCGTGTATTCCTGTGACTTCGATGCCGGTGGACGCCGTGAGAGTATCCTGCGCACCGACGATGGTCATAACTGCGGGGGTCTTGATGTCGACGACCTGGACGCCGTGGTCGGAGTCGGCGACGAAGGCGTGGGTTGGACTCAGGGCGAGATCGACCGCCGAGCCGGGAGTGTCGACGGAACCGACGATGGTCGGCGCGCTCGCCACGGTCACGTTCACGGCCTGGACGCCGGCGCCACTATCGGCCACGAAGGCGATGCTGTCCTGCAGCACCACTTCAACCGCATACCCGGGCGTGTCGACACTGCCGACGATGATCGGGTTCAGCGGATCGGTGACATCCACCACCTGCAGGCCGGCGTCGCCGTCGGCGACGTAGGCGAGGTTGTTGCGACTCGGGGAGATGACGACGTCCTCGGCGGTGCCCGGGGTCACGACCGCGCCGATGGGCTCGAGCGGGCTGGGCGAGGAGACGGAGATGGTGTTCACGAAGTTGTTCGGGTAACGGAAGATGTACAGGTTCGATCCTCGAATGGTCAGATATGCAATGTCGCCCGTGGCGTAGGACGGCAGGGAGCCGATGTACTGCAGGGTGGCGCTGTCGATCACGTTCACCATCTCGACAGGCAAGGTGCCGGCGCTGAGATAGCATATCCTGGCGGCCGCTGCGATACGAGGGCCGGCGGAATAGCCGAGATCGAGATCGACACGTTTCCAGGGGACAGCCGGATCGATCAGGCTGTAGCCGTGCAGCAGGGCAGGGCCGGTTCCGTACGATGAGAGGAGCAGGATGTCGCCATCCACATCGATGCCCCGGGCCGTCCGACCCCCAGGAATGCTCTGAACATTGACTCTCACTGCCGCGGAGGGATTTGAGATGTTGATAGTAGAGAGACTGTCGTACGAGATCATGTAGATGAAATCGCCCTCGAGCGCGAAGTGGTCGTTGGGAATTGTCCCCAGATTCACTCGCGGCAGAGAATCCGGCGCGGCCGGGTCCGTGATGTTGAAGATGTAGAGCGCCGGGTCCGGCGAGTCGGATGAAACGAAGACGTGACTGTCCTTGATCTTCACATCATAACAGAGGTGATCGTTCAAGGCGGAGCCGACCAGCATCGGATACATGGGATCGGAAACATCCACCAGGATCAGTCCAGGCGCCCCGGCGCGGCGCTGCGCGACGGCGACGATGTTACCGGATACGGCGACTCCCCGCGGCCAGCCGGAGACGTCGAGAGTGCCGACTATCCGCGGCAGACTCTCGTTGGAGATGTCGACGACATTGAGGCGGGCAAGCGGAGGCGAACCCTGGAACTCAGTCACGTACGCGTAGTTGCCCTGAACTTCGATACCGCGCGGCTGGGACGAGAACTCCATGGCGTTGAGCCAGTGCAGGTAGTCGTCGTAATTGATGCAGCCGGCCGTGGTGGGATTCGGGCCCGGGAGGGCGACGGTCGTCAGGGCAAGGGTGAGGACCACCAGGCGTAGACCGTTCAGGTTGGCGACGGGGTGGATCATCTCTACAGTCCCTTCAGGCTATCGGTTATTTCAGCAACACCATCCGCCCGATCCGCACTACACCCCCGGCCTCCAGGCGGCTGAAGTAGGTGCCGGAAGCGACCCGGTGGCCGGTGTCGTCCTTGCCGTGCCAGATCGTCTGGTGGCGACCGGCGGGGACCACCTCGTTCACCAGCACTCGCACCAGCCGCCCGCTCACGTCGTAGATGGCCAGCCGGGCGGGGTCGGTCTTCGGCAATGCGTAGTGCAGCGTCGTGCTCGGGTTGAACGGGTTCGGCACCGCCTGGCCGAGCTGCACAGAGGTGACCGCCTCGGGCGCGGCTGGCGCCTCGCTCAACGTCGGATCGATGGCCCGGATCGACGCCGTGGCGGTATCGGAGTGGACGCCGTTGGTAGCGATCAGAGTAACCGTGAAGTTGCCGGCGTTCTCGAATGTGTAGCTGGGGTGGCGCTCCGTGCTGGTGCCGACGCCGTCCCCGAAGTCCCAGTCGTAGTACAGCCCGTACCCCTCGGACAGGTTGGTGAAGTCGATAGTGAACGGAATGTTCTCCTCGTACGTGTTCGGTGCGAAAGCGGCCAGCACCGACTGATCGAACCCGCACTGGGCCGGGCAGACATAAAGCGATTCACCGCCGGCGATGTATGCGTAGTACTGATCGATGAAGATACCGTGGGTTTCAGCCGCTCCCACCATGTTGCCGGCCGGCAACGGGTTCCCGCCGTCCTGGATGTCGAGGAGCTGCATGCCGGTCCCGGTGCCGACGTAGGCGAAGATACCCGCGACGTCTACGTCACCGGCGGCGCCCAAGGTGCCGACGTCGCTCTCCACCACCGGATGGGTGGGATCGGTCACGTCGACGACGTAAAGCCCGGAATCCGGAACGGTGACATACACCCGACCGTCGTCGTGATCGACCCTCAGGGCGGAGTCGAGGATGCCGTCCTTCACGCCCTCGATGATCCACGGATTGCTCGGGTCCTCGACGTTGAGAACCACCAGGCCGTCGAATTCGTCAGCGACGTAGGCGTAGCTCCCGGCAACGTCGATACCGGTGGAGGCGGTCAGGGTGTCCTGTATACCGGTGTAAAACATGGCTGACGGCGTCTCGATGTTGATCACGTGGACGCCAGATTCCGTGTCGGCCACGAAGGCGTGCGTCGGGCTCAAGGCGATGTCCACCGCGGAACCGGGGGTGTCGAAGGTGTCGATGGCCACCGGACTCGTGGGCGCCGCCACGTCGATGGCCACGACCCCCGCCCCGCTGTCGGCCACGAAGGCGACGCTGTTCTGGAGCGCCACGTTCACGGCGTAGCCGGGGGTGTCCAGGCTGGTGATGATCACGGGGTTCAGGGGATCGGACACGTCGACGACCTGCAGCCCCGCCGCGCCGTCGGCGACGTAGGCGATGTCCGCGCGGCCGGCGGCCACGGCCACGTCCTCGGCCGTGCCGGGTGTCGCCAGGTTGCTGATGGGGACCAGCGGTTCCGGCGACGAGATGGAGAAGATATGGACGATCCCGGTGTCCGTCACCGCGCTCCGGGTGCAGTAGAACAGGGAGTAGTCGTGAACCACCAGATTGGCGATGTATCCATCGGGATAGTGGAGCGTGCCCAGAGGTACGCAGGACTCCGTCGAGACATCGATCATCCGGACGGTGCTGTAATCGGACCCGACGTAACAGACGTCGTTCCCGGCGGTCACGATGGGCCAGTAATCTATTCCGGTCAACGGGCACCCGTTGTGCCACTGCGGATCGTCCGGATAGGGTGTGAGCCAGAAACGAGCCAGCTCGGCGGCGGCGGCCGGTCTCGTGAAGGTCAGGAACAGCTCGTCCCCGTTGACGGCCAGGTCGACGGAAGTCCTGCCCGTGGTAATCCATTCGTCCACGATGATTGGATTTTCCGGCGAAGAGATATCGAAGGTGATCAGCTGGGTGGCGCGGGTTGCCACATACGCGTAATTGCCGCGGACGATGAATCGCCGTCCAGGTTGGCCGGGTAGGGGGATAGAGTAAAGCGAGTCCGGATTCGCCGGATCGGAGACATCGATAACCACGAAGGCGTACGGCGGCTCCGAGGCGGTGAGATAGGCGATATCGCCCACCCGCCGCACGCAGTTGAACACCTGGTCAGCCAGGCAGGAACTGATAAGCGTGGGCGACGTCGGATCCTTGATGTCGACGACGGAGAGACCGTCGCCGCTGTAGGCCAGCATGCTCACCAGGGCGATGCTGTCGTTGACGGCCACGCCGTACGGTGGCGCGTCGAAATCCAGGTGACCCGCGTGTCTGGGCGCATACTCGTTGGAGATGTCCATCACCAGCAGCCGCTGGACCCCGTTCAGTCGCAAGGTCACATAAGCGTAGTCTCCCTGCACGTCGACATTACCGGCTACCGCGCCCACATCCAGCGATCCCATCAAACGCAGGTAGTTCTGGTAATCGATGCAGCCAGCCGAGGCCTGATGCCAGGCGCCGCCGCCGAGCAGGAGCAGGCAGACCCCGACCATTACAACGCTGGCCGGGGGGCTTGGTCGCACTAAACGGAGCGTCATTTCCATATCCCCTCGAATGATGATTGGGTGATGTTGGCAAACTCGAGATGTACTGTGCCGGTGTACGGCACCAGAGAGTCTAGCACGGATGGGTTTTGCGGGTCAAAAAAATTGGGCGCGGGCTGTCGGTCAGGGAGGCGACGATCCGGAAAGCCACACGCCCGACCACGCCGTGCCCGGGCCGCCGCGAGGCCGGGCGTGACATCGACATCAATGAGAGCCACATCTCGCCCAGATGGAGTTCCACCAGCCAGACCAGCGATCACCGATACAAGGCCTTGACCTCGCCCCAGGATCTCTCATCAACCGGAACCGGGGGAGCACCGTTGATGGTGAACACCGCTCCCCGCTCCCAGCCCGCCGATGGATACATGGGCACGAAATCGGGCCTGATGTCCCCCGGCGCATAGGCCGGGAATTCCCCGGTGCACAGGACATACGAGCCCAGGGTGAAGCTGGCCGGTCCCGAATCCAGTACCGCGCCGCGGAGGGTCGAAAGCAGGACGGTGTTGCTCGTAGGGATGCCGGCCCCGCCGAGACCGACACAGAATTCGGGCGGGGTCGCCGCGTTCACGTGGAGTCCGTTGAAGGCCCATTCGCTGATGACCACGTTTTCGGGAACGCCGATGGAACAGCTCCATCCGAAGACGCCGCCGCCCACGGTCGGATTGGTCAGGATGAGATAGGCCTCGAAATTCGCCATGACCGGCACCGTCATGTGCGCGCTGGTGGCGCCGAGATCGGCGTAGATGCCGAACCCGTCAGGATCGGGGTCGAGCTGTGCGGAAACCGAGGCGGTGGTGAGAAGAACACATGCTGCTACGAGTAGGGTTCTGGTTTTCATCTTGTATCTCCTGTTTGGAAGGCATGGGATTCGATTTTTGGGAGTATACATCACGAGATGAGTGCAAACAATCTCGATCCTGCTGGCAAACCTGATCCGATTCCACAACTCCCGGGAACGCAGCCTGATCATGGAGAACGGCGGTCGCCAGCCGGTGACAAGCGGAACCTATCTCTACAGCGCCGCCGTCTCCTTCGATCTCGATGAGAAGGACGACAACCTCACCTTCAGTGGCCAGGGGCCGTCCGACATCTGGGGGAAACGACGTGGCCTCTCTTCTGGCTCAACCCATCTGCCCGAGCCAGTCCCGGATGTGGTAGAATGCTTCCATTCCGAATTCGAAACCGAAATCGGGCATACACTGACTGCCACCGGAGGTGGACATGCGTTGCAATCCCCAAATGGGTCCGATCACTGGATATCCTGCTCCCGCCGTGGTCCCGTCACCATGGCCTGTGCGTCCACGCGTCCGGATCAGTCGGACCCGCGCCCTGATACGCCTTCTTCTGGTCGCCGGCTTCCTGCTCCTGACGTGTCCACACATCCTGCTGGCCCAGACACCGGTCGACGGCTCTCGGCAGCTCCTCGGCGATCTGGACCCGGCTCTGGTACCAACCGGCATCCTCCAGGACCAGGTCGTGACCATGTCCCGGATCCAGGATCACGACGGGTCTGAACACGCCGCGCCCGTGACCCTGCCTGTCTGGCGACAGATGCTGCACGAATTGACACGCGCCTCCCTACAAGAACCGACCTGGCCCGGCGTGGCGCGAATTCGTGCGGAATCCCGATCGGTTCCCGATGCCGGTCCGGTACCCATCGCCATCCTCGACTTCTTGTACAACCGGCTCCACCCCGACGCGCTGACGCGTGGTCTACTCGTCCGCTTGGGCGATGGACTGGTCGTGGCTGAGGGGAGTCCGGTGGACGAACTCTTTTTGCAGGAGCGCGTCTTCGCCGCCACCACCCTCCGCCCGTACACCCATCACGGCGAGAGTATCGACTTCGTGGTGCCGCGAAGACTCTTGCTCGGTAACGATCCGCTGCCGGTCGCCGGCATCGAGATCAATCTGGACGACGGCACCGGATTCCACCCGGTCCACTTCGACCAGCGGATCACAGCTCGTTACCGCAGTACCGGCCGCAAGATCATCCGGCTCCGGATCCAGCTCGCGGACGGCGAATTCCTGCACACCCGTTTCGCTTACGACGTCCTGGCCCTGCGCACCCCGCTGCCCCACGACACCTGGTCGGTCACCGCCACAATTCCCCACCTGGGCGGCTACGGCGCAGGCACGGCCTATATCTACCTGGCCGACGGACACGTCACCTTGACCGATCCGGTGGTGGTCGCGGAGGGGTTCGACCTCGACAACACCATGGGTTGGGAAGAGCTGTACACCTTGCTGAACCAGGAGAACCTGGTGGAGGATTTGCGGTCCGAGGGATTCGACGCCGTGGTCCTCGACTTCACCGAGTCCACGGACTACATGCAGCGCAACGCGTTGATGATGGTGGAGCTGATCCAGCAGATCCAGGCGGCCCAGGTGGACGAGCGCGACCTGGTGGTGATCGGCGCGAGCATGGGGGGACTGGTGGCGCGGTACACCCTGGCGTACATGGAAGCCGAAGGGATGGACCACCGCACCGCGCCTTCATCTCGTTCGACGGCCCGCACAGTGGCGCCAACATCCCGCTGGGATTGCAGTACTGGCTGCAACTGTTCCAGATCGAGTCGACGGACGCCGCGTACCTGCTGAGCCGTCTCGACACGCCCGCGGCCCGGCAGATGCTCGTGTATCATCACACGGATCCGCCGGGCGCCACCGGGCAGCACGATGCGCTCCGGGACGATTTTCTGGCCGACATCGCCACTGTCGGCGATTACCCCGCCAATCCGCGCAAGGTCGCCGTGGCCAACGGCAGCGGCCACATGGCGAACCAGGGCTTTCTGCCGGACGATCAGCTCATCAGCTACGAGTACAGCAGTTTCCTCGTGGACATCGTCGGGAATGTCTGGGCGGTTCCCGACGGGACGAGCCAGCTGATCTTCGACGGCCTCATCAACCGGATCTGGCCGCTGCCGGACGATCAGCTCGTGGTGACGGTAGCGGGCACCCTGCCGTTCGACAACGCACCGGGCGGCTCCCGCGCCTCCATGGCCCAGATGGACACCACTGCCGTACCATATGGCGACATCGTGGCGTTGCATGACAGCCACTGCTTCATCCCGACCATCAGCGCCCTGGCCCTGGACACGGCGGATCCGTTCTACGATATCGCCGGTGATCCCGGTCTGCTGTCCCTGACACCGTTCGACGCGGTGTACTACCCGGTCGAGAACCAGGAGCACGTCGCCATCACTGCCGAGAGCCGGGTGTGGTTCCTCGACGAGATCCGGCGCGACCTGTCGGCGATATCGCCCCCGGTCACACCTGTCGCCACCACCGCGATGCTCCGTGGCATCCAGCCCAACCCGTTCAATCCCTGGGTGACCATCCGCTACCAGCTCTTCACTCCGGCAAGGGTGAGCTTGCGGATCTACGACCTCGCCGGTCGCACCGTCCGGGACCTCGTCGACGGCTCCCTGGTGCAGACCGGCGAGTACACGGCGACCTGGGACGGTCGTGACCAGCACGGGAGGGACCTGGCTTCCGGTACGTATCTCTGCCGCCTGGAAACCGGTACCGTCGTGATGACCAGGAAGATGTTACTGACCCGCTGAAGGTGGCCGCCGCGCTGCCGCTACGGAGAGCCGGGGTGAAGTGAAGGCGTTGTACCGGTAGAAGGGGCCCTGATTTCCTGCTCATCGGGTTCGTCAGGGGTGATAGTCCAGCGGGATTTACCGTGCTCGCGCGAGCGCGGCGCCTGCTGTGTCATCCGGCCCGGTGACCGGTATCAAGCCGGCAACCTGCCTGGTTACGGCCAGCATGTTGACATCAACGATGTTACCGAAGACGTTGTTGGTGTTGGCAAAGTAATTGTCGGCGTTGTAGAACGGCGAGAAATGCCAGTACAAAACGTATCCCAGTTCGAGTAGATGAGCGATTAAAATGCCGGACCGTTCCGGATCGTTGTTTTCCAGATAAACAATCGGTTTCGCGGTTTCAATCAACCGTTGTGCGCCTTGCAGGACCGCCAGCTCCATTCCTTCGACATCGATTTTCAACAGTCTGCACGCGGGCAGGTCGAGGTCGTCCAGTGGCAACATCGGGACGATCTCGCCTTCCCGATGGCTGCCGAGACTGACGCCGCCGAAGTTCATCGTCGTTTCATAATCGATCGGCGGCACCACGACGCTGTCGTTCTTGGCGCCTACCGCAGCGTGAAATGTGTGGACGTTCAACAGACTGTTCAACGCGACGTTGGCGCACAACGTCTGAAACACGATCCGCTGCGGTTCAAACGCGAGTACCGTTCCGTTTTTGCCAACGGTTCGAGCAAAAAACAAGGTGTGGGTACCGATGTTCGCACCGACGTCCAGGACCAGGTCGCCAGGTCGAAGTAACTGGCCCAAAAGTTTCATCTCGCCTTCGGCCCATTCACCGTACAACTGCAGTGACCGGCCGATGTGGGCGTCATGCAGGTTGTACAACAAGCTACCGTGACGACAGCGTTTGCATTCGTTGACATCACCGGTATCCAATGGACTCACCGGGGTATAACACACATTTCGCTCCCGGATTGCAGGGGAATACAAAAACCAAACGAAAATCAGTGGGAGCTACCCGCTAAAGTCTACGGTGTCATGTTTACAATAAGATGACAAGGGC
The DNA here is from genome assembly GCA_043823125.1 of bacterium. Taxonomy (GTDB): domain Bacteria; phylum Krumholzibacteriota; class Krumholzibacteriia; order LZORAL124-64-63; family LZORAL124-64-63; genus JBDRBC01. The sequence goes on along the minus strand of JBDRBC010000526.1, from coordinate 461 downwards.
AGAGATCGAAGCTTCCGAAGCATCATTCTTCGGGATCACAAGACGGATTTCCAGAATTCTTGACGCGGGATAAACACAAGCGGATCTCACACGATGGTCCGGGTATCCCGGCCTGGCGGGAAACCGACCGCCGTGTTGGGCGACGCCCAAAGTGTGACGGCTGTTCTGTTCAGAGGGATTCATCGACGGCCTCGGCTTCTCGCTTCTTTTGCAACCCCCGCAACACCTTCTCCGGCGTCAACGGCAGCGCCCGCAACCGCACCCCCACGGCATTGAAGATGGCATTGGCGATAGCAGCCGGCGGCGGATCGATGCCGACCTCGCCGGCCGACTTGGCGCCGAACGGGCCGGTGGGTTCGTAGCTCTCGGCCATCTCCACCCGAACACTCGGCACGTCGCGGCGGGTGGGGATCTTGTAGGTCATCAGGTTGCCGGTCTGCAGCTTGCCGCTGTCGGAGTAA
>JBDRBC010000525.1:0-2259 GCA_043823125.1 bacterium | reverse complement strand
GCCAGCATGCCGCCGCCGGTGGAACGGCGTCGGTCCAGAGCCCGGGACATCATGGCGTTTCCCCCCGGTCCTTCTGCTTGGTGGCCAGAGCGATGCGGGTGGCCTCGCCCGCTTCCACGGCGGCGATGAGTCGCTCCACCTCGCCATAGGGGAGGGCCCGGTCGGCCTTGATCACCGCCACGGCGTGGGGGGCGGCCGCAAACACGGACTGCACCAGCGGCGTGAGTTCCGCCAGGGTGACCATATCACTGCCCACGAAGATCTGGCGCTCCAGGGTGAAGGTGATCTCCACGTTGTCGGAATCGTCCACCTCCGCGGCCCGAGCCAGCGGCAGTTCCACCGGCACGTCCTGGCCGCTCAGGAAAGGCGCCATCATCATCAGGGTCAGCACCACCACCAGGGAAACGTTGATGATGGGCACCACGGTGACCCGGTTCTCCAGCGTGACTCCCTTGCCGATCACGGCGACACTCCGATCTCGTTGAGCAACGCCAGTTGCGAGGCGCCGCTGGACTTGGCCACATCCAGCACATCCACCACCCGGCCGAGGGACACCTCGTCGTCGGGGATCACCACCACCGTGCGGTCCTGTCTCTCACCGAGGCGCTCCTGCAGCTGTCCCGGCAACTCATTCCGGGGGATAAGTTCGCCGTTGAGCCAGATCTCGGCCGCTGAGATCCGGACGGACACCAGCTTGTCGTCCGTCTGGCGGGTGGGCGATATCACCTGCTGCTGCGAACCGGCCTGGGCCTGATTGACCTGGATGCCGTTCCACATCAGCGCCGGCATGGTGATCAGGAACACCACGATGAGGATGGTGGTCACATCCGCCAGTGGAGTGATGTTCGCCTCGTTCTTTCCGTCGCAGATACTGCCGATCTTTTTGATGGGCATCGGTTTCCTCGTTTCCCCTTTTCCGTGTATCCCCTGTTCTCTGTATCCTCTGGCTCAGCCCAGGACCGAGGCCACCAGCTCTTCTTCCTGGGTGACCGGCCGCGGCGGCGTCAGCAGGGGTTCGGTGATCCGTCGGGTCTGGGTGGCCTGCCGTTGCTGCGCCCGACGCTTGATCTGGGTCCGGACGGTGAGGAAGACCTCGCGGGCGTCCTCCAGCTCCACCGAACGCTTGCGGATCCGGCGCACGAAGATGTTGAAGAACACCGTGGCCACAACGGCCACGATGATGCCGGCGGCCGTGGTCAACAACGCCTCGCTGACACCCATGGCCACCACGGCGCCGCCACCGGAGCCGGTGCGGGCGATGTCCGCGAAGGCGCGGATGATTCCCACCACGGTGCCGAACAGCCCGAGCAGCGGGGCGATGTTGCTCATGGTGCCGAGCACGCTCAGGTTGCGCTCCATCTCCACCTGCTCCACCTCGATGGCGGTGTTCACCCGCTGGGTGATCTCCTCGCGGGAGCACCTCAGGTGGGTGACCGCTTGCGCCATCACCCGTGCCAGGGAGCTCCGCTTGCTTTGACACAGTTCCAGCGCCGCCTGGGGGCCGCTGGCCTGCATCCGCTGGGACAGGTCCCTGAGGAAGGAACGGGCGTTGGTGGCGGTGGTGGCGAAGTAGAGGGTTCGCTCCACGGCGAATCCCACCGTCACGACGGAGCAGGCCAGCAGCACGACCATCGTGGGCGAAGCTTTGCAGAACTCGAGCAGGGACATGTCGCCGAACATCGTGGTGGTACCTCTCGTTGTGCCGGTCAGCTCCCGGCGATGGTGGTGTTGCGGATGGCTTCGATGCGGCCCTGGGCCATGGCCGTCCACTCGGGTTTTCCGTCAGCGGCCACGATCCGTTCGAAGGCGGCGATGGCTCCTGCCCAGTCGCCCCGCTCCTCCAGGATCTTGCCCATCTGGGCCAGGCTGGCGATGCGGAAGGGATCGGTGGCCGGGCCAGTCGCAGCCGCCTCGTACCGTTGCAAGGCGGCATCCAGCTGGCCGAGCTTTTCGTGGCATTCGCCCTGGCGGAATCGGATCTCCGCCAACGGCGCGTCCGGCTGGCCGGCGGCATTCTCGAAAGCCGACGCGAAAGCCGCCTCGTAGGCCTCGATGGCTTGTTCGTAGTCGCCCAGCTCTTCATGATAGAGGGAGGCGATCTGCGGCCACAAACCGCGGCCGTTCTCGTGGTGGGGGAAATCGGCCAGGAACCTGACGTACCCGCCGATGGCCGCGGTCCAGTCCTCGTTCTCCTCGTAACAGACGGCGGCGTTGTAACAGGCCAGCGCACCGTATTCACCGTCGGAGAAATGGTCGGCC
>JBDRBC010000524.1:0-6557 GCA_043823125.1 bacterium | reverse complement strand
GGACACGGTGCTCTCCCACGGCGTATTCCACGGCCACATCCCTCATGCTGCCCGGGATGGGGATCGCCAGCAGAACACAGAAAACAATCAGCACGGCGCCGAACTTCTTGAAATCCACGTAGCGACCATAAGCGGACGCCTTTTGAGTTCCGGTCATGGAGTCACCTTCCCCACAGGCAGGTGAAAAATTCACCGCCCGAGTTCGACCGATGCAATTCAGTCTCCGTACCGATCAAGCAGGTCCCGGATCTGTTTCTTCCTGGCCAGCTCCAGACCGTCTTGCCGTTTCTGGTTCGCAGAGTTGATCATTTCAACGAGTTCCTCCATGTCGACCGGTTTCGCCAGGTATTCGAAGGCCCCGACCTTGATCCCCTCCTGAGCGGTGTCCAGGGTGGGATGGCCGGTCAGGAGGATCACTTCCACCGTCGGAAATCGCGTCTTGAGTTCCTTCAGGGCCGTCATGCCGTCCATGCCGGGCATCTTGAGGTCGAGAACCACCACATCCACCTCTTTCCGGCCGAGTATCTGTAACCCCCCGACTGCATTGCTTGCGGTCATCAGAGAAAAGCCGCGCCGTTCGAGTACAGGCCTCATGGAGTCCAGTAGCTCGACCTCGTCATCGATCAGCAGGACGATAGGTTCCAGTCCGGGCCTACTCGGAGTGGAGTGGGCGCGACGGATCTCGTTGGCCTCGTGAATCTTCGCCGCCAGTACATCCATGTCACAGGGCTTGGCCAGGTAGTCATATATTCCTTCACGGGCTATCCTGAAAGCCTGGAGAATCGAGCCGTGACCGGTGAGGATGATGACCGGAAGCTGCGGCTCCTGCTCGCTCAGCCGGCGAAAAAGCTCCTCCCCATCCATTTCCGGCATCTTCATGTCGATCACGGCGACATCGAAGTCGCCATGTTTTGCACTGATCAGAGCGTCCTGGGCCTTTTGTACGGCGATGACCTCGATGCCGCGGCGCGCCAGAGCATCGGAGGCCGCGATGAGGAAATCCTCCTCGTCGTCGACCATTAGCAGCCTGACGTTCCGTTGCTGCTCGGACATGATTCATTCCTCCTGTGTAAAACCGCCTTCTGGTGGATTGTCGAGCCTGGGCAAACGGATCCGGACAACCAATCCGTCACCCGGCTGGCTCGACGCGTCAATCGTACCTCCCCATGAGCACACAATGCCGTGACAGACGGACAGACCGAGGCCTGTACCACGTCCGACAGGTTTGGTGGTGAAGAAGGGCTCGAAGACTCGTGGCAGGATCTCGGGGGGAATTCCCGGACCATTGTCCCGGACGATCAATTCCAGCTCTCGGCCCAGCGCGGCGACCCGGACATTCACCCGGCCTCCCACGTCCGGCATCGCGTCCAGGGCGTTCTTGATGAGGTTGACGATAACCTGCTCCAGCTCGATGGGGTCAATCCTCACCGGGGGCAAGGTAGCAGGCAGGTCCAGCACGAGCTCGACGTTCGCCACCTCCGCCTGCCGCCGCATCAAGGAGACGATTTCTTCCAGACGGGGAACGATATCCACCAGCCGGGTAAACGATTCCCGGCTGCGACCGAATTGCAGGAGCTTCCCGGTCACGCTGCCACAGCGCGTGACCTGCCGCCGACAGCGCGTCAAAATGCCCAGTATCTCGCTCCGCTCGGGAGTCTCCGCCACCAGCTCCTCGATCAGATCCCCCAGATTCGTCAGCTGTGCGCTGATGATGGCCAGGGGGTTGTTGATCTCGTGGGCAAGCCCCGTGGCCAGTTCACCCACCGAGGCCAGTTTGGCGGAACGAAGGAAAGCACGGGTGGCGGTCTCGCGCTCACGGTCGGCTCCCTCCAGCATCTGGACCAGATGCCTCATTGCCAGTAATGTTACGCCTCCGACCAAGACCAAGGCGCCCAGGGCAAATAAACTACCGAGCCGGACCACATCGTGGACCGGAGCCATGACCACGGCTTCGTCCTGCTGCACCACCAGGGCCCAGCGGTTCTCGTTCAGCCAGATCGTGGAGACAAACCAGGTCAAATCTCCCTGTCGAATGTGTGTATCCCGAACGCCGGAATGCACCGAGAGATCGGCCTGCGGCAGCGGATCAAGAACCTCCTGCCTCCTGGTCGGGGTCTGACAAAGGCCCATCCGGTTGATCAGGAAAGCGTCCACTGTATTCCCTGGAGCGTCAGCCCGCACCAGAGCCTGTAACTGGTCGCTGCTGATGGTCGCTCGCAGATACCAGGGGCCTTCCGGGCCATTGATCTCCAGGGCAATGACGCAGTGCGGAACCTGCCGAAAACCGAGAAATACATCGCTGATGAAGGCGCCGCGGGACCGGACCGCCTGAAACCATTCCGCTTCCCGGTAATTGCGGTCGGCCAGGTCGAACGGCCCGACATATGCCAGGTGGTCGCCGTCCTCCCCGATCACACCCAGATCGGTAAATCCGCCATTTGTCGCGGTATTCAAGCCCTCGAGCTGGACCGCGAGCGCACCAGCGGAAATCAGGTCGTCACGCTCGCAGGTCGAGGCGACCATCCGCAGCAGATTGAGACGCTCGTCCAGGAATGAGGCCACAGCCTGGGCCCGGCCACGTACGAGGTGGTGGTGGAGTTCGCGTGCCCGCGATTCGACGATACGGCCGAACCCGAACCAGCCGCCTCCCAGGAGCAGCACGCAAGGAATGAGGGAGGTGACCAGCAGGACAATGGCCATGCGCCAGCGTAACTCGGCATACCCCCGGGCGGGCCGGTGGCTCCGCTCGTCCTGCTCGCCCCGGTCAGGTCCTGCCAACCGAGGGTCGCCTTGCGTGAACTGTTCTCGTTGCTGGTCGCCCATTTCGCACCGCATCGATGTTCGGGGTCGATCTGGGATAGGAGACCGTCTCCATCAATCGTCCGGCCAACATATCCGGATCCGCCGCCGCAAAATCCGGCGAGGGACATCATCACGAAATGTGCCACTGGCCCTATCTCCTTTCTGCAGGTGATCACTTTCAGGCAAATCGAGGGCGCAGAACCGGCAACTCCATGAATGCCAAGGCGATAACCCATGACATCGGCCAAGGCCTCTGGCCGCCAGGTGTCCCGGCGGCGCTGTCCAACCACGCCCCGCGGCACCCGGTGAATCGGGGCAGATTTCCTCGGCGAGGAGCCTCTCCCCGGTAGCGGTCCAGTCGTCCCACGCGCCTGACCACGTCTCGATCGCCCGCCGGATCGACTAAACCACCATTTCCAACTGGATTATTACCAATCCCCGGTTGCATATTTCGGTTGGCATCGCGGTTGCAGTCTCGAGTCCTCACCGGAGGTGACCATGTCCGTGAACGGGAATCATGCTGGAATCCAAAACCAAAAACCGGGCGAGGGGCGTTCACACCGAAACATCCTGCGACGGACACTCCTGCACTTGCTCCTGATCTTCTGGGCGCCTTTCATCCTATTGATCATCTACTTCCATCTCCAGGCCGCAACCCTGCAGGAAGAATCCCACCAGCGGCATCTCCAATCCGTCGTCGAGTACCAGGCCCGCATGTTCGACCTGTTCATTCGGGAAAGGGCCGTCAACCTCGCCAATCAGATCGACACCTTGCCCCTGGATATCATACCGTCCAGCGAATCGATGGCGGCTTGTCTGGTTGACCTCGAGCGCGATTCTCCCACCTTCACAGATGTTGGGGTGTTTGACTCCACAGGCGTCCAGGTGGCGTATAAAGGCCCCTTTACCGTGCTGGAGCAGCGTGACTATTCCAACGAGGAATGGTTTCTCGATCTGCGGGCGCAAGATCGTCCCTTCGTGATCACGGACATCTATCTGGGCTTTCGGCAGAAACCCCATTTCACCATCGCCGTGAGCCAGGTACAGCACGGTCTGTTCAGGGCCCTGCGCGCCTCGCTCGAACCCGAGCGGCTTTACGAATACATCACCTCCCTCGAAGGAGCCCGCGATCTCCAGACGTTCATCGTCAATCAGGAGGGAGCATTTCAGGTTGTCACGCCGGACGTCGGGCAACCCCTGACCGACTCCACAATCATTCCACCTCCGGAACCACGTGTGGGCATGGCGAAGGCGGAACGCGATGAACGTGAACTGACATACTGCTACGCCTGGTTGACGGAGGCCGACTGGGCGCTGGTGGGCTTGGCCCAATCGCCACCTGCGAGTCCATTCCTGCTCGGTGGAGACTGGAAACCAGCGCTTGTGATCTTAATCCTTTTCATCGCCCTTCTCTGGGCCACCATCCTCAACGCCCGGAAACAGACGCGGGTCGAGGAGGAGCGGGACAGATCGGTCTCGCAACTCGAGCACGCCGCCAAGCTGGCGTCGGTCGGGGAACTGGCCGGCGGGGTCGCTCACGAGATCAACAACCCCCTGGCCATCATCAGCGAGGAAGCGGGGCTGATGAAAGACCTGATGGACCCGCAGTTCGGGCGTGAGATCACTTTCGCCCAGCTCCTGCCGCATATCGACGCGATCGGGGAAGCCGTCTTTCGCTGTCGGGACATCACCCGCAAGCTGCTGGGGTTCGTGCGTCAAACCGAATTCCGTCTGTCGAAGGTGGAAATGCCGGCTCTGGTGGACGAGGTAATCGATGGATTCCTGACCAGGGAAATGGCCCTTGCCAATATCGAGATCGAGCGGCGATACGAGCCCGAACTCCCCGGGATCATTACCGATGGCAATCAGATCAAGCAGGTCATCCTCAACCTCCTGACCAACGCCATCGACGCCATCCGGGACGATGGGCGAATCACTATCGGTCTATCGAAAAGGTCCGCGGTCCTGCTGATGACGGTCAGTGATTCCGGTATGGGGATGACCAAGGAAGAACTCGGCAAGGTGTTCCTGCCCTTCTTCACGACGAAGGAAGTGGGCAAGGGCACAGGGCTGGGGTTGTCGGTGAGTTATGGCATCGTCAAGGGGCTCGGGGGTGACATCTCCGTCCAGAGTTCATCGGGCAAAGGAACGGAATTCACCATTTCTCTGCCGATCCACTGAGAGGCCAGAGGAGAAACCTGGAGTTGAGATGAGATCACAAAACGTCAGGGACATCATGCTGCCATTGGGCGAGTATGTCGTCGTCACCGAGGGGACATCTCTCTTCGATGCACTTCTGGCGCTGGAAGTCGCCCGGTCCAGGCGGCCGCCCCATTCCCCCCGGCTCTGGGCGGTCCTGGTAGCAGACAAGAGTGGCCACATCGTCGGTAAGCTCGGCATGCGCGCCTTCCTGGCCGCCCTCGAGCCGAAGTACGAGACGCTGGGCGACCTCGATCAGCTCAACCAGGCGGGTCTGAGTCCAGACTTTCTCGAATCCATCCTGGATAACTACCGGTTCTGGCAAGACGACCGGGAGGACATCCGCCGGCGAGCCAACACCCTGCATGTCTGCCAGGCGATGCAACCGATCCACATCAGCATCGGGCCGGACGCTTCCCTTGCCAAGGCCATTCACCTGTTCGTGATGTGGAACACACTCTCGCTACTCGTGGTGGAGGATGATCGAGCAGTCGGTATCTTGCGGCTTTCCGACCTCTTCCAGCACGTTTCAGCCTATGTCACCTCCGGCGACTGTCGGAACGGGGAAAACATGACCAGGAGGACCGACTGATGGCCAAGCTCCTGCTTGTGGATGACGAGGACCAGTTCCGGAATTCTCTCGCCACCCGCCTGGTCATGCGTGGATACACCGTCGAGGCCCTGGCTGATGGCGGCGAGGCTATCAAGAGGATCCGGTCCGACAGCAATATCGACGTCCTGATCCTTGACCGGAAGATGCCGGGAATGGGCGGTGAGGAGGTGCTCCGGGAAGTAAAAAGGTATCGTCCCGAACTGCAGGTGATCTTCCTGACCGGTCACAGTTCGATGGAATCGGCGATGGAGGTCGGACGGCTCGAGGCGTATGCGTACCTGGAAAAGCCGTGCGAACTGGAACAGCTGGTGGCAGTCATCGACACCGCCCGGGCGGATGTCATTCACGCCAAAAACCGTCACGAGATCCCCCACGTGGAGCAGGGTTCGATCCTGAAATGGTTGCGTGGCTCGCACAACTCGCGGCCGGGCGTGCTTTTTCTCGGCCTGCTCCTGTTCCTCGGGATCATCCTCTCGCCAACCCCGGACCGGCTGGCGGCATTGTTGTCGGCGCCCAAGACCGGCACCGTAACCGATCCCCACCTCGGATACGCTTCTTACGGGAAGCTGCACGACGGCGAGACGGTTGCCCAGTACTATGCCCGGACCTATGGCGTGGGCGATAAGGTGGCGCCGCCGGCTGGTGGCAAGAGCAGCTACCGGCTGGACACCGAACAAGCCGCCTTTCGAGCGAAGGTGATGCTGGGTATTCTGCTTCTGGCAGCCTTGTTCTGGGCCACTGGCGCCATTCCTATCGGAGTCACTGCTCTCCTGGTCGGGACGATGATGTTCTTTTTCGGCATCCTGCGTCCCGATGACGTGGCCAAGGCCTACGCCAAGGATGCGGTTATCTTCATCTTCGGGGTTCTGGTCCTGTCCCGCGTCATCAGCCACACGGGTCTCGACCGGCGGATCGCCCTGTTGATGATGAGGCCCGCGCGCTC
>JBDRBC010000523.1:0-11963 GCA_043823125.1 bacterium | reverse complement strand
CGCCAGCTCGCGGGTCAACCAGTGGCGGCACGTTGCGATTTCCTCACGGGTCGGTTTATTCTGAGGCGGTAGGCAACGCAAGGCGACAGTGACGTACAGGTCGCGCAGGCGCGTCGTTTCTCTCGCGACCCACTCCCGGTGGGCGACGAGGTGGGGACAGTGGCGACACCGAGCAAGCGCCGGTGGGTTCGGATCGAAAAAGGACCCGGGCTGTTTTCATCATGCCGTCACCATACTCGTCTGGATGCTGCAGTCAGCAGGCAACGATCGGTGCAGAGGATGGAACTGGAACTGCAACCGCCCGACTGGGCCACCCACGTCATTTCGGATCTGACCGACTGGCGACGCTCGCCGTTGCCTGTGGACCAGCTCGAACCACTGCAGTTACCCGACGACGTCTACTTCGAGTACGCCTTCCTCGATGGGGACGGTGAACCGCGACCCGACCCGGAGAATCCGTATCCAGCGCGTAATCACTGGTGGCCCTATGCGCGTAGTATCACCGGACCGAAGTACCGCCCGGATCCGTACGCCGAGATCGGTCGGGCGCGGCCGGCGGGGCAAGTGCGCCGGCTCACGGTGAATTCCGTGCTGCTGGGACAGAACCGCCGGGTCCTGGTCTATACGCCGCCGGGGTACGCGGGGCAAGCGCTGCCGACCATCTACTTCCAGGACGGCAAGGCGTATTACGGCTGGGGCCAGGCGCCCCAGATCCTGGACCGGCTCCTGGTGGAGAAGGCCGTCCTGCCGGCTCATCTGGTATTCGTGACGCCGCTCGAACGCGCGCGTGAGTATGCCCGGGACGAAACCTACTTGTTGTTCTTGCTGGAGGAGCTGCTGCCACTAGTGGAGACAGAGGCGCCGAGTGACAACCACCGTATCGCCATGGGGGCGAGTCTGGGCGGCCTGCTCAGTGGGAGACTCGCCTGGTCTCACCCCGAACTGTTTCAGACCGTCGTTGCGCAATCCGGGGCTTTCCTGACCTCACCAGGGGAGGAGATCGGTGATCCGTTCCACGGCAGTGAGTGGATGCGGCGTGAGGTTCTGAGCCGGGTTCCCAGGCCGTTGCGCTGGTATCTCGATTGCGGTACCCTCGAATGGTTGCTGCCCAGCAACGACCGGCTGGCCACAGCGTTGCAAGAGCGGGGCTACGAACTCGAATACCGGCGCCGCAACGCCGGGCACAACTGGGTCAACTGGCGCAACGGGCTGGCCGACGCCCTCCGCTTCGCCTTGGCGCCTTGATTTGCGCCAGCAGTGGCATTGCCGTGAATCATGCCTATCACTGGAACCCAAACTTCGAACAGGCACGGGAGATGTGGTCCATCGAACCGGTCGGTGTCGGCGAGATTGCAGCCGTGCTGCCCCTCGTGCTCGCGCAACTCGAGCTGATCGAACCGGTGCCAGACAGATGGCGGGCCGGAGTAGCTTGCTTTTTAGGACTCGGGTTCTTCTTGCCCATCGTGTACCTCGTCGTGGAATACTGTCGCGCTTGAACCCCGGTCTGGGGGCAACCCTCACGGAGGCTCCACCTCCTCCCGACAATGGTGTAACCGATTCATATCAATTCCAATAGCTCCCTTGACTCCCCGTATCGCGGGATCTAGCTTAGGCCGCCAGGGTCCGTCAGCGGGCTGGTGTGGGGCTGTAGCCCCAAGTTCCACCGTTACAGGAAATCGGTAAGCGAGGTGATCGCATGGGCAAAACGATCGGGATTCGCCGAGAGGACAAGAACGAGTGGGAACGTCGCGTTCCCCTGATCCCCACCGACTTGAAAAATCTGCAACAACAGCACGCCATCGAATTCCGCGTCCAGCCTTCACCCATCCGGGTTTTTACCGACGACGAGTACCGCGACGCCGGGATCGACGTGAACGAGGATCTCGCAGCGGCCGACCTGGTCATCGCCGTCAAGGAGATCCCCACCGACCTGCTGCGGGCGGGCAAGTCGTACCTGTACTTCTCTCACGTCATCAAGGGCCAGGATTACAACATGGCCATGTTGCAGCGGCTGCTCGATCTGGGCTGTTCGCTGGTGGATTACGAGAAGATCGCCGACGAGAAGAACCGGCGCCTGATCTTCTTCAGCTTGCACGCCGGGTATGCCGGCATGATCGAGTCGCTCTGGTGCCTGGGGCAGCGATTGCTGGCTCGGGGTATAACGACACCGTTGGCGGAAGTGAAGCACGCTTACGAGTACAGTGATCTCGCCGCGGCCAAGGCACACCTCGGTGAGCTCGGCGAGCGGATCACAACGGAGGGGCTCCCGGCGGAGTTCCAGCCGCTGGTCTTTGGCGTGGCCGGCTACGGCAATGTCGCCCAGGGCTGTCAGGACCTGCTCGATTGCCTGCCGGTGACCGAGATCGGCGTGGCGGAGTTGCCGACCGAGACGGCGCGGACCGCGAACTCCGGATCGGCACTGCTGAAGGTGGTCTTCAAGGAAGAGGATATAGTCGAACCGGTAGCGCCGAACGACCAGTTCGAACTCCAAGACTACTACCAGCATCCGGAGAAGTACCGCGGCAAGTTCGCCCAGCACCTTCCGTATCTGGATGTGCTGATGAACACCATCTACTGGGACGAGCGGTATCCCCGGCTGGTGACCAAGGAGTGGGCGCGCGAGAATTACTCGACCGACCGGCAGGCCCGCCTGCAGGTCATCGGCGATATCAGTTGCGATTACGAGGGCAGCATCCAGCTGACGATCAAACCCACCTATCCCGATGCACCGTGTTACGTGTACGACCCCGCCAGCGATACCATCGCCGACGGCGTCGAGGGAGTGGGCCCGGTGATCATGGCGGTGGACAACCTGCCGTGCGAACTGCCGCGGGAGTCGTCGGAACATTTCAGCACCGTGCTGCGGGACATGGTGCCCGGTCTGGCCGGCGCTGACTGGCAGGCGGATTTCGCCGCCCTCGACCTGCCCGACTTCCTCAAAAAAGCGGTCATCGTGCACAAAGGTCAGTTGACCCCCGATTACCGCTACTTGCAGGAGTTCTTGCCAAGCTAGGAGGCGCGCCGCCTGAGTTCGACAACAGGGACGAGCCGCTCCGGGGCGGCCGCTCGATGGGAGAGACAGATGAAGAAAGTGCTGGTGTTGGGAGCTGGTCTGGTCGCCAAGCCGCTGGTTCGGTATCTCCTGGACAAGGACTACGAGGTGATCTGTGCCAGTCGCACCGTGTCCAAGGCCGAGAAGCTGGTGGACGGTCACGCCAATGGCAAGGCGTTCGATCTGAATCTGCAGGACGAGGCGAAACTCATCGAGTTCATCCAGGACTGCGACCTCGCCGTCAGCCTGGTACCGCCCGCTTTCCATACCCTGGTAGCCAAGCTCTGCATCGAGCAGGGCAAACCGATGGTCACCACCAGCTACGTCTCCGACGAGATGCAGGCGTTGGACGGCCCCGCCAGGGAAGCCGGTCTGACGATCCTGAACGAGATCGGCGTGGATCCCGGCATCGATCACATGTCGGCCATGCGGATCATAGACGACATCAAGAACCGCGGCGGCAAGGTCGTCAGCTTCAAGTCGTACTGTGGCGGCCTGCCGGCTCCCGAGGACAACGACAATCCGTTCGGGTACAAGTTCTCCTGGGCGCCTCGTGGTGTCCTGCTGGCCAGCCGCAACGGCGCCCAGTATCTGCAGGGCGGTCGTAAGGTCGAGGTGGAACCGTCGCGTCTGTTCCGGGACATGCACATCCTGCAGGTGGAGGATTTCGGCGATTTCGAGGCCTACCCGAACCGCGACTCCATCAGTTACCAGTCGGTGTACGGACTCGAAGGTATCCCGACCCTGTTCCGCGGCACCTTGCGCAACATGGGTTGGTGCGACACCATCTACAACTTCCGTCGTCTCGGCCTCATGGAGCTGGACGAGGTGGACGTGAAGGGCAAGACCTACGCCGACTGGATGCGCGAGTTCCTCGGCGCTGGTCCCGACGACGATCTGCGCGAGGCTGCCGCCCGTAAGCTGGGCCTGCCGGTTGACGCCCTGCCGGTCTGGAACATGCAGTGGTTGGGGCTCTTCAGTGATCAGAAGTTCGAGGCCGACACCATCAGCCCGCTGGACGCCGTGGGCAACCTGATGTTCGAGAAGCTGGCCTTCGCGCCAGGTGAACGCGACCTCATCGTGCTCTATCACGATTTTCACGCCGAGTTCCCCGACGGCAAGAAGGAACATACCACTTCGCGCCTGATCGATTTCGGCCTCAAGAACGGCGACTCGTCCATGTCGCGCACCGTGTCGTTACCGGCCGCCATCGGCGTGCACATGATCTTGTCGGGCAAGATCACCACGTCCGGTGTGCTCCGCCCGGTGACGCCGGAAATCTATAACCCCGTGCTCGACGAGCTGGCGACGCTGGACATCGAGTGCAAGGAAAACACCGAAGTCTACTAGCCTGGATTTCTAGACCTGGAGGCGGCTAAGAATGGCCAAGTACACCAAGAACATGATCTTCAAGGCCCTCGGCCTGAGCGCCAAGATGCAGGGCGCCAACTTCGGCGGCAAGTGGTTCGCGACCAGCAAGGACCTACTGGAGGTTCACAGCCCCACCACTGGCGAACTGCTCGCCAAGATCGAGCAGGCCAGTGCGAAGGACTACGACAGGGTCATGAAGCAGTCCCAGCAGGCGTTCCTCGTCTGGCGCGAGTTGCCGGCGCCCAAACGTGGCGAGATCGTGCGTCAGGTCGGCGAAGCGCTCCGGGCCAAGAAGGACGTGCTCGGCGCGCTGGTTTCCCTGGAGATGGGCAAGATCCTGACCGAGGGGCACGGCGAGGTCCAGGAGATGATCGACATCTGCGATTTCGCCGTGGGCATGAGCCGGAACCTGTCCGGCCCGACCTTGCAGAGCGAACGGCCCAAGCACCGCATGATGGAGCAGTGGCACCCGATCGGTACCATCGGCATCATCAGCGCCTTCAACTTCCCGGTGGCTGTCTGGGCCTGGAACACGGCCCTGGCCTGGATCTGCGGCGACACCACCCTGTGGAAGCCGTCGAGCAAGGCGCCGCTGTGCGGCATCGCCTGTCAGAACATCGTCAATGACGTGTTCAAGGCAAATCAGCTGCCCATGGGCGTCAGCGCCGTCGTGGTGGGACGCGGTTCCTCCATCGGTGAGAAGCTCATCGGCGACCCCCGCATTCCGCTGGTGAGCGCCACCGGCTCCACCCGCATGGGCAAGCGGATCGGCGAGGTGGTCGGCGCCCGTCTGGGCCGCACCATTCTCGAGCTGGGCGGCAACAACGCTCTGATCATCTCGGACAAGTGTGATCTGACCGGCGCTCTGGCCAGCGCCTTCTTCGGCGCCGTCGGCACCGCCGGCCAGCGCTGCACCTCGACCCGTCGGTTGATCATCCACGAGAAGATCTACAAGACCTACGTCAACAAGCTCATCGCCAACTACAAGAAGGTCCGCATCGGTGATCCGCTGGATCCGACCACCCTCATGGGTCCGTTGATCGACGAAGGCGCCGTGGCGGACTACGAGAACGCCATCAAGGCGGCGAAGGAGCAGGGCGGCAAGGTGCTGTGCGGCGGCAAGGCCCTCAAACCGCCGTTCGGACGTCGGACCTTCGTGCTGCCGACCATCATCGAGATCGAGAACTCGGCGGAGATCGTGCAGAACGAGACCTTCGCGCCGGTGCTGTACGTCATGAAGTACAAGCAGCTTGATCAGGCCTTCGCCACCCACAACGATGTGCCGCAGGGCCTGTCGTCGGCCATCTACACCGACAGCGTGGCCGAGGCCGAGTCGTTCCTGAGTTTCCTCGGGTCCGATTGCGGCATCGCCAACGTGAACATCGGCACCTCGGGCGCCGAGATCGGTGGCGCCTTCGGTGGCGAGAAGGAGACCGGCGGCGGCCGCGAGTCCGGTTCCGACTCCTGGAAGGCCTACATGCGGCGCCAGACCAACACCATCAACTGGGGCGGGGAGATCCACCTGGCCCAGGGCGTGGAGTTCAAGGCCTAGTCTTTCTTCTGGTCGCGACTGTTCAAGATGAGACCCCGTCCGGTGTGGGCGGGGTCTCTGCTTGTGCGCCACATTCTGCCCCGACCGGTCTGGAGCCGCTTCCCCTTTTCCATCACGATCCGTCCCACGGACCCGGCTTGGCGTACCCGCTGCCGGTATGTTATACCTGGGCGGAGGAGTATTGTGACCACTGCCACAAATCGGGACGGGAAACCAGGTCATGGACGAAATTTTCTGGAGCAAGTATCGCGCGGGTGCGGAGGAACGGTTCTCGGGCTTCGGGCAACTGATGCCCTTTCGGGTCCAGGAGATCCTGCTGGTGGCCAGCCTCTACGATGCTTACACGCTGGAGGAAGGCGGTCGCCTGACGGAGTTGCTGCTCAACGAGTATCGCGAGCTGAATCTGAGCTTCGCTCCCCACGTGAGCCGGGTCTCCACCGGTGAAGAAGCGTTGGCGCTCATCGACACCCGACGGTATGACCTGGTCATCACCATGACCCGTCTCGGCGACATGGAGGCGGCCGGGCTGGCCCGGGCCATCAAGGCCAAGCTTCCGAAGTTGCCGGTGATCACCCTGGCGTTCAATCCGCGGGAACTCGGCCGTCTCGTGGAGCATGAAGACGCCAGCGGCATCGACCGACTCTTTTTCTGGTCGGGAGACATGCGGGTGCTGCTGGCCATCATCAAGCATTGCGAGGACCTGCTCAATCTGGAGCACGACACCCGGCAGGGGGGAGTCCGCGCCATCTTGCTGGTGGAGGACTCGGTCCGTTTCTATTCGGCGTATCTGCCGTTGCTGTACACGGAGGTCCTACGCCAGACCAATGCCTTGATGCAGGAGGGGATCAACCTCAGCCACAAATTGCTGAGAATGCGAGCGCGGCCCAAGATCATCCTGGCCAGCAGCTTCGAAGAGGCCTGGCAGTGCTATGGCGAGTGCCGGGAATATCTGCTCGGCGTCATCAGCGATGGACGATTCCCGTGGCGGGGGAAAAAGGACGACGAGGCGGGGCTGGAGCTGATCCGACGGATCAAGAAGAACGACCCGCATATCCCGGTGGTACTCCAGTCGTCCAACCGGGATCTGGCCCAGAAGGCCGAGGAGATCGGAGCCGGCTTCATCCACAAGCAATCCCCGCATCTGCTACAGGATCTGCGCGAATTCATGCTGGAAAACTTCGGCTTCGGTGATTTCATCTTCCGGCTGCCCAACGGCAAGGAGGTGGCGCGGGCTACCGATCTGCGCGAGTTGACCGAGGTGCTGAGCGCCATCCCCGACGAGTCGTTGCGGCATCACGCCGACCAGGACCACTTTTCCAACTGGTTACGCGCCCGGACCGAGTTCGCCCTGGCATCGTTGCTCAGGCCCCGCAAGGTGTCCGAATTCAGCAGCACCGAGGCCATCCGCGAATTCCTCATCGACACGCTTTCCCGTTTCAGGGAGGAGACCCAGCGCGGGATAGTGGCCGACTTCTCGCGCCGGCATTTCGATGCCAGCGCCGATTTTACCCGGATCGGCGGCGGCTCTCTGGGGGGCAAGGCGCGCGGCCTCGCCTTCATGAACTCCATCTTGAACCGCTACGGGATCAGCGATCGGTTGGAAGGGGTGGAGGTCAAGGTGCCGCCCACGGCCGTGGTGGCCACCGATGTCTTCGATTCATTCCTCGACCAGACCGGACTCCGGGACCGTTTCCTGGGTGACGTCGACGACGATGCAGTCGTCCACGCCTTTCTCGAGGAGAAGTTGCCGCTGGAGATTTATGACGATCTCGAGATGTTTCTGAAACAGGTGAAGTACCCGCTGGCGGTGCGCTCGTCCAGTCTGCTGGAGGACAGCCAGTACCAGCCGTTCGCCGGGGTCTACGCCACCTACATGCTGGCCAACAACCACACCGATCTCCGGGTGCGGCTGGATCAACTCTGTGACGCCATCAAGCTCGTGTACGCCTCGACTTTTTTCCGCGGCGCCAAGGCGTATCTGGAGGCAACGTCGAATCGGGTGGAAGAGGAGAAGATGGCTGTCATCATCCAGCAGGTGGTGGGTCGACGTCACGATCAGTTCGACTACCCGGATTTCGCCGGCGTGGCGCTCTCCACCAACTTCTATCCCACCGGTGACATGCGGCCCGAGGACGGTGTGGCCTTCGTGGCGCTCGGGCTTGGCAAGACGGTGGTGGACGGCATGAAGTGCCTGCGCTTCTCGCCGAAGGATCCCCACAACCTGCCCCAGTTCGCCACCATCAAGGACACGTTGCACAACAGCCAGCGCGAATTCTATGCCGTGGATATCAGCAATCCCGACATCTACCCGCGGGCCAAGGAGGACTTCAACCTCGCCATTCTGGACCTGGACGACGCCGAGCGGCACGGCACCCTGGAGCCGATCGGTTCGGTCTACTCGGCCGAGAACGACGCCATCTACGACGGCATCTGGCGGCCCGGCGCCCGCCTGGTGACCTTCGCCCACATCCTCAAGTCGGATCTGTTTCCCCTGGCGAAGGTGCTGGCGTTGCTCACCGAACTCGGGACGAATTGCATGAGCTGTCCGGTGGAGATCGAATTCGCCGTGAATCTCGGTGACGGCAAGCAGCGGCCGCACCAGTTCGGCTTTTTGCAGATCCGACCGCTCACCGCCGGATACGACAGTCTCGACGCGGCGCCGGTGGAATGGGAGCCTGACGACGCCCTCTGTCACACGCCCATGGCGCTGGGCAACGGCCGGATCGACGAGATCCGGGACATCATCTACGTGCCGCAGGAGAAGTTCGATCGCGGCCAGACCGTGGCCATTGCCGAGGAAATCGGCCAGTTCAACACCAAGCTGGTGCATGCTGGACTCCCGTACCTGCTCGTGGGGCCCGGACGTTGGGGATCGGCCGATCGCTGGCTGGGAATTCCGGTGACCTGGGCCCAGATCAGCGGCGCCCGCACCATCATCGAAACCGACCTGGACGATTTCAAGGTGACCCCCAGTCAGGGTACCCACTTCTTTCAGAACCTCACCTCGTTCCAGGTGGGATACCTGACCGTCAATTCCGCGGGGGGCGGGACGCTCAACTGGAACTGGTTGGACGAACAACCGGCCGTCACGGAGACGACGTATCTACGCCATCTGCGCCTACCGGAATCACTCACCATCCTCATCGACGGACGCCAGGGGGAGGCGGTGGTGCTCAAGCCGGGAGTAGCCCAGGCCGGGGCGGCGAGGTAATTTTCTGCCGGGGGGCCCTCAGCGCCACGTAATCCTGGTTTTCGCACTGATTTCACCACCCGACGATATCTGGGCTGTTATTGCCGAATTTCCTTGCTAACGAGCCGTTGCGGATTATTTTTCGGGCACTCTAACTTTGGACTCTGGCAAGTCGCCAGGGGTTTTTCGCCTTTCCTTTTCGAGGAGGATTGAAAAATGGCCGAGTCCGTTGCCGCTTTCATGGAGAACATTGTTGCTAAGAACCCGTCCGAGAACGAGTTCCATCAGGCAGTCCAGGAAGTTGTCGAGTCGCTGTGGCCCGTTCTTGAGAAGCGGCCGGAATACCGCAAGGCCAAGGTTCTCGAGCGTATCTGCGAACCCGAGCGCGTGTTGATGTTCCGGGTGCCCTGGGTGGACGACAAGGGTGAAGTCCAGGTCAACCGCGGTTTCCGCATCGAGATGAACAGTGCCATCGGTCCCTACAAGGGCGGTCTGCGTTTCCACCCCAGCGTCAACCTGGGTATCCTCAAGTTCCTGGCCTACGAGCAAGTTTTCAAGAACAGCCTGACCACCCTGCCCATGGGCGGTGGCAAGGGCGGTTCCGACTTCGATCCCAAGGGCAAGAGTGACCTCGAGGTCATGCGTTTCTGCCAGGCATTCATGAGCGAGCTGTTCCGGCACATCGGAGCGAACACCGACGTGCCCGCGGGCGATATCGGCGTCGGCGGCCGGGAGATCGGTTTCTTGTTCGGCCAGTACAAGAAGCTGCGCAACGAGTTCACCGGCGTCCTGACCGGCAAGGGCTTGAACTGGGGCGGCAGCCTCATTCGCCCCGAGGCCACCGGTTACGGCGCGGTCTACTTCGCCGCCGAGATGCTGAACACCAAGGGCCAGACCCTCGAGGGCAAGAACTGCCTGGTGTCCGGTTCCGGTAACGTCTTCCAGTACGCTGCCGAGAAGATCCTCGATCTGGGCGGCAAGGTCCTGACGGTGTCCGACTCCTCCGGGTACATCTACGACGAGGAAGGCATCGATCGCGATAAGCTGGCTTTCATCATGAAGCTGAAGAACGTCAAGCGCGGCCGCGTCAAGGAGTACGTCGAGAAGTACAGCAACGCTGTCTACACCTCGGTGGAAGATGGCCGCGACTGCAACCCGCTCTGGAACCACAAGGCCGACTGCGCCTTCCCGAGCGCCACGCAGAACGAGATCAACGCCAAGGATGCCGGCAACCTGCTGGAGAACGGTATCTACGTGGTCTCCGAGGGCGCCAACATGCCGACGGTCCCCGACGGCGTCGAGCTGTTCCTCGAGAAGGGCATCCTCTACGGTCCCGGCAAGGCTGCCAACGCCGGCGGCGTCGCCGTGTCCGGCCTGGAGATGAGCCAGAACAGCATGCGGTACAGCTGGACCCGCGAAGAGGTAGACGCCAAGCTGCAAAGCATCATGAAGTCCATCCACAAGACCTGCATCGACGCTTCCAACGAGTTCGGCACGCCTGGCAACTATGTCAACGGCGCCAACATCGGTGGCTTCTTGAAGGTTGCCGACACCATGATGGACCAGGGCATCGTCTAGTTCACGATCGGCTGGTTTCTGTTTCGGGGCGGGCTTTGGCCTGCCCCGATTATTTTGCTCGGGGGGCCCAGCACCGGTATATCGATACCCCCCCGACTGCTTAGGCTTCGCGATGCGCATTCGGGGGGGTATCGATACACCGGTGCCTGCGCAGCGGAAGAGCACGGGGCAGGTTAGAGCCCGCTCCGAGTCAAAACGCAGCGGGTGTGATTTGATTTCCGCCTGAAGTTGGGGACGATCCGTCCAGCGAGGGGAGAGGAGCATCGATCCGTTGTTGTGCAGTCCGGGGGTGTGGTATCCCTGCCCGAATGCGCATCGCGGAGCCTAAGCAGTCGGGCAGGGCTACCACACCCCCGGACTGCACACCTACCGATACATATGCTTGATCTCTCCCCAGGTGGAGTGATCCGTCTCGACAACGAAGATCTCGGCTTTGAGGTTATCGTACTCGGCATGCTGCCAGGGGATGTTTCCCCCGCCGAAACAGCACGGACCGACTCGCCCGTTGATGATGGCGTCCTCGTCGTCATCGATGATCTCGCACACCTTCATGTTGTCCCACAGGATCATGATGCGCTTGTTGGCCACGTCGATGAAGAAGTGGTGCCATTCGTTGACCTGTGTCGGCAGGAAGAGGGTATAGTGCAGTTCCGTCCTGACGCCGTCGTTGAAGCGGTAGAGATAGGCATCGTTGAAGGGATCAGCGCGCACGTTGAGCTGGTAGTAATCGTCGGGCGAGGCGATACGGAAGTTGATGACGTGGTTGAGACTGCCGTCAACCTTGATGTCCCCGGAGAAGAAGTAGACCGACCACTCCTCGTCGCCAACGCGGCTGAGGCCGAATTCGGCGACGCCGTAAACCTGACCGAGCAGGGTACCCTCGGGAGTGACCGACCAGTCTCCGCTCACAAAGTCGAAACCATCGGCCACGCCGTCCTCGAAATCTTCCACATAGATGATCTGACCGCTGGCGGGGGAGCCGAGGAGTGTGATACAGAACAGGCAGATTGACCAGACAGATGCGATTCGGGGAAGCATAGTGGGGTTCCTTTCTGCGCTGACGAGCTCGTGATACCTAACATTTGCCGCTACTTCTAAACAATTGCCATGCAATCAACTAAAATTTTCCTCTTCGGGTTGTCAAGGCACGGTATCCCGAACCGCTGCTGCGCAGTCCGGGGGGACTCGGTATACCCTCCCGAGTGCGCATCGCGGAGCCT
>JBDRBC010000522.1:0-24799 GCA_043823125.1 bacterium | reverse complement strand
CAATTGCGCCTCTTCCCCCACGACCTCCAGCCAGCAACTCACGCTGTGGGTGTACTTGCTCACCTCCAGGCTGACCCAGGTTCCGTCCTCGAGTTCGGCGCGCGCCAGGAAATTGTCCTCGAGACAGGGATGCAGCACCTGCCGCTGTCTGGAGTCCACCAAGGCGAACTCGCCGCCGCTCAGGTAACGCGCCAGGTCGAAGAGGTGCACGCCGGTCAGCAGCACGGAACCACCCACCGACTCCGCCGGATTACGTTGCCAGGCAAGTTGTGTTGGTGCCAGTCGCTGGGCCAGGCGTATGAAATGCACTCGGCCGAGACTGGACCATAGTTCCTTGACCTTCCGGATGACCGGATTCCATCGCAAGGTCTGCGCCACCATAAGCAACGATGGTGCCGTGGCGGCGAGACGACACAGTTCGCGCGCCTCGACCAGCGTGCCGGTCATCGGTTTTTCCAGCAGCACCGGTTTGCCGGCGGCCACTGTCGCCGCCGCCAGCGGGAAGTGGGTCGAAGGTGGCGTGCAGATGATCAGACCGTCAACCTCCGGACTCGTGATGACCGCATCTGTCTCCGGTTGGTAACGACAGCCGTATCGATCCGCCAGCTGTTGGCCGGCCTCCCGGTCACGTCGACAGACCTGCACCGGTTCCAGGTCGGGCACGTCCCTGGCCGCGTGACGGACATACCGTTCGCCGTGGATCCCGGCGCCGATCACCCCGATACGAAAGCGTGACATGAGATTTCCTCCATCCCGGCGTCGGCAGCCAAGCCACTGCCAGCCCGGCGACGATACTGTCGTGTCACCGGTTGGATCGCCAGTGTGAAATGGTCGGCCGGCCCGGTTCTGGCTTGACGGCCGGGATGCCGGGTCTACCCGGTCTGTCCGGAAAGTCCGGCGCCGATTCGCGGCGCCGGTGGTTGTTTGGTTCCTCCCGGTAGGAGGGTGGCGATGAATCGCCAGGCTCGAGTAACAGTGACAGGTATGGTGGCCCTGGTGCTGGCTCTGACAGCGCTGTCGGTGGTGACGGCCCAGGGAGCGCTGCAACTCTCGGAAACCATGGCCGATCCGGCCAGTGACTGGAACAGTGATGGTGAAGTCCACTTTCGGGACGACGAGTACGTCGAGGTGACCAATACCGGTCCCGATCCGGTGGACCTCCACGAGTATTTCGTGCGTGACGCGCTGGGCGACGATGCGCATCTCAACCTGTTCGGCGTGCTGAATGCCGGCGAGGTGGCGGTCTTCTACGGACACCACGCCGTGGCCTGGCAGCAGGAGGTCGGGCTGGCGGCCACGGGGCTGAGCCTCAACAATGGGGGCGATACCGTGGAGCTGTGGCAGGGGGATCCCAACTTGCCGGCGTCGCAGATGGTGGACGTTCTCATATACGAGGATCACGAGGCGGATGACGACCGCGCCTCGGGGCGCCTCCATCTGAACGGCGACTGGGCCCTGTTCGACGGCCTGAATCCCTACGACGGCACCACCGAACCACTGAGCACCATGTGCGATCCGTCGCCGGGTGTACTCAACGATTGCCAGCCATTGGTGCCAGCAGAGATTGTGAGCTGGGGTGAATTGAAAACCACGTATCGGTAGTCCAGAATTAATTCAGAAGTAAGGCAGGAGCAGCCGGCCCGTTTTGACGGGCCGGCGATTCACCCTGCGAGCTGCTGGAGCAGAGCGCGGAGCTGCGGCGCCCGGGCTCCATCCGGCTCGAGCTGGAGCGCTCGCTCCAGATGGGGGCGGGCTTCGCTGTCCCGACCCAGGGAGTGAAGGATCGCGCCCAGGTTCAGGAGCATCATCACCGATTCCGGATGTCGAGTCAGCGCCTGCTCGTAGATCTGGATCGCCAGCTCGGGTTGGTCGGTCTGAACCAGGACGAAGCCGAGATTCAGCGCGGCTTCCTCGATTCCCGGCGCAAAGCGGAGGGCCTGGCGGTACGATTCCTGGGCCGCCAGCCAGTCCTGCTGCGGGAAGAAGTGGTTTCCCCGCTGCAGAAAGAACCGCCCCACCGTGTTCAGGATTTCGTCCTCCGGATGATTGCTGGTCAGCAGCAGGGAGAAGGCGTGTTCCGCCTCGGCATCGTGTCCCAGGGAGAGCAGCGTCATACCGTAAAGACCCCAGGCTGCTGGCGGCATCGGCGACATGGTCAGCAACTCTTCGCATTCACGCGCCGCCGTAAGCCACCGTTCACCGGCGATGAGGGCCTGGATCAAGCTCACCCGGTATTCCGGCTTGTCAGGACGGCTACTGACGGCCTGGCCGAACGCGTTGGCGGCCTCGAGGTAGTCGCCCTGTTCGAACCGCATCTGTCCGCGCAGAAAATTGGCGTTGTTGTTGGCCGGATTGACGGCGAGCGCCTTATCCAGCCAGATTTCCGCCTGCTGTCGATCACCCTGGAGCAGGTACCAGCGGCCCACATTGGTCTCCGTGAGACCGTTCTGGCTGGGGAAGGTTTTCAACCTGGCGAACGAGCGGTCGAAGGAGCTGTTCACCGCCACCCACGGTACGGTGTGAAACCACGAGACCAGCAGTCCGCACAGCAGAATGGGGACGAGTTGTCGTCGGCCGGTCCCGGCCAGGAAAATGAATCCGAGCCCGGCCGTGGTGAACACCAGCGAGCCCACGGCCAGCAGATCCCAGTCCCGTGGGTACCCCAGATTGAGCGGCTGGAACAGCCAGCTCGCTGCCAGATAAGCGATCCCAGCCAGAGCCAGGAAGCGGACGACAGGTTGGTGATACAGTCGCTGGTGCCAACCCAGGAACAGAGTGGGGACAAAGAGCCAGAGACCGAGTGGGCCGATGAGCCACTGCTCGTTCACGAAGTCACGGAGGTGTTCCGCCGATAGCAAGTACCCGTCGGCCTCCGGGCCTTTCCGCAGCACGAGCGTCCGCACCACGTCGAACAGACCCCCGAAACCCCGCTCGTCCGCCGGTGCCAGTCGCTGCAACGCCCAGACCGCGCCCACCGCCAGACCACAACCGAGGATCAGGTCACGCAAGACCCGGTTGCGTTGCGGCCCGTGCCGTATTCCCCGGATCAGCAGAACGGCGTGACACGGCAGATAGGTCAGCGCCGCCAGGTGCAGGCAGCCGGCCAGGAGCAGCACCAGGGTGGGAACGAGGAAAGGGACTCGCCAGCGGAGATACAGCAACGCGGTCCAGAGATACACCGTGCTGCCGAGGGCGTAGAACGTATAGTTCTCCACGTACCCGCAGAAGAGCTGCATGTACCCCTGACCGCTGAGCACCAGGAAGGTCAAGAAGGTGGCGGTTCCTGTCCAGTCGGTGGCGCGTTCGTGGGATCCGGGTTGTCGCAGCTCGACGAGCTGGCGCGCCAGGACCCACGCCACCGGCAGGAAGACCACGCCGGCCAGCACGCTGCCCAACGCCACGCTGGACTGAGCCACAAGCGGCTCCACCGCGTCGTGTTCGGGACGGAACAGGTTGCCAGCCAGGCGGTACATGGCCTGCTGCAGCCAGGCGGTGAGCGGTTCTCGCGGGTGGTAGGATTCCCCCTGCGGCAGATTGGCGATGAGGATGCTTCCGTCCCCGAGGATCACCTGGCGCGCGCGCGCCAGCCAGAGCAGACAGCCGCCACCGCCAGCGAGACCGATTACGGCCAACCAGCGTCGGGAGAAGGGCCAGGCGGCGGGATCCGGCAAGTGGGGAAGCGCCGACAACCGCTCGGTAATCCGGGGACACAGCAAGAGCGAACAGACCAGCAGCACGAGGCAGCCGAGACCGAGCCAGAAAGACGGCAAGAAGGCGTACAGGTGCACACCCCAGAAGCTGTCACGCAAAGGGCCGGCTCCCAGCAGATGCGTGATGAGGGTCATGACGAGAATACCGAGCATGGTCCAGGTCGGGGCGCGGTCCCCGGGTGTCGGTCGTGTCTCCACGGGTTCGTGATCCTCGTTCCCGATCTCTGGCGTGTGGTGGGTGATATTCCAGTCTCGATGGTAGAGGACAACTCGCCTCACCGTCCAGCCCGATCATGCCGGCACCGCTTCCTCCAGAGTACGCGGCCGGAATTCGCTTCCATTGTTTAGCAATCTTGGGTAAGCTCTTGCGTTTGTTGGCAAGTGCATGATTCCAACTGGTCCGGATCCCCTGCCCGGATTGTTCTGGAAGCCCCCCATTGGATACATCGAGGAGGAGAAATGCAGCTGACCGAAAACCAGAAGATGATTCGTGATCTGGCCCGCAGTTTCGCTCGGGACAAGGTGGCGCCCATCGCCGCCGAGATCGACGAGAGCGGTGTGTTTCCCGAGGCGACGGTGAAAGAAATGGGCCAGCTCGGGCTGCTCGGTCTGGTGGCCTCGGAGGACGAGGGCGGTGTCGGTGCGGACACCTTGAGTTACACCCTGGTGGTGGAGGAGCTGGCCAAGGTCTGCGGCAGTCACGGCTTGACGGTGGCCGCCCACAACAGTCTCGGCTGCTGGCCCATCCACGCCTTCGGCACGCCGGAGCAGAAGGAGCGGTTCCTGAAGCCGGCATCACAGGGTGAATTCCTGCTCGCCTTCGGTCTCACCGAGGCCGGCGCCGGCAGTGACGCCGGCGGTACCAGGACCACCGCGGTCCGGGACGGGAACGACTGGGTGATCAACGGGAGCAAGATGTGGATCACCAACGCCCACTTTGCCGGTGCGGCCATCATCACCGCCGTCACCAATCCCGAGACGGGACCGGGGCAAGGTATCAGTGCGTTCATCGTGCCCATGGACACGCCGGGATTCACGGTGGAGAAAAAGGAAGACAAGCTTGGCATGCGGGCGTCGGATACCGCGCCACTCACCCTGGAGGACGTCCGCGTACCCGCCGATTTGCTGCTCGGCGAAGTGGGGGCCGGATTCAAGTACTTCATGCGGACCCTGGACGGTGGACGGATCTCCATCGCCGCCTTGGCGCTCGGTCTTGCCGAGGGGGCTTTCCAGACCGCGCGTGACTACGCCAAGCAGCGCAATCAGTTCAACCGTCCCATTGCCAAGTTTCAAGCCATCCAGTTCATGCTGGCGGACATGGCCACCCAGATCGAGGCGGCGAAGTTGTTGACCTACGAGGCCGCCAACCTCAAGGACAACGGTGAAAACTTCAGCACCGCCTCGGCCATGGCCAAGCTGCACGCCAGCGAAACCGCCATGTTCGTGACCGATCGGGCCATCCAGATCCTGGGCGGCTACGGTTACACCCGCGAATACCCGGTCGAACGGTTCTACCGCGACGCGAAGCTGTGCACCATCGGTGAAGGAACCAGCGAGATCCAGCGTCTCGTCATCGGTCGTACCGTCCTGCAAGACTAGTCAGAGAGGAGCGAGTAGTGAGCAACCGAGCCGTTATCGTCGAAGGAGTCCGCACGCCCATCGGTCGTTTTCAGGGTGGGCTGGCGTCCATTCCCGCCGCCAAGCTGGGGGCCGTGGTCATCAAGGCCTTGCTCGAGCGAACCGGCCTCGATGCAGCCAAGATAGACGAGGTATTGATGGGCAACGTCGTGCAGGCGGGCCAGGGGCAGAACCCGGCGCGCCAGGCCGCCATCTTCGGCGGCGTGCCGACCTCCGTCAGCGCCATGACCGTCAACAAGGTGTGCGGATCGGGGCTGAAGTGTGTCGCCCTGGCCGCCCAGGCCATCAAGGCCGGCGACGGCCACTGTTACATCGCCGGCGGCATGGAGAACATGAGCCGCATTCCGTACGCCCTGTTCGACGCGCGCGACGGCATGCGCCTCGGGCACCGGCCGGTCACCGACCTATTGGTGCACGACGGCCTGTGGGATGTGTACAACGACTACCACATGGGTATGACCGCGGAACTGGTGGTGGAGAAGTACGAGGTCTCCCGCGAACGGCAGGACGAGTTCGCCGCCGCCTCGCATCAGAAGGCCGTGGCAGCCTGGGAGAGCGGCAACTTCACCAGGGAAGTGGTGCCGGTGGAGGTACCGCAACGCAAGGGTGACCCGGTGGTGGTCGACCGTGACGAGGGCCCCCGCGCCGACGCCAGCGCCGAGCAGATGGCCAAGTTACGTCCCGCCTTCAAACGGGACGGCGGCAGCGTGACCCCGGGCAACGCCTCTTCCATCAATGATGGCGCGGCGGCCCTGCTCGTCTGCAGCGAGCAGTTCGCCGAGGAGAACGGTCTGACGGTACGGGCGGTCATCGAGGGTTACGCCACGGGGGCGGTTGATCCGGAGTGGGTGATGATGGCTCCCGTGGGCGCCGTGCGGAATCTGCTGGACAAGACCGGCAAGGAGCTCGGCGATTACGGTCTGTTCGAGTTCAACGAGGCGTTCGCCAGCCAGTCGCTGGCGGTGATGGACGAGCTGGGAGTCGATCAGGAGAAGGTCAACGTCAACGGTGGCGGCATCTCCCTGGGACACCCCATCGGTTGCTCCGGCGCCCGGATCCTGGTCACCTTGCTGCACGCCATGGAAGCGCGCGACGTGCAGGACGGCATCGCGGCGCTCTGTCTCGGCGGTGGCGATGCGGTGGCCTTGGCGATCAGTCGATCCTGATAGGTCGACGATCGTTTAACGCTTTTGATAACAGTAATTTGATCACGAAGAAAGGGAAAACGGATGAAGGTAGCAGTGATCGGCGGCGGGACCATGGGCAACGGCATTGCCCATGTCTTCGCCCAGTGCGGCAATGACGTCACACTCATCGACGTCTCCCAGGAGTGTCTCGACCGGGCCCTCGGTTTCATCGAGAAGAACCTCGGCCGGCAAGTGAAGAAAGAGAAGATCACCGCGGACGCGGCCAAGGCCACCCTGGGCCGCATCAGCCCCGCCACGGACCTCACCGCGGCCAAGGACGCCGAACTGGTGGTGGAGGCGGTGTTCGAGAGCTTCGAGGTGAAGAAGGAGATCTTCACCAAGCTGGACGAGGTCTGCCCGCCCGAGACCATCCTGACCAGCAATACCAGCAGTATCAGCCTGACCAAGATAGGTGGCGTGACCAAACGGGCTGACCAGGTCATCGGCATGCACTTCATGAACCCCGTGCCCATGATGAAGCTCGTGGAGGTCATCTGCGGACAGGCGACCTCGCCCGCAACCCTCGCGACGGTCATCAAGACCGCCGAGAGCCTCGGCAAGGTGCCGGTCACCGTGCAGGACTATCCCGGATTCATCGCCAACCGGCTGCTGATGCCGATGATCAACGAGGCCGCCTACTGTCTCATGGAGGGGGTGGCCGAACCCGAGGCCATCGACACGGTCATGAAACTCGGCATGGCCCATCCCATGGGACCGTTGACCCTGGCCGATTTCATCGGGCTGGACATCTGTCTCGATATCATGGAGGTCATGTACGACGGCTTCGGCGACTCCAAGTACCGTCCTTGCCCGTTGCTACGCCGCATGGTGGACGCCGGCTTCCTCGGGCGCAAGAGCGGCAAGGGATTCTACGACTACAGCTAGGCGCTGAACAAAGGAGCGAACGTGGATTTCGAACTGACCGAACAGCAACGCATGATCCGTGACGCCGCCGCCGATTTCGCCGCCAGGGAGATCGCGCCGGTGGCCGCCGAGCTGGATCGCGAAGAGCGTTTTCCCGCCGAGATCGTCCAGAAGCTGGGCGAGCTCGGCTTCATGGGCATGAACACGCCGGAAAAGTACGGCGGTGCCGGTCTCGACATGTTGTGTTACATCCTGGCCGAGGAAGAGATCGCCAAGGCGTGCGCGAGCTGCGGCGTGATCATGTCGGTGAACAACAGTCTGGTCTGCTGGCCGCTGGAGACCTACGGCAGCGAGGAACAGAAGCAGAAGTGGTTGGCTCCTCTGGCCAGTGGCCAGAAGCTGGGCGCTTACTGTCTGAGCGAACCCAACGCCGGCACCGACGCCGCCAATCAGCAGACCAAGGCGGTAAAGGATGGCGACGAGTGGGTGCTCAACGGGATGAAGAACTTCATCACGAACGGCGCCAACGCCGACACCCTCATCGTGTTCGCCATGGTGGATCCCGAGAAGAAGCACAAGGGCATCAGCGCCTTCATCGTCGATAAGGGCGCGCCCGGCTTCTCCGTCATTCGCAAGGAAGACAAGATGGGAATCCGGGCTTCCGACACGGCTCAGCTCGCGTTCGACAACGTGCGGTTGCCGGCCGACCAGCTGCTGGGGGACGAAGGGGCCGGATTCCGCGTGGCCATGTCGACCCTCGACGGCGGACGTATCGGCATCGCGGCGCAGGCCCTCGGCATTTCCCAGGCCGCGTACGAAGCGGCAGTGGACTACGCCAAGCAGCGCGAGCAGTTCGGCCGGCCGCTGGCCAAGTTCCAGGCTATCCAGTGGAAGATCGCCGAGATGGCGTTACGCATCGACGCCGCCCGCTTGCTCACTCATCGCGCCGCCTGGATGAAGGATCAAGGTGTTCGGTACAGCGAGCAGTCCGCCATGGCCAAGCTGGCGGCCAGCGAGACGTCACACTTCGTCACCAACGAGGCTGTGCAGATCTTCGGCGGTAACGGCTATAGCAAGGAGTATCCGGTGGAGCGGTACTTCCGCGACGCCAAGATCACCGAGATCTACGAAGGCACTAGCGAGGCGCAGCGGCTCGTCATCTCCAGCAGCCGTCTGCGGTAGCTGGCAGGGTTTCAGTTCCCACCCAGGCGATCGTTCCACGGTGGCCTGGGTGCGGTTCAAGCGCTACAGGATTTTCAGCACGGATCGCGCCCGCTCCGCGGGACCGGGCCGGGAGCGGGAGTGAACCCATGGAATTCGATTTCACAGAGAATCAGCTCATGTTCCGGGACATGGTGCGCGATTTCGCAAAGCGGGAGATCGTGCCCATCGCCCAGGAGATGGACGAGTCGAGCGAGATGCCCGACGCGCTGGTGGCCAAGCTGGCCGAGGCCGGTTTTTTCGGACTGTGCATACCCGAGGCGTATGGCGGGCTCGGCGTGGACACCGTCACCTACTGTCTGGTGATCGAGGAACTGGCCAAGGCCAGTGCCGGCGTCTGCATCATGGTCTCCGTGCACAACAGTGTCGGTTTCTACCCCCTGGCCATGTTCGGCGATGAGGCGGTCAAGCAGAAGTTCCTGCCGCGCCTGGCGGCGGGGGAGATCGCTTGCTTCTGTCTCAGCGAGCCGGGCTCCGGCAGCGACGCCGCCAGTCTGCGGGCCACCGCCCAGCGCGACGGCGATTCCTACGTACTGAACGGCAGCAAGCTGTGGGTGACCAACGGCGCCCGGGGCACCTTCTTCATGGTCATGGCCCGGACGCCCGGCACCACGGATCACAAGTCCATCCACGCCTTCATGGTGGAGCGCGGCAGCGCCGGGCTCAGCATCGCCAAGAAGGAAGACAAGATGGGCATTCGCGCCAGCGATACGGTGGCCATCGATCTCGACAACGTGCGGGTGCCGGCCGACCATATTCTCGGCCAGGAGGGCGACGGCTTCAAGATCGCCATGACCGCCCTGGACGGCGGCCGCATCGGGGTCGCCTTTCAGGCCCTCGGTATCGGCCGGGCCTGCCTGGAGGAGGCCATCAAGTACGCCAAGGTCCGGGAACAGTTCGGCAAACCGCTGGCCACTCAGCCCACCATCCAGAACATGATTGCAGATATGGGTATCGAGCTGGACGCCGGCCGGTTGCTCGGCTTTCGCGCCGCCTGGCTCAAGGACCAGGGACGGCCGTTCACCAAGGAGGCCGCCATGGCCAAGGTGTTCGGTACCGAGGCCGGCGGCCGGGCCGCGGACGCCGCCCTGCAGATCCACGGCGGCTACGGCTACGTCAAGGAATACCCGGTGGAGCGCTACTACCGCGACGTGCGGGTGACCCGGATCTACGAGGGCACCAGTGAGATCCAGCGACTGGTCATCGCCCGGAAGCTCTTGAGCGAGATGTGATCAGGGTGGGGGAGCTGGGTAACCGCCGGGGACGACCGCCGGCGGTGAAACCGATCACCGGGTCAACACCAGCTTGATGGTCCGCGATACGGACCGGGAAAAGAGTCGAGCGAAGTAGACGCCGGAGGCGGAGTCCAGCCCGGCCGCGTCTCGCCCGTCCCAGACCAGTTCGTGGCGCCCGGCGGTTTTCACCTCATCGAGCAGGGTGGTCACGGTCCGGCCGCGGGCGTCGACGATCCGGAGCCGAATCCGGTCCGTCGTCGGGATGGTGAAAGCGACCGTCGTCTGCGGATTGAACGGATTGGGATACGCCGGTCCCAGGATCACGGCACCAGGCAGGTCCGGCGACGGATCCGAGATCGGTGACAAACTCGTCTCGCCGAGCCAGGCGACTTCCCCGGCCGAATCCACCAGCTGCAAGCGGTAGGTGACCGCACTGCTGGGTACGGTGGGATCGTCGACCGCGTGGGTCAACTGTCCGGCATCGATATTCACGTCGACAAGGTGCGACTCAGCCGCGTCGACATCACGCCAGATCCGGAAGCTGGCGCCGGGGCGGGGGTAAGCCAGCTCCCAGCTCACGATGCCGCGGCCGCCCTGTCGCTCGGCGCGCAGGCTCTGTAAATAGGCGGGGGTGACGACCTCGTCGCGCAAGATGTACAACCCGCCGTAGCCATTGGCCACGTAGACATTACTCCCGGCCACATCGACTCCGTACGCGTAACCCACTGTCTGCAAGTAGCCGTTCTCCCACGGTTGACTGGGCACGCTGATATCGAGCAGGCGCAGCCCGAGATAGAAATACGCCAGGTAGAGATGGTCGCCGCGCTTGACGGCGTCCTCGGCATACGGCCCTTCGTCCCAGGCGCCGATCTCCGTCGGATCGCCGGGATCACCGACGTCGATGATTCGTAACCCGTCGCCGGAATCGGCCAGGTAGAGCTGGTCGCCGAAGAGACAGCAGCGCTTGGCACTGCTCTCGGTGTCGACGAAGCCCACTTCCACGGGCGACAGTGGATCGCTGATGTCGACGATGCGTAACCCCTGGGTCCCCGCCATCACGTAGGCGAGATCGCCCCGGAGTACGACGAAGTTGGCCCGGTCGGGAATGTCCAGATGGGCCACTTCCGTCGGACTGGCCGGATCACCGATGTCGATGACCCGCAGGCCGTCACTCCAGTCGGCCAGGAAGGCGTAGTTGTCGCGGAGCGCTACCCCGTACACCTTGCCTGGTGTGTCGTGGGTGGTCAGGATGGCCGGCTCTTCCGGATCGTTCACGTCGATGATGGCGAGACCGGCCTGGCTGTCGGCAACATAGGCGATCCCGTCCCGGACGGCGACGTGACGGGCATAATCCCCCGTCGCGCAGTAGCCGAGCTGCAGTGGTTGATCCGGTTTGCTGACGTCGAGAATCCAGAGCCCGCTGCCGCCCCCAGCCACGTAAGCCAGGGGACCGTCCACAAGCACATCGCGGGCGAAACCGCCGGTGGGGAAACTGCCGTGCAGGGTCGGCTCGCTCGGACTGTTGATATCGGCAACGGTCACCCCGTCGTCGTAGGTGGCGATGTAGGCGTGCCGTCCACCGATGGCGATACGGTAGGAGGCGTTGTCGAGCAGGAGCTGGCCGACTTGCACCGGTGTCGCCGGAAAGGAGATGTCGAAGGTGAGCAGGCCGGCGTTGTGATCGACGACGTAGATGAAGTCGTCGCGCACCGCGATGCCGTGGGTGGTGCCGCCGGACTGGACGGCGCCGACTTCCACCGGCAGAGTGGGCTGGCTGATATCGACAATGCGCAAGTGCCCCGTCCAGGCGGCAATGTACGCATAATCGTCTTTCACGGCGATTCCGTCGGCGAACCCGCCGGTCAGAACCACACCGATCTGATCCGGGTGGAACGGATCACTCACATCGATGATGGACACGCCGCCAACGCTGGCGGCCACATAGACGAGGTCGTCGCGCAGGACGAGGTCAGTGGCGCTGCCGTTGGTGTAGACCTGACCGACCTCCACCGGGGCGGTGGGATCGGAGATGTCGATCACCAGGAGGCCGGCGGAGCGGGCGGCGACGTAGGCGTAATCTCCGCGGGCGACCACGCCCATGGCGTAGCTGTCGTGCTGCAAGGCGCCGAGTTCGTGCGGATGCTGCAGGTCGCTGATGTCCACCACGCGCAGGTCACCCGGTCCGGTGGCGACCACGGCGATCTGGCCGGTCACCGCCACGCCCATGACCGAATTGGGCATGATGATCTCGCCCAGCAACAACGGAGCGGAGCTGTCCGTGAGGTCCAGGATGGCCAGGGAGCAGCCCTTGCCGGCGAACAGGATGGAACCATCGAGGTGGAGTCCGAAGCAGGGACCGTTGGCCCAACGACTGAGTAGCTGGAGGTTGTAACCGGCCTTGCTGGCGGTCGGATCGGTTCCCGTATCCGGCGCCGGACGGGCGACCGGTCCATCTGCAGGCATGGTGGCCGACCAGGGGGGATAACCCGGAACGCGTTCAGCTCCAGCCGGGGTCGTGTTTACCAACAGGCTGGCTCCCAGTAAAAGCGGGATTGACCATTTCCTCAGGGTTATTTTCATATCTCCATTCCGAATGAACATTGCTTGACCCGGATGCGCAGGAGTGTGAGCCGGAGCCGGTAATTCCCCTGACGATAGGGATCTGGCGCCAGCCGGGCAAGCTGTCCACGTTGTCAGCGGGTCAGTCCCTGCAACAGCCGTCAGATCAGGAGTCGAGGTCGCAGTGCGGTTCGATTCCGGTGCCGTACAAGATCGGACAGACTCAGCGTCGCAGCAAGATCTGGTAAACCCAACCGCCGAGTAGCAATCCCCCTGCCAGGCAACGCAGGAGCAATACCTCACGGGTAGTGAATTGCAGCTGTCGGCGCCATTTCGGCATCAGGGTGGCCAGGACGGCATAGGCGACCCAGCCGGCGAACGCCAACATCACCCCGGTCAACAACGGATTCCAGGCCAGAGCCGCCGCGAAATCGAGCTTCACCAGAGCGAGCGCCGCGTGGGTTCCGCCGCAAGTGGGACACGGGATCCCGGTCATCCGGCGCAAGGGACAGAACGCCAGCTGTTCGATGGTGCGACCCCAGAACACGAAGAGTACCGCAATGAGGGCGACGACGGCCAAGTAGGGGAAGACCAGCAGGCGGGGGAGCGAGTCGGTTTCGGGGACGAGTCTCATCCGAGCAGAGAACTGAAGCCGAAGAACAGCAGCCCGACGCCGGCGCAACTGAAAACGCAGAGGATCAGTGGCAGACAGATGGCCAGGGCGGCGCGCCAGGTCTCGATATCGTGAATCCGCTGCAGGCCGATGACCAGGATGGCCAGCCCCCAGAAGAAACTGATGATGTTGCCACAGACCGGTATCACCAGGAAGATAGCCGCCGCGTGACTGTAGGCCACCGCCCGGAAGGTCGCTTCGAAGCCGAGCCGGTTACCGCCCAGGAGCATGAGACAGAGGTGGGTGAGGGCGGTCCCCAGAAAGATCCCGATGAAAAACAGGGCCGGGCTCATGACAAAGATGAACCCCATGGTGACCGGACCTTCGAGGAATTCCGACAGGTCGTTCTCCATGAACATCTCGAGGGAGGAACCGGTCAGGGACCACATCCATTCGAGGAAGGCGCCGATGACACCCAGGATCAGCGCATAGACCAGAGGGCGTCCGAGTCCCATCGAGGTCGGCATGCGG
Organism: bacterium; assembly: GCA_043823125.1. Taxonomy (GTDB): domain Bacteria; phylum Krumholzibacteriota; class Krumholzibacteriia; order LZORAL124-64-63; family LZORAL124-64-63; genus JBDRBC01. The sequence continues at coordinate 11,241 of JBDRBC010000522.1, read as the reverse complement.
CCGAAGAAGCGGTCGGGGTACAGCAGCGCGTTCTTGGTGGTGAGGTAGAGGGCGTTGAGAAATCCGTAACGATTGAGCTCTTCCCACGGTGGCAGGGTCAATCCCCCACTGGCCGGCGTGACCGATTCGTTCTCGTTGTCCAGACCGGATGTCACGGGTATAACTCCTCGGACCGGTTATCGCCGAGTGCCTCTCCTTTGATCCGCGGCCTCGGCATGGTCCCCCTACGTAATGATCGATCAAACGTTACAAGGTTGACACAGGATGCTCTCGGGATCAAGTCCCACTCGACTGGCTCGCACTCGACTGGCTGGTGTTGTCGAAGTCTTGCCCACTCAGCCGTCAGTTGGTGGTTTCCGTCTCGTTGTTGTCGCTCAGAATCCCGGTCTCGCCCTCGCTACTGGCGATCACCACGGCGCCGCAGCTATCGCTCCAGACATTCACTGTCGTCCGGCACATGTCGAGGATCGGATCCACTGCCAGGATAAGCGCTACCCCTTCCAGAGGCAAACCCACGGCGTCCAGCACGATGGTGATCATCACGAGTCCGGCCGCGGGTATGCCCGCCGCACCGATGGACGCCAGCAACGCGGTCAAGACGATGATGACCTGCGCCATCACACCCAGGCCGACCCCGTAGGCCTGGGCGATGAACAGGGCGGCCACGCATTCGTAAAGTGCCGTGCCGTCCATGTTCACCGTGGCGCCCAGCGGGAGAACGAAACTGGAAACCCGGTTGGAGACGCCGGCGCCCTTTTCCACCCGTCGCAGGGTCAGCGGCAACGTCGCCGAGGACGAACGTGTGGAGAAGGCGGTCAGCAAGGCCGGCGCCATGATCCGTCCGTGTCGGAGTGGCGGCAGCTTGCCCACCAGCTTCAACAGGAGTGGCAAGGTGATGGCCGCGTGGAACAAGAGCGCCAGGAAGACGGTCATGGCGTACTTGGCCAGGGGAACGAAGGCCTCGAAGCCGCTATGAGCCACGATGCTGGCCATCAGGCCGAAGATACCCATGGGGGCTAGGCGGATCACCCAGCCGGTGATGCGCATCATCACGGCGAACAACGTCTGCCAGAACGGCACCTGCGCCTGCCGCAAATTTTCGGGTAGCAAGGCCAAGGCGATGCCGTACAGCAGACAGAAAAAGATCAGCGGGAGCATCTGCCCTTCCGCCGCCGCGGCGACAGGATTCTCGGGCACCATCCGCAGGACGATCTCCACCAGATCACCGGCCCCGTGCTCCCCCAGCTCCGCGGTGAGTTCGGCGGGCGGCGCGGCGAGGCCGAGGGTCTCGCCCACCGGTTGGCCGTTGCGGATGCCGGGTTGAATGAGGTTCACCAGCAGCAACCCGATCAGGATGGCCAGCAGACTCGTGGTGACGTACCAGCCGAAGGTCTTGCTGAACAGCCGACCCAGGGATCGGGCCGAACCGATGTTCGAGACCCCGGTGATGATGGAACCGGCCAGAAGCGGCACGATCACCATGCGCAGCGAACGCAGGAAAAAGGTGCCGAGGAATTCGAAGGCTGACAGGGGACGGAAACCACCGAACCAGGTGTCGGTCTGATCCCAGAGCAGACCGGCGCCGACGCCACACACCAGCGCCAGCAGGATCTGCCAGTGGAGTGGCCAGCGCCAGGGACGGAACAGGGTCTCGGCGGCGGGGTGGGAGGTGGCGGCTGCGGACATGGACTGGTGACTCCTCTCGAGGAGATGCAGGGAGATTTCGGGAGAACCGGGAGCGGGAACGGTCACGTCGCTCCCGCTCTGGCGGTTCATACTAGGGGTTGTCGGGTCTGGGCTCAAGGCCGGTCCTTGTCCGGAGCCGTCTGCCGCTACATGGTTCTGGACCTTCCCATTTCATGGTTTGATGTTAGAATGGCTTGATCCGGGTCAGATCAGGATCTGATATTGGATTCATGGTTCGAAATATCTGGCGGGGAGATTGATATGGTATGGTCCGCACAGAAACAGAGCGTTTCTCAGGTCACTGCCGACCTGCTCACGGTAGGTATGCATCAAGTGGACGATCAGCCCGATCCCGCAGCTCTCCAGGAACTCGACAGGGTGATACCCAGTGGCCTGGCGGCGATGCAGCGGAGTGCAGCCTTCAATGCCAAGGCGGAATCGATGTTACTGCTGCCGAGGCAGGACGCTACCGGCGGTTGGTTGCTGCTGGTGGGTTTCGGTCCGCGGGAAGAAGTATCGCTCGACCTGGTCCGACGCCTCGGCGGCCTGGTGGCTGGACGACTGCGTGATCTAGGGGTGGCCGCGGGCGCCGTTTTACTCCCGGCCGGCGGCCCGGGTGGGTACGACGCCCGCACCGTGGCCCGCTGCTGGGTGGAGGGCGCCGGGATGGCCGTGTCCGCCAAGGGGGAACTCAAGACGGCCGTCACCCAGAGATCCAGCAGCGATCCGGCTGCGGTCGACTGGCTGCTCGTGACGCGGGATGGACGCAAGTTGCGCCGCCTGCGCCGCGGCATCGCCGAGGGGGAAGCCCACGCCGCCGGGTGCACGCTGAGCCGCCGTCTGGTCAATCTGCCGGGGAACCGACTCACGCCCGATTTGCTCGGCAAGGAGGCGCGGCGTGTGGCGAAGAGTTCCGGTCTCGCCTGTCAGATCCTCGGCCCGACACAGCTCGAAAAACACGGCATGGGGGGACTGCTCGCCGTGGGGCAAGGCAGTGTGGAACCGCCGTGTCTCATCGTCTTGAAAAGCCGTCCGTCCGCGCCGGCGCCTCGCCGGCCGTACCCGCTGGTGGCCCTGGTGGGCAAGGGCGTGACCTTCGACTCCGGCGGCATCTCGCTCAAGCCGCCGGCGAGCATGGAAAAGATGAAGTCCGACATGGCCGGCGCGGCGGCGGTTCTCGGCGCCGCCCGCATCATCACCCAGCTGCAGCTCAAGGTCCGGCTGCTGGTGGCGGTGCCGGCGGTGGAGAGCATGCCGGACGCCCGCGCGTTGAAACCGGGGGACGTCATCACCATGGCCTCGGGCAAGACGGTGGAGGTGTTGAACACCGATGCCGAGGGGCGGTTGATCCTGGCCGACGCTCTGCACTATGTCTGCCAGCAGGAGCCGGACTATGTCATCGACATCGCCACCTTGACCGGCGCCTGCGAGAACGCCCTCGGCAGTCAGTTCGCGGGCTTGATGAGCACCAGCGCCGAGCTGCTGGAAGTTCTCGGTCAGGCCGGTGGCGAGACCTTCGAACGGCTCTGGCACTTGCCGCTCATCGACGCCCATCACCAGGAGATCGAGAGCGATATCGCCGACCTGAAGAATCTGGGCGGACGGAAGAAGGCCGGGGCTTCCACCGCTGCGGCTTTCCTGGCGGAGTTCGTGGCGCGTGATACTGCCTGGGCGCATCTCGATATCGCCGGGACGGCCTGGACGGACAAAGCCGGCCCGCTGGGGCCCAAGGGCGCCACGGGATTTGGCGCCCGGCTGCTGGCGCGTGCCGTGGAAATTCTGGTTTCGTGAGCGCGGCGCAGTTGGCGTCCGGTGCTCCACAGCGAGTGGTAACAGATGGAGACTGATCTCGGTTCTATGTCCCGTCGGCGTCTGCTCTGGATCATCACCAGTGTGGCAACCCCGGTGGCCATGGCCAATATCGCCCAGACTCTGATGGGGCTGGTGGACACCTTGATGGTGGGGCAGCTGGGCCATGTGCCGCTGGCGGCCGTGGGTTTGGCGACGTTGCTGTTTTCCGCCGTGGCCATGACCGTCAAGGCGGTGGACACCGCGGTGCAGACTTTCACGGCGCGGCGGGTGGGTGAGGAGAGTGAGGACGAGATCGGTTCCGTGCTCGCCACCGCGTTGACCGTCGTCCTGGTGGCGGGTGGTCTGCTCACTCTGTTCGGTCTGCACTGGTCGCGGCCGTTGATGCAGTTCGTGAACCGGGATCCCGAGGTGTGCCGTATCGGCACCGAGTATCTGACCTGGCGTTTTCCGGGGCTGTTGCCGTTTCTGGTTTTCTTCATCTTCCGCGGGGTGTTCGACGGCATCGGCTGGACCAGGATCGGTATGGCCGTCGGTATCTGCATGAACCTGGCCAACGCGTTGCTCAACTATGTTTTCATCTTCGGCGTGTTGGGAGCGCCGGCCCTGGGCGCTCCCGGCGCGGCGCTGGCCAGTTCGCTCTCCAGCGTACTGGCGGCCCTGGTCATCGTGGGGATCGCGCTTCAGCCAGCTATTCGTAAGCGGTACCGACTGCTGTACCGACGGAATCTGAACCCACGTCTGCTGGGGCCGTTTCTACGCATCGCCTGGCCGCCAGCCGCCCAGTCGCTGGGGGTCATCGTGGCGTTGCTGTTCTTTTTCACCATTCTAGGGCAGATCTCCACCGTGGCGGTGGCGGCCGGCAATGTGGTGATGCGTATCGCCGCCCTGTCGTTCATGCCCGGATTCGGGGTGGGGGTGGCCGTGCAGACCCTGGTGAGTCAAGCCCTCGGACGGCGCGATCCCCGGAGCGCGGTGCGGGTCGGCTGGGGCGGTGTCGGGCTGTCGGTACTGTTCATGGGCTCCTTCGGGGTTCTGTTCCTGCTGCTGCCGGGAGCCTTGCTGCGGCTGTTCACCACCAGTGAGGAGCTGGTCACCGCCGGCATGCCGATCCTGCGACTGATGGGTTTCGTGCAGGTGATCGAGGCGGTGGGGCTGACGCTGGCGGGCGCCTTACGGGGCGCCGGCGCCACCCGCACGGTGATGCTGGTGGATCTGGTCTGCGGTCTTTGCCTGTTGCCGCCTTGCGCTTATTTGTTCGGCGTGGTGTGGCAGGGGGGCTTGCTGGGCGCCTGGTTTGCGCTGTTGCTCTGGTTTTCACTGTACGCTATTGGCATGGTCTACTGGTTCCTGCGTGGGGACTGGAAGACCATCAAGGTTTGACATCCCACTCCGGCGGATGAGTCCATGTCGCTGTCCAGTACATCTTCGGTCGCGGATCGCCGCATCTACTCGGTGCAGGAGCTGAACCAGGCGATCCAGTACACCTTGCAGCGGGCGTTTCCCGGCTCCGTCTGGGTGCGCGGCGAAGTGCAACGTCTGCCGGTCGATGCCGTTCACCGGAAACACCTCTACTTCGAATTGCACGACACCAGTGGCGGCGGCGCGGCCAACTACCAGATTCCCGTGGCTCTGCTGGAGTGGGATCGACGTACCTTCAACCTGGGACGTTTCCTGGACGGGAGTGACCCGGACTTTCAGCTTCGTGATCAGCTCGAGGTCTGTCTTGAGTGCCGTGTGGACTTCTATCCCCCGTTCGGCAAGCTCAGTCTCAAGGTCATCGGCATCGACAAGTTCTTCACCCTGGGGCGTCTGGAGGCCAAACGGCGAGAAGTCCTCGACTGGCTAAAGCAGGAGAATCTACTTGAACTGAATGCCAGCATCCCCTTACCGGTGCTGCCGTTACGGGTCGGCCTGATCACCTCGCGGGGGAGCGCCGCCGAGCGTGATTTCCGGACGGGATTAGACGCTTCCCCGTACGACTTCAGGGTGGTATTAGAGGACTGTCGCATGCAGGGTGAACGGACCGAGCCGCAGGTGGTGTCGGCCCTGGCCAAGCTCGTCACCCGGTCCGTGGACGTCATCGTCATCACCCGGGGGGGCGGGTCGCGTGGGGATCTTTCCTGGTTCGACCAGAAGGGAATCGCCGTCGCCATCGCCACGTCGCCGCTGCCGGTCATCACGGCCATCGGACACGAGATCGACCATTCCATCGCCGATGTGGTGGCGTTTCACGCCTGCAAGACCCCCACGGCCGCCGCTGAATTTCTCGTGGGCCGGGTTGCCGACGTGGATCGGCGACTGCAGGAGTTGAGCCAGAAACTGGTCCGGAGTTTTGCGGAACGACTCGTCGCCGCTCGGGATCGGCTGGCCGGTAGTGTCGTCATCGGCGACCGGGCCGGTCGGCTGCTGCAGGCAACCCAGGGTCGACTGCACGACCTGGCCGGTCGACTCGATCGCGAGGTGGGGCGGCAGGTGGCGACCGCACGCGAGGACCTGGTGCAGCAACGAACGCGATTGTTTGCCCTGCTCCGGCAGCGAACCGGCGCGGTGGCGGCAGAACAGCAGTTCCGCATCCGGCGACTCACGCAAGCAGTCCGGTTGCAGCGGCAAGCTACCGACAACAGACTGGCCCGCCTGGTTCCCCATCTCTCCACCCGGCGACTGCTCGCCGGGTGGCCGTTGCAGCGGAATCGGCTGGCGCGGATGGAGCAGCGTTGCGTTCGCCTCAGTCTGGCCCGCCTGGCCGGGACGGGTTCACGCCTGGACTCCCTCGCCCACCAGTGCCGACTGCTCGATCCCGAACAACTGCTGACGCGGGGGTACTCACTGACCCTGGACTGTTCCGGCAAGGTCATCCGCTCGGCGGCGGCAGTGGCGTTGGGCGACACGATTCAAACCCGACTCGGAGACGGTCAGCTCGAGAGCACGGTCACCGGGAGTGACCGACCTTCGCCGAGCAAGCCCGAACCTGATAAAGGAGACAAACGTGGCGGAGAAGAAACAGAGACGCGTCAAGAATCCCTCTTTCGGTGACGCCGTGACCGAGGTGGAGCAGATCCTCGCCAAGCTCGAGGGGGAGGAGATCGACATCGACGATCTCGCGCAGGAGGTCAAGCGGGCAGTGGAACTCATCAAGCTCTGCCGCGGCAAGCTGGAGAAGACCGACAACGAGGTGCGGGACTTGGTGGCCGATCTGCAACCGGAGAGCGAAAGCGCTCCGCCGGCAAGGGGAACGGCCAGCGGTTCCGATGGCGAAGACACCGATGTTGATCTACCCTTCTAGATCATGTCAGCACTGATCCACGTCAAGGACCTGACCAAGGACTATCGCCTGAGTCGCCGCCGCCCCGGAGTCTGGGGCGGTATCGTCGATCTCGTGCGTCCACGCAAGCGGACGCTGCGGGCGGTGGACCGGGTCAGTTTCGATATCGAACCCGGTGAGATGGTGGGGTACATCGGCGCCAACGGCGCCGGCAAATCCACCACCATCAAGATGCTCACCGGCATCCTGACCCCCACTTCCGGCGTGGTGAACGTGGGGGGACTGGTGCCACACCGCGATCGCCAGCGCTACACCCGCCACATCGGTGTCGTTTTCGGCCAGCGCACGCAGCTCTGGTGGGATCTCGCCGTGCTGGAGTCGTTCCGGCTGTTGCAGAAGATCTATACCGTGGACGAGACCACCTATCAGGAACAGATGGCGCTGTTCGACGAGCTGCTCGGCATCTCCGAATTCCTGGATCAACCGGTGCGCAAGCTTTCCCTGGGGCAACGCATGCGGTGCGATCTGGCGGCGGCTCTGCTGCACCGTCCGGGCATTCTGTTCCTGGACGAACCGACCATCGGTCTGGACGTGGTGGCCAAGGAGAACGTGCGGACGTTTTTGCGTCAGGCGCGGGACCTGCTCGGTACCACGGTCATCCTCACCACCCACGATCTGGGCGACATCGAGCAGCTCTGCAAACGGATCATCATCATCGACAAAGGGGTGGTGCTGTACGACGGGCTGTTGGAAGAGATACGGCAACGGCTCGGGCGTCGGGTGAGGCTCACTCTGGATCTGCGCGAACCGGTGTTATGCGCTGATATGGCGAAACTTACGGACCCGTTACCCGTGGTCTGGAGTGAGTGCGAGGGGCGGACGCACGTGGCGGAGTTCAGCCGCCTGGAGGTCACCTCGGCCGAGGTGATCCAGCGGGTGCTGGAGGTGCAACGCATCCACGATCTCTCCATCGCCGAACCGTCCATCGAAGACGTGGTGCGGGAGATCTATCGCAACGGGGTGGTGGCCGAGGCGGAGGTCGATCATGCCTAGTGGGGCAGCCGCGGAATCAGGGCCGGTCACCAACTTGACCTGCTGGTCACGGACCCGTGCCGAATCGCTAACCCTGTACGGCAACTTCATCCGGCTGTCGTTTCTGAAGTTCCTGGCCTATCGGTTGCGCTATTACACCGGTGTCATCAGCTACCTCGTTTTCGTCGCGGGAAACTACTATCTCTACAGCGCCATCTTCGCCGGCCGCGCCAGCGGGGAACCGGCCGAGATCGGTGGCCTCACCCTGTCCCAGATGGTCACCTACGTGGGGCTGAGCTGGATCGGTCGCAGTTTCTACTTCAACAACATCGACCGTATCCTGTCCGGCCAGATCCAGCAGGGCGAGATCACGGTGATGCTCATCAAGCCGCTCCACGTCCAGACCATGATGTTTTTCGAGACCATCGGCGAGGCCGGTTTCCGGCTCGTCATGTTCACGCTGCCGATCTTGCTGGTCATCGTGCCGCTGTTCTCCTTGCAGGCGCCCCCTGACCCCGCCCTGTACGGCTGGACCGTTTTGAGTTTTTTGCTCGCCTTCCTGGTGAATACCCAGATCAGCTTTCTGGTGGGCTGCCTGGCGTTCTATCTCCAGAACATCATCGGCGTGATTCGGGCCAAGATGGTGACCATGGAGTTTCTGACCGGCGTCCTGATTCCTTTCACCTTTTTCCCCGAATGGTTCCAGCAGGTGGTGACCTACCTGCCGTTCCAGGCTATCAGTTACATCCCGGTGACCATTTTCCTGGGGCAGAGAACCGGGGACGATTTAACCGAGGCGTTGTTACTCCAGGCGGCCTGGGGCGTGGGGCTGTTCATCCTCGGGCGTATTTTCTGGGACTACTCGGTGAAGCACGTCACCTTGCAAGGGGGATGATTCATGGGCTGGAATCGGGACGGATTACCGGGGCGGGGTGGGCGGTTCTGGCTGGGCTGGCTGGTGCTGCTGTCCGCCAACGCGCTCACTGCCCATCCGCCGGCGGCCGAACTGCCGCTCCCGCCGGACGAAGCGGTGGTGACGTCGGTCGAGTCGGCGACCGATCGAGTGCAGTCGGAACTGTACGCCGGTTTCCGACCGTTGCTGCACCACGAACTCGAATCTCGCCAGGTGGCGAGCCCGGACGATCTGTACAAGTTCCTGTTCCAGGGGGTCATGGGACCGGCCCATGCGCATATCGACGAGGACCTGGCTCGCGGCTGGCTGGAACGGGAATGGGATGAACTGCCGTCGATTCGTGGGACCCGTCCCCCCGGCTCGGCGTCTGGCCCTGCAGCGGCCGACTCGCCGTTGCTGGAACTGCTTCGCCCCGATCATCAGCTGGTCCGGGTGAACCTGCATCCTTTACGAGAACTGGTGCGGCTCGAAGTGCCGGAAGACCACTGGGACAGTGTCGAGTCCGCAGCGCGTGAGCGTCTGGCCGTTGCGTTTGCCCGCACCGCCGACTTGTGGGCAAGCGATCTGCTGGAGCTGCGGACGGTCTGGGCGCTGGTGGTGGCGGACAGCGCACTCTGGTCGGCTTTTTTCACCGCCACCGAGCTGGCTGAATTTACCCGGCAAGTCGAGTCGGCAGGCTGGCCGGCGGTTCACCACAGCAACAGCTACGAAACACGCTGGTCGCCCCACTATCGGGTGGTGGCGCTGGAACTGTTGCCGCCGTCGTGGCGAGAACACGTACCGGGCCGGACTGCGACTCTCCCCGCAACCGAACCCGAACCCGATCCTGGAGCCGTAGAGTGACGAGACCAACCCCCGCCACCGAACCGACCTTGATCTCCGCCTCCCGCACCGGGCGGTCGCCGGCACGCGCCGGGCGTCAGGTCGGCATCTTCGCAGCGTACTTCGCCCAGTTCCTGAAGATGCGTCTGGCCTACCGGGTCGATTTCATCATCGACATGCTGTCCAATCTGTTCGGCATGGCGGTGCAGCTTTCGGTGCTCACCGTCATCTTCAGCAAGATCGAGGCGATGCGCGGCTGGAGTTTCGAGCAGGTCCTGTTCATCTACGGGTTCAGCTTGCTCCCCCTGGGGCTGTTCAATCTCGTCAGCATCAACCTGTACCGGTTCAGCGAGCGATACATCGTGGAGGGGAACTTCGACCGGGTGCTGCTCCGGCCAGTGAATCCGCTGGCTCAGGTCATGTTCGAATCTTTCAACGTGACCGGGATCAACGAGATCCTGCTCGGATGCGGCATCATGACCTTTGCCAGCGGTCGGCTGGGGCTGACGTTCTCGGTACTGGACATCGGGGCGTTGGTGTTGCTGACGGCTGCTGCCTCGCTCATCTATACCGGTGTGTTTCTGGGCCTCACCTGTGTGTCGTTCTGGCACGAGGATCGGATGGGACTGTCGCCGCCGGTGTACAACATCATTCGTTTCAGTCGCTACCCGGTGACGATCTTCAGCCCCCTGGTGCGTCTGTTCTTGACATTCATCATGCCGTTTGCGTGGGTAGCGTTTTACCCGGCGACCCACTTCATCGGGAGCGAGGAATTTCAGGATTTCGCCTGGTTCACGCCGCTGGTGGGGATTCTGGTTTTCGCCATCGCGTATTTTGTCTGGAATCGTGGTCTGCGCCAGTATGCCAGCACCGGCAGCTGACGAAGGAGCGAGAAGGAGGTTTCCTGGATGAGATCCCACAAGATGTTCGGATTCAGGCTCGGATTCGGTTTTCTCCTGCTATATGGATTCCTGATCCCCGGGGCAGCCGTGGCCAGTACCTGGTGCGGCGTCAACGGCACCATACAGCTTTCGTTCAGCGAAGGCGAGGAATTGAGTTCGGTCCATCAGATCGAGGCCACCGGCCCCGAGCCGGTTACGGTCCATGTCTATGCCGTACTCACCGATCTCGATCCACTTTTCCACGAGGGCGAGAAGTTCATGGGTGTCGGCGGCTTTGAGCTGGATCTGCAGGTGACCGGCGCCGAGTACAGCCTCGTCGCGGAGGAATTCCCCGAGGGGAATTTCAACGTCAGCCGGCGCAAGGGCCGTTGCTATGTCGGGTTGTCGCCGGGGGCCAAACTCGAGGACGGTCGTGTCACCCTGGTGCACTGGCAGGTCCTGTTCACCGAGACGCCGAAACAGGTTGTGTTCCGGCTCGATCCGGCCGGGCTGCACAGCTGCAAGGAATTGCCGGGTTGCAGCCAGGGCGAGGTACCAGCTCTGTACGTGGGCACCATGGACAGCAACCAGCACGGTCTGATGTTCGGCGCCGGTTACATTCCGGCGTATCTCAACGCGGAGGAAGAGCCGGACCTGACACCACTGTTTGCCGAGAAGAGCTGGCAACAGGCCGGAGTGATGACGGGCGAGGGACCGAAGTTCGAATAAATCGGTTCGTGATACCGGTCAGTCAGACACAACGTCTGCCGGACCGCAGATCTCCAGCAACACGCCGCCGGTAGCGCGGGGGTGCAGGAAACAGATGGCCTTGC
>JBDRBC010000521.1:0-3496 GCA_043823125.1 bacterium | reverse complement strand
AGCAACGTCGGAGCGGGAATCGTCGCGCGCGGTTCCGAGGAATTGATGGTCCGATGTCTCGGCCAGGTCCACGATCAATCCGATCTGGAGAACATCGTCGTTCTCGCCGATGACGGCAAACCCATCTACGTCAAGGATGTGGCCTCGGTACAGGTTGGCCGCGCTTTCCGGCGTGGTGTCGCCTCCCTCGACGGAAAACAAGAGGTCGTAGTCGGCGGCGTGTACAAGGTGCATGGTGAAAACTCGTTCGAGGTCATCGAGCGGGTCAAGGAGCGTCTGACGGAGATTCAGCAGACCCTGCCGGCCGGGGTGAGCCTCGTGCCGTTCTACGATCAATCCGCGCTGGTCAACAACAGCATCAACACCATACGCCGCGCGCTGAGCATCGGGCTGATTCTGGTCTGCCTGGTGGCGTTTGTGTTCCTTGGCAGTCTACGCAACGCCCTGATCGTGGTCATGTCGCTGTTCTTCTCGACGCTGCTCGCTTTTGTGATGATGCAGCGCTACGGAGTCCCGGGAGATCTGATCTCCTTCGGCGGCATTGCCATCGCCCTGGGAATGATCGTGGACGCCACCATCATCATGGTGGAACGCATCCACACTGCCCTGCAACGGAAAGAGGATGGCGGGAGCATCGACCAGGTCATCCGGGGCGCCGGTGCCGAGGTCGGTCCGCCGATCTTTTTTGCAGTCATGATCATCATCCTGGTGTTCGCGCCGATTTTCAGCCTCGGTGACGTGGAAGGGAAGATGTTCCGTCCCCTGGCTTTCTGCGTCACGATGACGATGATTGGCTCGCTCATTTACGCGCTGGTCATCGCGCCGGTTTTTTCGAGCCTGCTGATGAGGCGGAAGTCGGTCACCGGGACCCCGGAACATCGCCTGGCGAGCCTGCAGTCACATTATTCCCGCCTTCTGAACGGATTTCTTAAGCACCGTTCTTATGTGCTGGCCGCCATCCTCGCGCTACTGATTCTCGGCGGGTGGCTTTACAGCCGACTTGGCCAGGAATTCATCCCGACCTTGCAGGAAGGGACGATCCAGGTCCTGGGACATATGAATCCGAACATCTCGTTGGAAGAAATCTCACACACCGCCCGGGAGCTGGAGCGGGAGATCCTGGCAGTGGACGAGGTGAGCTACGTCCTTTCCGATATCGGATACGGGGAGATCAGCCCCCATGTCCATCACACGAATTATGCCTGTATCACGGTGGGATTGAAACCACGCAAGGAATGGACTTCCGCTCGGACTCAGGAGGACGTGGCGGACATGATCAATACACGGATCGGAGAGTTCCCTGGCGTGGCGATCAGCTTCTCCCAACCCATCCAGCACGAGATCGATGCGCTAGTTGCCGGATCAGGGGCGACGGTAGTGGCCAAAGTCTTCGGCGCGGAGTTCGATGTGTTGCGTGAAAAGGTCGCGGAGTTAGAGCGTGTGCTGGCGGACATTCCTGGAGTGGCGGATCTCCGGACAGAGCAGTTCGCGGGCCAGACGCAACTACAGATCCAGTTGCTCGATGAAGCGGTGGCACGTCACGGTCTGGCCAAGGCGGATGTTCAAGAGCTGGTCCACAATGCCCTGGCAGGCGAAATCGTGGGCCAGGTTTTCGAGGGACAGATGACCAGTGGCATTGACATCCGCATGGCAGAGGAATACCGAGACAACCTGGATCTCGTACAGGGCTTGCTCATCCGAACGCCGGGCGGCTACACAGTGCCCTTGGAGCAGCTTGCCACTATCGAGGCGGTTTCCGGCCTGCGGCAAATCAGCCGCGAGGACACCCGTCGCTACATCTCGGTCCAGTGCAATGTTCGCGGCCGCGATCCCGGCGGATTCGTCAAGGATGCCCAGGAAGCGATTGCGAATAGCGTATCGCTCCCGCCAGGATATCGTGTTTCCTGGGGTGGACAATTCGAGTTGCAGGAAGCTGCCAACCGGCGGCTAGCGATCATCGTGCCGCTGACGCTACTCGCCGTTCTCGTGATGATCTACGGTCTGTTCCGCTCGGTCAGTAATGTTCTGCTCGTTGTCTTGAATATCCCTCTGGCACTCGTGGGAGGAGTGGTAGCACTTACGGTCACCGGGGAGCACCTCAGCGTGCCTTCCTCCATTGGATTTATAGCACTCTTCGGGATCGCGCTGACCAACGGCTTGATTCTAGTGTCTCGTTTCGAACAGCTACGACGATCGGGCATTGCGTTAAAAGAGGCGGTGGTTGAGGGGGCCAAGGCGCGACTGCGGCCGGTACTGATGACGGCATCCACGTCGGCGCTGGGATTGTTGCCGCTGGTGATCGCCACCGGGACAGGATCGGAGATCCAGCGACCGCTCGCCATCGTGGTCATCGGCGGTCTGGTCTCGTCAACCCTTCTGACGCTGGCAGTGCTGCCGACCTTGTACCTGCATCTGCATGCCTGGCAGGAGCGGGGAAGGATTCGACAGGTGGCCGCACCCCTGAAAAGTCAGCAGACGCCATGAAGTGGAAGCAGGAATGAACCGAACATCTTTTCACATGCTCCTGGCCTGGCCCGAATTACTCATGAATTGACGTAGCGAGGGTAATGGAAATGCATGTCTGGATGCGAACTCGCGAGGATTGTCGAGGGAGGCGGCGGTGTGGCGATGAGGATACGGCCATCCGTTCACTCGCCGTACCTCACCAGAGGTTCGCAGGAAGTATATGTATGGGGATTCGAGTATCCCGCAAGACTTGGATCAGATCTTGGGGGCCAGCTCAGTTTGAAATCAGGGGAATATACCCATCTGCATGTAAGAGATTGCGATCTTGTCAATGGCCTCGACGAAGGCCGCCGTCCGTAGATCCACAATACCGTCGTGGGCCATACATGTCTCACGGATCGAGTCGTAGGCGGTGTACATGGTCTCCTCCAGACCAGACCTGACCAGATCGATCTCGTCACCGCCCTTGATGACCACCGCACGTTCTTCCGGAGTGAGTTTCTGACCGGTGACCTTCTCCATGGCATCGAGCATGGCAGCGTGGGAGCCCTCCTCGAAACGCTTGCTCATCCGGCCGAACTTGACGTGGCTCAGGTTCTTCAACCATTCGAAATATGAAACCGTGACGCCGCCGGCATTCAGATAAAGATCTGGAATGATCATGACGCCGCGGTCCTTCAATATCCGTTCAGCCCCCGAGGTCACCGGGCCGTTGGCGGCTTCGGCCACGATCCTGGCGTTGATCCTGCCGGCGTTTTCCGAGGTGATTTGCCGCTCCAGGGCCGCAGGTATCAGGATGTCGCATTCGTACTCCAGAGCCAGAGCCGTGGATTCCAGATTCTGGGAGCCGGGCGCATTCAGTATCGAACCCGACGCTTCACGATGGCGCTGCACCTCGTCGACATCGAGGCCGGCGGGATCGTGGATGGCGCCGTCGTATTCCGCGATGGCCACCAGTATACCGCCAGCCTCCTGGATGATCTTGGCGGCCCAGTACCCGACATTGCCCAGCCCCTGGACGGCCACGGTC
>JBDRBC010000520.1:0-22019 GCA_043823125.1 bacterium | reverse complement strand
GACCGTGGCGGTATCGGCAGCGACCGTGGTTGGCGGCGCCCCCTCCTGGGCCAGCGCCCCCGTGGCAGTCAAGGCGAAAAGGCCGATGAACACCAGCAACAGCGCCGTTGCGAGTGAAGCCGGGGTTCGAGAACGGAGATTTTCAGTGCCAAATTTCATGTGGCAGTCTCGCCCTCGCCGGTGGTCTGAATCTCGTCGCTGGCCGGCGCCAGCACGGTGAGCTGTCCCGCCTCCAGGCGGATGAAATGATCGCCGGCGTCCAGAAATCGCAACTCCCCGTCCATGTGAATCGGGATCCGCTGGGCGAGCTGGAGGAGTGCGGCCTCGGCCCGCAACCGGTAGACCTGCGGGTGCTCGAATCTTTTCCCGCTGGCGGCCGCCGGAAACAGTCGGAGCAACGTGAACAGTCCCAGCGGTCCCGCGAGGCAGAAATCCAGCAGGCCGTCCCCGGGATCGGCAGCGGGTGAGAGCATGAAACCGCCGCCGGCCCGCGGCCCGTTACTGATCTCGGCCAGGATCCAACGCCCCGTACGAGCCTCCGGTTCCGACTCGAGCCGCCAGCTCGCCGCCTTGGGTTGGTACCGGAAGATGGCAGAGGCGGCCGCCGCCACGTAGCGCAACTGGCCTGCCTGGCGCCAGAGACGACTGGCGCGGTGCGAGACCAGGCCACTGAGAAACAGACCGGTGGAATTGAAGAAGGGACGATCGTCCAGGTAGGCCACGTCCACCGCCCGGGTCCCCCCGCGTCCCGCAGCAGCGGCGCCCGCCGCCACCGAGTGGATCCCGAGCCCGAAAGCGAAGTCGTTGCCGCTGCCGGCGGGCAGAATGGCCAGCGCCGCCGCCGTGTCCAGCAGACCACGGGCAACCTCGTGGACAGTGCCGTCGCCCCCCACGGCCACCACCACCGGATGGTAGTGGGCCGCCTGCCGGGCGAGCCGTTCCGCCTCGCCCGTCTGTGTGGTCACCAGGACTTCCACCCTGAAAAAGTGCCGGCCGAGCAACTGCTTGACCTCATCGGGTGTGATCCGGGTGCGCGCGGATCCCGCCACGGGGTTGATGATCACCGCGGCGGTCAACGATTCACCAAGTGGGGGGTGCGTGGCAGCGGTCCCGTCGCCGTCGGCTTGATTCGGGGTCACTGGCGTGCACGCTCCTGGAGCCGGTGTCAAAAGCCTGGGTTCCGCCGAGAAACACACCGCGCGCCGGGTTCACGCGGGTGAGACTGGTTTCGCGACGCCCCGGGGCAAACTGGCGGGAATGTGTGGGAATCGAACCCACCTCGGATGGTAAACGCACCCGACATAAGGATTTGAAGTCCCCGGGGCCCACCAGGACCCATCCACTCCCGCGGGATCTTCACGACGGCACGGCACCGGAACCCGGCGCTCGGTCCGGTCGGACCTCGGTTCGAGCCTCGGTACGATCCTACTATTACTCCACCGTAACAGCTTTGGCAAGGTTTCGCGGCTGGTCCACATTCTCGCCGCGCAAGACCGCGATGTGGTAGGCGAGCAACTGGAGCGGAATCACCGACAGCAGCGGTTCCAGCATATCCAGCGTGTCAGGAATGGTGATGACATGATCGCTCAGCTTGCTGATCTCCTGTTCGCCCTCGGTCACCACGCTGATGATCTTGCCCCGCCGGGCCCGGACTTCCTGGACGTTGCCCTTGATCTTCTCGTAGCTACCGTCCGTGGTGCAGAGCACCACCACCGGCATCTGGGGATCGATCAGGGCGATGGGACCGTGTTTCATCTCGGCGGCCGGATACCCTTCGGCGTGGATGTAGCTGATCTCCTTCAGCTTCAGCGCCCCTTCCAGAGCAATGGGGAAGTTGTAGCCCCGGCCGAGGTAGAGGAAATTGCTGTGGTGGGCATACGCCTCGGCGATACGCAGGATCTCGTCCGATTTGTTCAGGATCCGCTGGACCTTGCTGGGAATCTGCTGCAGCTCGGCGATAATTCGCATGCCGAGTTCGGGACTGATGTGTCCACGCCGGCCCAGCAGGATGGTCAACAGCAACAGGATGGTCACCTGGCAGGTGAACGCCTTGGTGGAGGCGACACCGATTTCCGGCCCGGCGTGGATGTACACGCCACACTCGGATTCCCGGGCGATGGTTGAGCCGACCACGTTGGTGATCCCGAGCACCTTGGCGCCCTTGCGCTTCGCTTCCCGCATGGCCTCCAGGGTATCGATGGTCTCACCGCTCTGACTGATGACCAGACAGACCGTGCCCGGTTCGATGATGGGCGATCGGTACCGAAACTCGGAAGCGTACTCCACCTCCACGGGGATCCGGGCGTACTCCTCGAGCAGGTACTCGCCCACCAGCCCCGCGTGCCAGGAGGTGCCGCAGGCCAGGATGATGATGCGGCGGATGTTGCGCAGTTCCCAGTCGGTGAGGGTGATGCCACCGAGTTTCACGTCGCCCGAATCCGGCAGGATCCGGCCGCGAAATGCGTTGTGGATGGTGTCGGGCTGCTCGAAGATCTCCTTGATCATGAAGTGGGGGTAGCCGCCCTTCTGGATCTGCTCCAGATCCCAGGTGATTTCCTCCACCTGCTTGGTGATCTCCTCGTTGTCGATGTTGCAGGTCGTGACGTTGTCCGGCGTGAGGACCACCATCTCCCAGTCGTCGAGATACATCACCTGGCGGGTACGCCCCAGCACCGCCGCCACGTCGCTGGCCAGGTAGTTGATCCCTTTCCCGAGACCGACCACCAGCGGCGAACCACGCCGAGCGCCGACGATCTTTTCCGGTTCGGCGGCGTGCAACACCGCGATACCGTAGGTTCCCACCACGAGACGCAGCGCCCGCTGCACCGCCTCTTCCAGATTCCCATCGTACAGGGAATCGATCAGGTGAGCGAGGACCTCCGAATCGGTGTCGGAGGTGAAGACATGTCCCTCGTTCTCGAGCCGCTGCCGGAGCACGGCGAAGTTCTCGATGATGCCGTTATGGACAATGGCCAGGTCGCCGTGGCTGCTCAGATGCGGGTGGGCGTTGAGGGTGTTCGGCTCGCCGTGGGTGGCCCAACGAGTATGGGCTATGCCACACTGACCTTTTAGCTGGTCCCAGGGCAGATCCTTTTCCAGATCCTGGATCTTCCCTTCCCGCTTGTGGACCGTCAGCCGGCCGTCCTTGGCCACCACGATACCGGCGCTGTCGTAGCCGCGATACTCCAGACGACGCAGTCCTTCGAGCAGAATCGGCGCTGCTTCCTGATCACCCGTCACACCAACGATACCGCACATGAGAAATCCCTCCCCCAGAAAAATTATGCACTTCGCCCAGCACGAATTCGTGAGATCAATCGCTGTGCCGTTTCCGTGTCACACGCCTCGGCGATGATCCGGACCACCGGCTCGGTATTGGATGGCCGTACATGCACCCAGGCATCCTCGCCGATCCACTTGAGACCGTCACGATCGTCCACGGCCCCGGGTCCCAGGCTCGCCAGGAGCAATGCAAGTTCCTCGCCAGTCGGGAGCATATCGTTTGCCACTTTTTCTTTTATCATAACAACCGGCGGCAGTGCTGCAACTAAATCTGTCAAGCTCGCTTCACGTTCCGTGAGCAATTGCAGGATCATGGCGATGCCCACCAGCGCGTCCCGCCCCGGATGGAGCGCCGGATAGATGACGCCGCCGTTCCCTTCGCCACCGATGACCCCGTCCCGGGCCATCAAGGTCTCCACCACGTTGGCCTCTCCCACAGGGGTCCGGAGTACCTCGGCGCCGTGGCGGCCGGCCACCTCTTCGATGAGCCGGGTGGTCGAAAGATTGACAACCACCGGTCCATTTTGCTTGCCGAGCAGGAAGTCAACCGCCATCACCAGCGTGAGTTCCTCGCTCAAAGCCACCCCGTTGTCGTCCACCAGCGCGAGACGATCCACGTCGGGATCCACCGCAAAGCCGAGATCTGCGCCGGCGTCCCGGACTGCTGCACCCAGTTCGGCCAGATGCGCCGGGGTCGGTTCCGGATCGTGGGGGAAGCGGCCGCTCAGTCCGCAGTTTAACGGCATGCATTCCACGCCCAGCTCGGCCAGCAAGGCCGGTACGATACTGCCCCCGGCGCCCTCCACGGCATCTACGACCACCCGTAAATTTCGTTGCCGGATGGCCTCGGGATCGAGCCACGGCAAGGCGAGGATTCCGGCGATATGGGCCACGTCAGCCCCGGAGCGGGTTTCGAGCTGCCCCAGACTATCCGCAGCCACATGCCCGCCATCACAGTCCAGCAAGGCCGCCAGGTCGTGATTCTGTGACGCCGTCAGAAACAGTCCCCGCCCTTCCAGAAACTTCAGCGCGTTCCACGGTTGTGGGTTGTGGCTGGCAGTGATGATGATGCCCCCCACCGCCTCGCTATCGGCCACAGCCATCTCGGTGGTCGGCGTGGTGGCGATGCCGATGTCCCAGACATCGTGGCCGGTGGACATCAGCGCCGCCGCCACGGCGTGTAAAACCATGTCGCCGGACGGACGGGTATCCCGCCCCACCACCACCGGTCCCGGCGGCAACCAGGTGCCGAAGGCAGCAGCCCAGCGCATGACGACCGTGGCGTCGAGACCGTCGCCCACCACTCCCCGTACTCCGGAAACACTCACCCGCAACGGCACGACATTCTCTCCCGAGGATATCCAGCCGGACCGGCTGGTAAAATCACGACTCACAGATTCACAGGCCCTCGCCAGGTTCCGGCCTGGGGCCGTGAAGGTCAAGTGAAGAGTCATTCAGGGGATTGCTGGAGCTGGTGTGCGGACTCGAACCGCAGACCTGCTCATTACGAGTGAGCTGCTCTACCAGCTGAGCTACACCAGCTCCGAGAAGAACAACAGGGGTGGTGCCTGGGGGCGGAATTGAACCACCGACACCATGATTTTCAGTCATGTGCTCTACCAACTGAGCTACCCAGGCACCATGCCGTGCCGGTTGTAAACCAGACGGCGGAGGAGAATAAAAACACTTGAGATGGCGCTCTGTCAAGGTGAAGCCAACTTTCTTCACCGAGAGTATCGTTTCAGACAGAGGCCAAGCTCCCGGCGCTCAAATCCTTGATGGTGTCCAGGATCTCGTCCAATTCGAACGGCTTGTACATGCAGGTGTCCGCCCGCGACCAGGTGGCGATGAACTTTTCCCGTTCCTCGGTGTCGACCTTACGCGCCGTCAACAGCATGATGGGGAACTCAGTGGCGGAGGGATCGGTCTCCATCCACTCCTTTAGCAACCGACTGACCTCGTAACCGTTACAGCCGGGCAACATGACATCCAGAATCATCACCTGCGGTGGAACCCGCTTGGCCTTGTCGAGCGCTTCAAGACCATCGACTGCCGTCTCGACCTCGTAACCACGCAGTTCCAGACTGTACTGCAGGGTTTCCAGGATATCCTGTTCGTCATCCACAATGAGTACCTTGACCGGCTGTTCCATCAGATTCCCTCCGTTTCCAGAGCTTCGGACAAGTTGTCTTCAGGTATGTATTCGGACTGTGTCGCTTCGGTTTTAGCCACATCCGGCTCCAGGGACAGGTCCCGGCTTTCCCAGACGGCATGGGCCAGCACGCCGGGACAGTTCGGTTTCGCCTTCTCCACTTCCCAGGCCGGCGCGAAACGCTCCCACTCCCGGCTGACCGCCGCCCACAATCCATCGGCCACCCGGCAGAGACGGTCTGCGGTGACGAGCCCCGGATCCTCACCCGGCAACAGACTCCCGACCCCGCCGGGGGGCGAATTGTCCGCGGGAGTCTCGTCCCCGATCAACCGCACCAGAAACTCCTTGACCGCCTGATCCGCCCGCTGGACATCGGCCGCGGTCAATTCGAGATCGGGACGGCGCGCGTCCAGACAGATCAGCCGCGCCTCACGACCCAGATTGATCAAGGCGGTCCCGAGACGGCGGGCGGCCACCACCACCTGTTCCGATTCCGGATCTCGCGGCAAGACGATATTGACGGTGGTCCCCACGTCGAGGCCGCTCTGCAGATCGATGGTGCCGCCGTGGGCCTCCACCAGCGCCCGGGTGATGTGCAATCCCAAACCGCTGCCCGGCTTGTGACTGTCCTCGGCCTCGCGACCGCGGCTGAAGGGATGGAACAGGTTCTGGATCACCTCGTCGCTCATCCCCATGCCGTTGTCCTCCACCACGAGGGTGAACACCTTCAGCGGCAGGAAATAGCGCTCGGCCAGGTAGACGGCCAAGGGCGGCAACTGTTCGGCGCGGCTCTGGAGCCAGATACGGACGTACCCGCCCTCCTCGGTGTACTTCAGGGCGTTGCCCACCGTGTTGTGGATCATCTGCACGATCTTGTCGCTGTCCACGTGAGCCGGGAAGGACGTCGGCAGACCGGAGTAGTCCAGGGTTACCGAACGCTGACGGGCGGTGGCGGAGAGCATCTCCAGGGCGTCCCGCAGCAGACTGCCGAGATCCACCATCTGGCGGTGGAGCGATAACCGACCGGCCTCGGCCCGTGAGACGTCGAGCAGGTCGGTGATCAACCGGTCCAACCGATCGATGTTCCGCATACTCAGAGCCAGAAACCGTTCCTGTTGCGGCGTCAGCTGGCCAGCATCTCCGCGTAATACCAGACTGACCGAGTTCTTCATGGAAGTGAGGGGGGTCCGTAACTCGTGGCTGAGGGTGGAGATGCTCTCCGAGTGCCGGGAATCCGCCAGCACCTCGTCGGTGGCGTCACGGATGGCGACCACCCGGCCTCGCCCGTGGGGCAGCGCCGGCCCCAGCGATACTTCCAGGGATCGGTTCTGCTGCTGCGACGCCAGCAAGACCTCGTGGTCACGGTTGGCCGACTCCAGCCGACGCACCGCCGCCGCCAACCAGAGCGCCCACGACCTGCCGTCACGGCCAACACTGGTTTTCAACAAGACCTCAGCCGCCTCGTTGGTCCTGACGATGCTGTCGTTCGCCACGATGGCCAACGCCGTGGGAATCCGTTGCCACACCTCTGATTCCTGTCCCGGAGTCGCCTCTCCCACCGGGTCCCGGTCGTGGGCACTGTCCATTCCACCGACACTCGCCAACCGGAAAAGGGACCAGGCGAGGATGATCTCCTGGACCAGGGGAGCCCGAAACGAGAGCGGTTCCTTGGTGGCTAGGATAAGATACGCCGCCCCCACTCTTGTCGATTCGGCTGCGGTGAGCGGCAGAACGAGGGCACTGGCCAGATTGAACTTGCGCAGGAACGCCGATCCGGGGCCGAACGGATCCCCGTGCAGATCCAGCCAGCGTGGCGCTTTGTCGCCCACTCCCAGGAGCGGGCTGATATGTGAGCCGAGGGTGTCCTGTACCGCTGCCAGATCCAGACCCACGGCCGATCCGGTCACCACGGTGACATCCAGATTCTCCTTCTCCAGATCCCGAACCTCGGCCACCATGGCCAGCCGGAACGGCTCCCGGCGCAGCAAGCGTGTGACCATGACGTGGCGACGTTTCACAGTCGGCTGGCGGAGCAATAATAGCAGCGAGCGTAACACCTTGACCGTCTCCGCCCCTTCCACGTGAGGCGAAGTTCCACCGAACAATCTGCTGAAGGCCGTGGGCAATTTTTTCTCCCTGCTTCACTATCGGCCTGACACCTCATCGCAGAAACGATTCCACCACAAGATGTTAGACGGATCACTGCTCAGATCGATTCCGATCTGATCGTGAATTTTGCAATCGCTATGCCATGATTGACGAGACCGGGAACGACGGGGGAGGAAAATGCCCATAGAAGAGCACTAGTATCCGTGGGGGAAGGCCTGGTGCCACCGCCAGGCGTCGTGCAGAATGGATTGGATGTCGCTCCGCTCCGGCTGCCAGCCCAGCTGCTCGGCCGCCAGGGTATTGGACGCCACCAGACGCGCCGGGTCACCCGACCGCCGCGGTTCGATCCGAGGCGAGAGTTCGTGTCCGGTCACCGCCGCGGCGGCGTCGACGATCTCTCGCACCGAGTGGCCACGGGAAGTGCCGAGGTTGAGAGCGGAAAAACCGGGTGGTGCTATCCGGTTCACCGCCAACACGTGGGCAGCGGCCAGATCCGAGACGTGGATGTAGTCCCGAACGCAGGTCCCGTCAGGGGTGTCGTAGTCCTGACCGAAGATGCAGAATTCCCCAGCGGGTCGGAGCAGGGAACGGAGCAGGCACGGAATGAGATGTGTCTCGGGATCGTGATCCTCCCCCAGATCGCCCTCGGCGCCGGCGGCGTTGAAGTAACGCAGCGCCACCGCGGCGAAACCGGCGCTCGCCGCCGCATCGGCAATGGCCCACTCCATGGCCAGCTTGGTGCGGCCGTAGGGATTGACCGGGTTCAGGGGCGCGGATTCGGGAATCGGCAGAGTGGTCGGCTCACCGTACACGGCGGCCGAAGAGGAGAAGACCAGACGTCCGGCGCCCCCCGCAGCCACCCGTTGGAGCAGGGCCAGAGTGCCGACAACGTTGTTCCGATAGTACCGCAACGGATCACGAACCGACTCACCGACCTGGCTGAAAGCGGCGAAGTGGATCACCGCATCGAACGGGTGGCGGAAAACCTCGTCGAGCAAGGCGGTGTCGGTCAGACTGCCTTGGTGAAACACGGCGTCGCTAGCCACGGCCCGGCGGTGCCCCGTGCTCAAGTCGTCCAGAACCTCGATCTCCACGCCGGCGCGTTGGAGCTGGCTCACCGTGACACTCCCGATATATCCAGCACCGCCGGTGACCAGAACTCGCATCAGTCGGTTTCCTTTGCTCGCTGCGGGCGCGCCAGGCGCGACGACAGGTAACGGCCCGTCAAGGAATCGGATTCGGCGGTGATGGCCTCGGGAGTCCCCTGGGCCACAATGCGCCCACCGTTTTCACCACCCCCGGGTCCCAGATCGATGATCCAGTCCGCCTGGGCGATGAGGTCCAGGTTGTGCTCGATGACCAGCACCGAGTGCTTCTGTTCCACCAGTTCGTGCAGCACCTTCACCAGGGCTCCCACGTCATCGACGTGTAATCCGGTGGTCGGTTCATCGAGAAGATAGAGGTTGTGCCGCCCGGAGGGAACCGCCAATTCACGGGCGATTTTCAGCCGTTGGCTTTCGCCCCCCGACAAGGTCGTGGCGGCCTGGCCCAGTCGCAGATAGCCAAGCCCCACCTTCTTGAGCAACCAGAGTCGCTGGGTCACCGAGGTATGACTGGAAAAGAAGCGGAGCGCCTCGTCAACGGTCAATCCCAGCACCTCGGCGATGTTCCGCCCGCGATAACGCACTTCCAGCGTGGCCGGATTGAAGCGGCTGCCCCCACACTCCTCGCACGGCACCGAGATGTCCGCCATGAAGTGCATCTCCACTCGGTGCTCACCGAGGCCCTGACACTCGGGACAACGACCGCCGGCGGTGTTGAAGCTGAACCGCCCGGCGGGATACCCACGCGCCAGCGACTCGCTCGTGGCGGCGAACAGCTCCCGGATGGACCCCAGCACCTGCAGGTAGGTGGCCGGGTTGGAACGACTGGACTTGCCGATGGGTGACTGATCCACTCGTACCACCTTGTCCACGGAAACCGCCCCGTGGATGGAGGTGAACGGAAAGGAACGTCCCTCGCCGCCCGTGGCTCGCATGGTCAGGCCGTCGAAGAGGCATCCGTTCAGCAAGCTGCTCTTGCCCGATCCGGAGATCCCGGTGAGGCAGACGAAACGTTGCAGAGGTATCCGCACATCCAGGTTCCGCAGATTGTTCTTGCGAGCCCCGCGGATCCTCAGGATGGGTGGTTGACCGTCCCGGCGGCGACGTGGTTTCGGCAAGGATTTCTCGCCCCGCAGATAGGCCGCAGTCAACGTCTCGCCATGGGCCAGCAGCGCGTCCAGCGAGCCCTGGTACACGACCTCGCCGCCACGCTGACCCGCCCCCGGTCCCAGCTCGATAAAATATTCCGCCGCGCTCAAAACGGAGAGATCATGTTCCACCACCACCACGCTGTTGCCCGCCGCGACCAGCTCCTGCAGAACCGCCACCAGCCGCTCGATATCGTCGGCATGCAGTCCGGTGGTCGGCTCGTCGAGCACGTAGAGGGTGTCCACCAATCGTGAACCGAGAGCGTTGGCCAGGTGGATACGTTGGGCTTCACCCCCGGAAAGCGTCCGGGTCAAGCGGTCGAGGGTCAGATAGCCGAGCCCCACGTTTTCAAGAAAGCGGAGCCGATGCACCACCTCGTCCAGGATCTCACCAGCCGTGGCGAGGTTGGTCTTGTTGAGGTGGAGTTTCTGGAGCTTGACCAGCGCCGCGCTGATGCTCAGCATACCGACCTGTCCCAGATCGAAACTGCCCACCTTCACCGCCAGCGCTTCCGGTCGGAGTCGACTGCCGCCACAAGCACGACAGGTGGTGTCGCCCATGAACCGCCGCGTGAAGAACCGGTGGTGGCTCCTCTCCATCTTGCGACGCATCTCCTCTAGGAACGGGATGACGCCCGTATACCCGTGGTCCTTCCCTTCCAGAACCAACCGCTGAAGCTTCCGGGGAAGCTGGCCGAACGGGACCTCGATGGGGATCTGGTTCCGCCTGCAGAAACTGTACAGGGCGGGCAGCAGATGGACGAAGGTCTCACTGCTCCACGGCTTGAGGGCGCCGTCATGCAGGGAGAGGGTCGAATCCGGGACGATCTTCTCCTCCGCGAATTCCATTCGGTTGCCGAAGCCATGGCAGGCGCGGCAGGCGCCCTGAGGCGAATTGAACGAGAAGAGTTGCGCCGTCGGCGGCAGGAAGGTCCGGTCACACGATTCGCAACGCAGGGCCGTGGAGAACTCGTGTCTCTGGGTGAGATCCCGATCACAGAGCACGACCCGACCGTCGGCCTGCTGAAAGCAGAGTTCCACCGCCTCCACGAATCGCGAGCGGGCCTTGGCTACGAGCTTGAGTCGATCCGCCACCACGGTGATGGTCTCACCGCCTGCCGGAGTCGGCGAATCGGCCAGGCCGGACTCGTCGAGGCGGATCACGCTCTGGCCCACCACCGCGCGCTGGAACCCCTGAGCCAGGAGCGGCTCGGCCCAGCCGTTCAACGCCCCCGCGTCCGAAACGGTCAACGGATATCCGACGAGCAGCAGGGCGGCATCGTCCCATAACTTACGCGCCTGACGCCAGACCGATTCCGGCGTCTCCGTCAACACCTGCTGGCCACAGCCGGGACAGACGATACGCCCGGCCCGAGCGAACAGCACCCGCAGATAATCGCTGATCTCCGTCACCGTACCCACCGTACTCCGACCGCTCCGTACGGCGTTCCGCTGCTGGATGGCGATGGCGGGGCTGATGCCGTCGATCCAGTCCACGTCCGGTTTCGGCAGTCGTTCCAGGAACTGGCGAGCGTAGGTGGAGAGCGATTCGACGTAACAGCGTTGACCTTCCGCATACAGCGTGTCGAAAACCAGTGACGACTTACCCGAGCCCGATACTCCGGAAACCGCGGTTAGGCGACTTCGGGGAATATCGACATCGCAGCCTTTCAGGTTGTGTTGCCGGGCGCCTCGGATGCGAATCCAGTCTGACACTGCGCTGCTCTCCAATCGGTCCGGGTGAGATGGCGCGACCGTCCGCGGGGAAGAAATCAGCATAACAAGCTTTCGAGGAGGAAAAAAGCGAATTACTCTTGGAGAGTTCGATTGTGCCGACCGACGGTCGGCTCCGCCTCCGGATCAAGCGGTCAGATACCAGCGGTCCGTCGACGGAGAATCGTCTCATCCTGTTACCGAAGGATCTCGCATGTCCAGCCAGGTCGAAGCACTCTTGTGCACCATCCATACTCTCCGCTCCCCCGGCGGCTGCCCTTGGGATCGTACGCAGACCCTGCCCAACGCCGCCCACTATCTGCTGGATGAAGCCGGCGAGCTGCTGGAGGCCGCCCTGGCGGGGGATTTCGAGTGTATTCGGGAGGAACTGGGCGACCTGCTGTTCATGATCTGTTTCTGTTGCGAGATCCTGGGCGAGACGCAGACCATCGATCTGGAAGCTGTGGCGCGGGTCGGGAACGAAAAACTCATTCGTCGTCATCCGCACGTCTTCGGCGATGATACGGCGGCCGATACCAGCGAGAGTCAGGAACGGTGGAACGAGACCAAGGCGGCCGAGAAACGTGCCAACGGCCAGGCCGACGGACCGGAATCGATCTTGAAGGATCTGCCCGCCTCGTCGGCGCCATTACACCAGTCCTACACCTACCAGCAGGACGCCGCCCGGGTCGGATTCGACTGGCCCGATCTGTCCGGGGTCTGGGACAAGGTTCACGAGGAGCTGGCGGAATTGGCTGAAGCCAGTGTCGCGAAACAGGCTGACCAGGTGGAGCATGAACTGGGCGACCTGCTCTTCGCCGTGGTGAATCTGGCGCGCCGCCTCGACGTGCAACCGGACCTTGCCCTGCGGCGCGCCAACAATCGATTCCGCCGTCGCTTCGGTTACGTCGAAACCCGGTTCGGCCACGATCGGCAAGCGCTCAAGCAGGCCAGCCTCGAGGCACTGGAAGCTGCCTGGCAGGAAGCCAAAGCACTGGAAGAGCCCGGCGCGGCAGATTGACGGCTCCTGGCGGGTGAGGCCCCCGGCAGGGCGGCATGGTGACGCCACTCATTGCTCTGTCTCGGACTCGGATGGGGAGGCTGACTCGGCTGACTCGGTCCCCTCCGGACAGCCATCGTCGTCGTCCTCGCCGTCGTAATCTTCCGGACTGTCGGGACAGTCGTCCTCCGTATCCTCGATTCCGTCGAGGTCGTTGTCCAGTTCGGGACAGCCGTCATCATCTTCGAAGCCGTCGAAATCCTCCGGTCGGGTGAGACAGCGGTCCTGGTCGTCTTCGATGCCGTCGTTGTCCATATCCCGAAACTCGTCGGGGCACCCATCCCCATCGCGGTGGCCGTCGAAATCCTCCGGTTCGTCGGGACAGAGGTCCTTGGCATCCGGAATGGAGTCACCGTCGTTGTCCGGATCGGGAACGCCGTCCTCGTCCTGAAAACCGTCGTGGTCCTCGGGTTGTAGCGGTTCGCCATCCTGCGCATCGGGAACGCCGTCGCCGTCGTTGTCGGGTTCGGGACAGCCATCGAGATCCTGGAAACCGTCCCGGTCCTCGGCCTCGTCCGGGCAGCGGTCCTTGCGATTCGGGATGCCGTCGCGATCCGTGTCGAGACCACCAAACGGCAACGAGTACGAGATGGCCAGACTGGTAACGATGTCGGGATAGGCGGGTGTGAAGTCGTTGCCGAAATCGTCCAGGGCGAGGGAGGTGTCGTAGGCCAACCGAACAGCCAGCCCCTCGGCCCGTCCCCAGCAGAGCCCGGCGGACAGGAATCGTTGATACTCCGCCTCGGCCACGGCGTCGGACCGCCACAGTCGTGCTTCGGTGTACTCGATATAAATGCTCGTGGTTCGCTGCCGGAATTCCACGGCGGCACCCAGCAACAAGAAATCGTTGTCCCGCCCTTGACCGCCGGAGGCGACGGCGGGATAAAGCGGTGGCCACGGCTGGAAGATTTCTCCTCCACCGAAGCCGGTATCCTCGTTCCCGTTCCAGCGCAGGCCGGCATTGAGATGGAGCCGCAGCTCGGGAAACTGCGACTGTTCCCACACCTGGAAGGTGAGCGCCACCACGGCCGTCGGCGTGACGTTGCCCTCACTCAATCCCGTTGCCTGGTCACCTACCGGGAGCGAGGCGCTGACCCTGACGGCGCTGAAAAAACGGTCCAGGACCCGGGGCAGCCCAACCACCAATGAGGCCTCGCCATCGCCCAGCCCCGACCCGGTGGGCGGCACCTCGCCCCTCCCGCCCTGCCAGCGCCGGTACGGCAATTCGGCAGCCAGGTGCAGACCGGGTAACAGACCGTACTCCAGATCCAGGAAGTAGTCCTTGAACTCGACCCGATCCAGACTGCCCGTCCGCGGGTACGCGATGCTGTAGGAGCGGCTGCCCAGGCCGAACCGCAACAGTCCGTCCGCCGGGAGCAAGCCGGGCGTGACTCGATAGAGGCGCACCGATTCCTGCAACGTGGGGGGTGGTTCCGTCGTGCCGCCGAACGGCGATGATCCCGACGCGAGAACAGTCGTGGCCCACAGGAGCCCACCGAGCCCGAACCAGGTCAGCCAGAGGGAGATGCCGCGCAGGTGTGGAGTACCTCGAAAAGCCACAGTTACTCCTCGGCCTCGGCCGGTGGCGGCGTCTCCTCCACCGCGGTTTCGTCCACCGCTTCCGATGCGGCGGGATCGTCGCCACCCTCGGGCGTGGCCTCCTCACTGCCACTCGCCGCGGCCTCCCGCTCCTTCTTCACCTCGTCCAGGTAGTTCATCTGAAGATCCATCACGGCGCCGTCAAGCATCCGGATCACCTCGGCGTGTGTCCCCTCGCGGCACTTGGTCTTCAACATGTCGAGGATGTCGATGGTGTGCTGGGCTTGATCCAGATCCCGTTCCAGCTGCCCGGTCAGCGGACTGGTCACCTTGCCGAGCTGCTGCATGGCCGCGGCTTGTAATGAGAACACCAGGCCGGCCAGGACTTGATCGTGTTTCGTGATCTTTTGGTCAGTCATTCCGTCGCTCCTTTGCTATGACCTCGTGTAAGGGCCCGCAGCCAGGCAGTCCGTGAGGAGACCGGGGCCGTCCTCTCGAACCTCACCCGTGTCACAGGCCGCTCCCGCTAACCGACACCGGAATGTTCGGTTCCCGGCGGCAATCGGTCGAACTCGTCGTGAATGGACCCGATGATGGTCTCCACGAGATCTTCCAGGGTCACCAGCCCCAACTGTTCACCGGCGGCCGCGGTCACCACGGCCAGTTCCTGTCGCTGTCCCCGCAGTTCCTCGAACAGCTCCAGAGGGCTCATACGTTCGTCCACGAGCAGACAGGTCCGCACGAGATCGGCCGGCAACACGGTCTCGTCGGTCACTCCCTCGGAGGCCAGCAGAAGGTC
The DNA here is from genome assembly GCA_043823125.1 of bacterium. GTDB lineage: Bacteria > Krumholzibacteriota > Krumholzibacteriia > LZORAL124-64-63 > LZORAL124-64-63 > JBDRBC01. The sequence continues at coordinate 7,114 of JBDRBC010000520.1, read as the reverse complement.
GCGCACCTGGATCCACCCCGTCAAGCTCCCGTCGCCGGCCAGTACCGGCAGCCGACTGAAGCCCGACTCCCGCGCGGTTCTCAAGCAGGTGGCCACCGTGGCGTCGGCGGGAACGGAGGTGATCCGGGCCAGTGGCCGGGCGATCTCGCCGAGATCACGTTTGGCCAGCCCGAGGAAGCGCTGCAGGGAGTGCCGGAACTGCTGATCGTGCCCCCGGGGCCGACTGTCCGCCAGGAGCAGGGCGCTCAGTGTGTTCCGATCGAGGGCGCCCGATTCTTCCTCACGGTTGGGCGGCAGGAGACGCGACCACAAGGCGGCATAACCACGCAAGAGCCAGAGCAACGGCGAGATGGCCACCATCGAAGCCCGGATCAGCGGTGCTGCCGACAGCGTCAATCGTTCCGGATATTCACGGTAGACAATCTTGGGCAGGATCTCGCCAAACAGGATGATCAACACCGACATGACCACCACGGTGTAAAGCTGACCCCGTTCACCGAACCGGGCGGTGAGGGCCACAGTCATGACCGCACTGGCGAGGACATTGAACAGATTGGTGCCGAACAGGCAGGTCAGAATGGGTGATTCCAGTCGCTCGAGCAGGGCGTGCAGCGTTCCCAGCCTGCCGTCTCGCCCCGGTCCGTAACGGTGACGAAGTCGGACCCGGCTGGTGCTCATGAGACCGGTCTCGGCGCCGGAAAAGAACCCCGAAGCCACCAGACAGACCAGGACGATACCGATCACCACTTCCCAGCTTTGGTTCAGCAAGGTCGCTGGAGGTGCGCCACTCATGTCACCCCTCCCGGCGGATCCGTTCGCAACCGCAACAACTCGATCTGTTTGACCTTATGCCCGTGCATCTCGAGCACCCGGAAACGGGCGGACGACAGCTCGTACTCGTCGCCCGGACGGAGGACCCGACCCAACCGCGCCATGAGGAAACCGGTGATGGTCACGTAATCGCGCGAGACGGGGAGCGTCACACTGGTGAGTTCACTCATCTCCCGCAGGTCCATCCGACCACTGAGTACCCAGTGTCCCGCACCGAGCTGAGTGGCGTCCTGGATCTCCAGTGACGGCACATCCCCCACCGCTCCCAGCAGCGCCTGCAGACAGTCGGCCATAGTGACGATGCCGCTGAAATCGCCGTGTTCGTCGATGACCGCCGCCAGATGGCCGCCACCGGTGCGCATCTCGGCCAGGAGGGCTGCCACATCCTTGCTCTCCGGCACGAACAGCAACGGATGCAGATCTCCCTCCGCCAGCGGAAATTCAACCGCCTCGTGCCCTACCATATCTTTCAGATGGAACACACCGATGGGCTGCGGTCGCGCGGCCGAGGTCACCGGAAAGCGGTTGAAACCCGAGGTCTGGGCCATCTCCCGGATGGACTGCCGGCTGGCCGTGGCTGCGAGGGTTTTCACGTCCGGCCGCGGCGTCATGATCTGGTGGACTTCCAGATGTTCCAGCTGGAGCAGGCGGGCCAGAAAACGGCCCTCGGTCTCGGTGAGTGCTCCCCTCGCCACGGCAAGGTCGCAGGCGGTTTCCAGTTCCTCCCGGTTCAGGTTGCGGCCCCGGGCCCGCTCGAACGGAAACAGATCCAGCAGACGATCGATCACCGCCGTGATGCGATTCACCAGGGGACTGGTCAACCCTACCCAGAGCGACAACGGCCGCACGGTGATCAACGCCAGCCGGCGGCGAAAACCGAGGGCGATCATCTTGGGGGTGATCTCGCCAAACAGTAGCAAGACCATGGTGATAACCGGCACCGCCACCACGAGCCCATTCTGTCCCCACCACGTCACACAGACCGCTGTGGCCACCACGCTGGCGGCGGTGTTGACGAGCAGGTTGCCGATCAACAGGGCCGAGAGCAAGGTATTGGCCCGTTCCACCAGTGCGATTACCCGTCGCCCGGAGCGGCCGTCCTGGCGGGCAAGGCGAGCCAGATGGAAGGGGCGCAGGGAAAAGTACGCGGTTTCACTGCCGGAAAAGAACGCGGACAGGACCAGCAGGATCAACAGTAGGACGAACTCCACGAACCCACACTCACTTCCGTCGAAGCCATATCCGGGCGATATCGGCGCAGCATAGCCGCTTCCTTGACACCCTGCAAGGGGATCACTAAGATCGGCGACATCAAACGGTGTTCTTGCCCTGTTCCCTGCCCAGCCGTGAACCGTTTCCACCGAAAGGAACCAGTTGTCGCGTATTCTGGTCATCCGTTTCGGAGCGCTAGGCGATCTCTGTCTCCTGACCTGGTCCCTGGCCAAGTTCGCCCGGCACCACAGTGGCGACGGTGGTCACCGCGTGACCCTGGTGACCAAGGCCGCCTATGCCGACCTGATGCGTCACGCCACCGGCATCGAATCGGTCATCCCGTTGCCGGGACCTCGCCTGTCCGATCTGTTGCGGCTGGCGAGAATACTCCGTCCGTCCCGGTTCGACCAGGTGATCGATGCCCACCACAATCTGCGCAGTATCTTGCTGCTGACCATGCTCGGTCGCCGACCGACGCAGCGGTTGGCCAAGGACACCAGCTCCCGGCTGTCACTCCTGTTCTTGCGGCGGCGGACCCGGAAACTGCACCGGACCATGCGTGATCGGTTCGATACCTTGTTCCAGCCCGCTCCATCCGGACAATCCGGAGGAACCGTGGGGACGAATCAGATAGTGACTCCCCACCCTCTGGCCCGACTCACCCCCGTCACCAACGAACCGATCGACCTCTCCTCGGGGCAGACGGCGGCCGCCCCAGTGCTCGGTCTGGCGCCCGGGGCGCGCTGGGATACCAAGCGCTGGCCGGCGGAGTATTTCGCCCGTTTCCTCCAGGAATTCCGGAAGGTCTCGTCGGCGCCGGTCCGGCTATTCCTCGGTCCCCAGGAACGGGCCTGGTTTGCCGACAGTGACCTGGCCAGAACCGCCAGCGGTCTGAACGCGGTGGAGATCTGCCAGGAGCAGGATCTGATCCGCACTGCCACGGCACTGGCCGGCTGCAGCAGCTTGTTGACCAACGACACGGGGCTATTGCATCTCGCCGAAGCGGTGGGGGTGCCGGTCCTGGCGCTGTTTGGCCCCACGGTGCGTGATTTCGGCTATTTTCCCCACTTGCCCCAGAGTCTGGTGTTACAGCGCGAACTCGACTGCCGACCGTGTTCCCGGAACGGAAAACGTCCCTGCTGGCGACTGGATCAAGCCTGCTTGCAGGAGATCTCCCCCCTGACCGTATTGGCCACCTTGTCCCGCATGGCTCCCTGGAGCGAGTTCCTGCCGAAGGTGGTGCATCGTGGCTAACCTGCACCCATTGCTGGGGCTCTATCGCCTGTTGATCCCGGTGACCGTTTCCATCATGCCGGTGGCCGCACCGTTTTCGGAGAAGCTCCGGAAGGGGCTCTCCGGACGTCGTGGTTTCTGGGACCGAGTGGCCGCCTCCCGCGAGCGCCTCCAGCGTTGCGTCTGGATCCATGTCACCTCGGTGGGGGAATACGAGCAGGCGCGACCGGTGATCACGGCCCTCAAGGAACGCCATGGCGACGGTCTGCCCATCGCCGTGACCCACTTCTCCCCGAGTGGCCTCGAGTACGCGCAGAAACGCCCCTGCGCCGATTATCACGACTACCTGCCCTTCGACCGCCTCTCCAACATGCGTCGACTGGTGAACGCCTGGGACCCGCGCCTGTTGATCTTCATCAAGTTCGACTACTGGCCCAATCAGGTCCGGGCGGCCCATGGCCAGTCCGTTCCCATCGTGCTGCTGGCTGGCACCTTGCAGCCGCGGTCCGCACGGCTCTGGGCGCCAGCCCGCTCGTTGTTCCGCAATCTCTTCACCCGGTTCGACCATCTGGGGGTCTGCAGCGAGGAGGATCGGGACCGCTTCCGCCACCAGATCGGCGTCTCGTGCCCCATCACTGTTACCGGAGACACCCGCGCCGAACAGGTGATCCTGCGCTACGAAGCAGCCGAGACCAGCCAGGAGACGCGACAACTCCAGGCAACCGGCCGCTCGTTCTTTATCCTGGGCAGTACCTGGCCACCGGACGAGCGGCTCTGGCTCCCGGTATTGCCGGAACTCCTGCATCGGTTCCCGGACCTGAACGTGATTTTGGCGCCCCACGAGCCCAGGCCCGATCGGCTGGCCGGGTTGGAGGCCGAGCTGGCGCGGCAACGGATAGGCACGATCCGGCTGTCTCGAGCCCGTCTGGGCGAGCAGAGCCTGCCGGCGGACGTGCGCTGCATCCTGGTGGATACCGTGGGAATCCTGGCCGACATCTACCGGGCCGGTCATCTGGCCTACGTCGGCGGGAGTTTCACCACCGGCGTGCACAACACCATGGAGCCGGCTATCGCCGCCATGCCGGTGTTGTTCGGTCCGATCATCCAGAACGCCAACGAAGCCGGTCACCTGGAACGACTGGGCGCCGGTTACGTGGTGAAGAACTCGGCTGCAGCGCTGGAGCGCGCCGTGTCACTCTTGACAGATCCGGACGACCTGGCGCGACACGGCCGCCTCGCACGCCAGTTCGTCCTGGATCAGCGGGGCGCCACCGAGAAAAGCCTGGCTGTTCTGGATCCGTATCTGTAACTTTGTTTCCGTCTTACCCGCCAGTGTCGAAACGCTTCCAGGTCCGCCCACGGTCCAGGATTTCAGGTATTCACGCGGAGGTCGGCAGGTGCGTCCCCAGCAAGCGGATAATCGAGACCGGGTAATCAAGACCCACCCCTCAGACTCACCTGGTCATCCCCCCCGCTGGCGCATGCCGTACGCGCAGTTCCCCCGTTGCATCCAGCTCGAAACGGTGACGACCTGTAACGGAAAATGTCCGTTCTGCCCCCAGCACGAGATCCAACGCTCCCCCGCCCGCATGGCCGACGCCACCTGGCGCAAGATCGTGGACGATTCCCGGGGTCGTGGTGTCACGTATCGCCCGTTCCTCACCAATGAACCGTTCGTGGATCGGCGGCAGCCGGAGATCGTGCGGTACATCAAGCAGACCGATCCCACCGCCCTGGTGGAGTACAACACCAACGGCGAGCTGCTCACCGAAACTCTCGGACGCGATCTTTTGACGGCCGGCATGGGCCTCATCCGTTTCTCCATCGACGGACTCAGTCGAGAGGTGTACGAACCGTCCCGGGTCGGAGTCAGCCATGCCACGGTATACGGACGGGTAGCCAGGTTTCTCGAACTCTGGGATCGAGAAGGATTCCATGACCAGTGCCGCACCGAAGTGCGGCTCATCGAGGTCCCGGAGAATCGACACGAGATCGAGGACTTCCGGCGGTTCTGGGAACCACGCTGCAGCGAGGTCGTGATCACCCAGCTCTACCAGTGGCCCTGGACCGGACAGCAGCCTGAAGATGTGGTGCTGAAGCCGTGTCTGAAAGCTGTCGACGAGCTGTTCTTCTACAGCAACGGCAACGCCACGCTCTGCTGCTGGGATGTTCACGAGCGGGCGATCATCGGCAACGTCGAGCAGCGTTCAGTGGCCGAGATCTGGCAGAGCCATGCCGCCTCGCATCTGCGCGAACTGCTGGACGACGGCCGCCGTGACCTGATCCACCTCTGCTCACGTTGCAACGCCTACGGCGGCTACGATTTCTCCCAGTTCGAAACTCGCTGATCACGTTTCAGGGATTGGTCCGGTACGGGATGGGATCCCGCTGCCCGGCGGCGGCGAAACCTCGTAGTCGGAGCAGACAGCTCTCGCACTGGCCACACGCCTTTTCGGAATCGCTGTAGCACGACCAGGTCAGATGCAGCGGCGCCGCCAGCTCGACCCCACGGACCACGATCCGCGCCTTGTCGAGATGAAGCAGTGGCGTGTGGATCCTGATCCGGGTCTCGGGTCGGGTACCGGCATCCACCGCCGCTTGATACCGAGAGTAAAAAGCCTCGGTGCAATCGGGATAACCGCTGCTGTCCTCTTCCACGGCGCCGATGAACAGGGCGGTGGCGCCGATCACCTCGGCCCAGGAAACACCGATGGCCAGAATGTGGGCGTTCCGGAACGGAACGTAGGTGGACGGCACCGCAGCCTCCGTCGGCAATCCGCGCTCCATGGCCAGGTCGGGATCCACCAGACTCGAGCCACCGATCTGGGCGAAATAGCCGGCCTCGGCCACCAGTCTGAGCTGGTCGCCATAGGAATCGGCTATGGCCCGGAAAGCTCGGAGTTCTCGTTGTTCTGTCCGTTGTCCGTAATTGACGTGCAGAAGTGCGGGCCGGAACCGCCGGCGCGCCTCGGCGAGGCAGACACATGAATCGAGTCCACCGCTCAGCAGCACCACCGCCAGCGGTCGATCGTCCGGCGCGGTTTCGGGAATGGGCACGGTATCACCTCGCTCACCACGGTCCAGCGTCCGACAACGTCGTGGGCCGGTTTCAGATCCCTCGTTCCCGTCGGGGCCAAACCAATCGGTGCAACTGGAGCTGCATACGGATCTCGAGTCCATCGGTCAGGATCCACTCGGCGAGCTGATCCGGTGCCAACGATCCGAATACCGGCGAAATGGTCAACGGAGTCCCGGGGGGTAAAGACTCGCCTTCCCGCAGCAGATCTCGCACCCATTCGTAATCGGTCCGGTCGCCACAGACGAACTTCAACTCATCCGCCGCCGTCAGGGACAAAATCCCCCTCCCAGTCGATTAAGCTGGAATCAATCCCGCTACTCGGCGTTTTGACATCCACGACTCGCCGCACCCCGGCGGGCACCTGAGACAGAGGCACAGTTCCTGTGACACCACTGGTTTCCAGCCAGACGAGTTTTTCGTTTCGTAAGAGATCGGTCAAGAGATGCACGACTTCCGGTTGCAGCAGCGGTTCACCACCGGTTACCAGTACCCGTCGACATCCGAACTCGTCGACCTGCCGGCTGAGCTGACCGACGGATTGCTCCTCTCCCTCCGTGAAGGCGTGAACCGTATCGCAGTATGTGCAGCGGCAGTGACAACCGGTCAGACGGATGATCACCGCGGGCCACCCGGCAGCCTGGGACTCCCCGAGGATGGAGCGGTATACTTCATTGACAAGCAGCATCCAGGTTCCTACTTAGACTCAGGTCGAACCAGAGCAGGGATTGGTTTCCATCCCGACTGTGGTACAATGTCCTG